>UQEM01000150.1 GCA_900540005.1 uncultured Ruminococcus sp.
CTTGTAAAGAAAGGCGTTATTTCTCAGGAAGAAAAGACAGGCAATGTGCTTTTCAAATATTTCGATACAGACGGAAAAGTTATCGGTGCTGAAAAGGTCGGCACTTCCACGGAGCATAAATTCAAAGGCATTGCAACAGGCTCGGTTGGCGGTCACGGCTTTGAGGTAGTACGCGGCACCGGAGAAAAGGCTTTTTTCTTTGAGTCGGCAATAGATATGCTTTCATATCTGCAAATGCACAGCAAAGAGCTTGATAATTGCAGGCTTGTTTCCATGATGGGCGTGAAGCCAAGTATCGTCCTTGATACGATGCTCCGTCATAATATCGCTGCTGAGAACGTATTTTTATGCTCCGATAACGATACGGCAGGCAATGAATTTGCCCAGCGTTTGCAGGAGCAGTATCCCGATATGAAGCGTATCATCACTCCAGATACATATAAAGACTGGAATGATATGCTCAGGGGTATTCCAAAAGTTGTAGAACAAGAGACTGAAAAGAAGGAGGTTGACAGCATGGCTGACCTTATTACATACGGCAACCAAATGTGGCACAAGGCAACAGATAACAGAGATAAGAGCCTTGTGACGATTCAGGCTTCGGATTTTGCAAGATTGCAGGAACAGCTTGATAATTCGGGCATTAACTACTATGCCTATGCCCGTGATAATTCCGTCATTATGGCGATCAATGATAAAGATGTGGAGTGGTTCAGGCAGATTGCAGGCACTCCCGATCTTGTACCGAACAAATCAAACAGACCATATTCTCCGCCCGAAAAAAACATCTTCGGTTCAACAGAGTATCGCTATATTCCGCAGAAAGAGTATCTTTCGGCTGACCGTGATTTAGTCCTGAAAATGGCTGAGATCATGTCAAAGCGCAGTATGCAGTTTTCGGGCAGAGTCTATCCGTCCGGCAAGGGTACGCTGACGGTATCTCACGCTGACCTCTTTGCTGTCCGCAACATCAGGGACGAAGTTGTGAATATGCGTAATCAGTTTGCAAGTACCGATAAGGCGCAGGAAGTCGGCAACCGTGACTATCGTGCGAACCGTGATACCCATTATTATATGAGCAAGCTCACACCCGAACAGTTCGGAAAGGTCAAGCCTTTCCTCGAAACAAGTGTGAGCTATCATGCTGTTGTCCGTGACGGCAAGGTCGCTTTTGCGGTGGATAAAGAGAACGCTCCTGCATTTCACAGGGCTTTGGAAAACGCTGTCCGTGAGGTAGATATGCTCAGGAGTATGGCTGACCTCGGTTTGCCTATGGAGCAGAATGTGGCACTCTCTCCCGTGGTTCATCGCCTTGCGGTGGAAGATGTAAAGCTCGATCTTGCTGACTTTTTCGATAATCGTTATGATGATGCACAGTTCGGTGAAATGCTCTCTCTTGTTAATGCGTATCTGTCACAAGCTCTTTCGGAGCGTTACGGCGAACACTCCAAGCTCCATGATATGCTTGAAGCAAAGTCGAGTTTTGACCGCAGTATTGAGCTTTCTGACTTCTTTTCTCAGCACGATTTCTCCGATGGACAAAGGGCGGCTATTACCGCTATGTTTGTCGGTGATGTGACGAGAGGTCAGATCGACAGCATTGACGAGACTTTCACGGCTGAGGATATTCAGGCGTATGACGAGATTCTGCATAACGCTTTGCAGGAATCCGATGTAGCTGACTTTCTGACTGCCCATAAGCAGGCAGTTATTGACCGTGAGAATGCAAGCAGAGTTCCGACTGAGGAAGAAGTGCTGTTCCCGAAGGCTGACCTTGCGAAATTCCTTGCGGAGCGCACTCTTTCTTCTGATGAGTGGGAGGATATGGCGTATCCGCTGTTTGACAGCGGTTATCTTGATAAGCATAAGCCCAGCGACAAGGCTGCTTTCGGCTATCATCTTTCTGAGCCTGCGCTTTATGACCTCGCCCAGCGTTATCATGACGGAGAGGATATTCGCCGTGAGCTTGCTCTCGGACTTTTAGAGGGCAGTGGGGCCGCAGATATTGAGTTTATCTTTGAACAGGGTGAGATCTCAGACCGTACCTATTATTATGCTGAAAACCTCCGCCACTCCCTGCATACGGAGAGGACTGAGGACGGTTTCAAGTGCAGTTTCGGCGGTATGGAACGTTTTGTTTCCTTTGAGGAAATCGGACAGGCTTTCATTGACCGTATCCATGAGGAATTTGACGATCTCGCTTTCTGGTGGGTTCGTGACGATTTGCAGGAGGCTGTTCCTGACATTTCCGATGAAAGGATCAGTGATCTTCTCACTGCATTTGACGGTGCTGCTATGGCTGATTGGGAAAAGGGAGATAACCGTTCGAAGCTCAACCGTATCAAAAAGGCTCTCTATGATATTCTCGGTGATGAAGTGCAGACCGAAAACGCTTTTGCTATCATCGCAAAGAAAAAGTATAATGTTACTTTTGAGCCTGAAAGAAAGCCCGACAGCCTTGAATTTCAATTCGGCTATTCTAAGGACGGCAATGACCGCTGGTTTACCGAAAGCGGTCTGCTGAGTGACTTTGCGGAAGAACACGGCGAGATCAGCTTTGCGCTTGCAAATGCTCTTATGGAGTATCTTGACGATAAACAGCATAAGGAGCGTATGATCCCCGACCTTAATGCAGGCTACTACAAGAAAACAAACTTTGAGATCAGGGCTGTTGTGGACGGACAGGAGTTCAATTTCTCCAATAGGTTTGATATCGGTGACGGCAAGGGTTCGGGCGGTGGAAGTCTCATTGACCATATCCGCACTATCTGTGAAAATGCCGTAGCTTCGACGAATTATCCCTACAATACACCTGAAAGCAAGGAAACTCCCCGAAATATGCTGAATGTTCTTGTTCCTTATCTGGAATTCCATTCTGCGCTTACCGCTGAGGAACAGAAGATACTTGACGATTTCAAAGAGAAAAATCCTATCCGCACCATTGATGATGTGGAAAAGGCACAGGGTAAGTTTCAGATCTATCAGCTTCCCAGCGGTGACGAATATCACGGTGTCCGCTTTGAGAGTATGGACAGGCTGAAAGCTGACGGCGTACAGCTCAACAAGGACGATTATGCGCTTGTCTATGAGGGAGAAGTCGGAGAGTTCAGGGGCAATGCTACGCTTGAAGCCCTCTATACGCAGTTCAATATTGATCACCCCGAAGATTTCCGTGGTCATTCGCTTTCTGTAAGCGATGTGATCGTCATTTCCGTCGACGGCAAGGATACAGCGTATTTCTGTGACAGCTTCGGCTTTACCGAAATGCCTGAGTTCTTCCGTGAAAAGGAGCTTGTGCAGGAGAAGCCCGAAACTGCAAAGGTGTCCGATCTTGCTGTCGGTGATATTATAATGTATGACGGCGCTCGTCGTGAGGTCGAGAAGATCAGCGACAAGAGCATTTCCCTGAAAGACCTTGATGCACCCAATTACGGCGGTATTCTGCTCGGCACTTCCGATGTGCTTGCCTATGACGGCTGGCAGCAGGATATGGAGGAAAAGGGCTTTGAAATTCTGTCTAAGGCTGAAAAACCTGCGGTCGAAGCTCCTGAAAAGGCAGAGCCGGAGGACAAAGGTTCGGTATCACTCTGCAAGGTCGGTGACTTTTACGAGATGTACGGCAAAAATGCAGAGATCGGTGCAGAAGTCCTCGGACTGCGTATGCTGTCAAAGAACGGTTCTCCTATGGTTGGTTTTCCCGATCATGTTAAGGACGAATACTCTGCGAAGCTCCGTGAAGCAGGATATACCGTCCTGATCGAACAGGCATTTGAGCTGAACCCTCCGAAGCGTGAGGCTGAGAAGCTCCAGACATTACAGTAGGTCGTTGACAAGTTCTTCGGCACTGACTGCGAGTCTGCGGAAACTGAGGGCGGCACATGGAAACTGGCTATCGCTGACGGTGATAAGGTCGGTGAACTGTTTTACGGCGGCGAACCTGTCTGCGGTATCTATAACCGTGGCGATAAAATGGAGATCGAGCCGTACCGTGAGCTGTCCACATTCCTGAAGCTCCTGCAAACTGCAATGCTTGAACATAATCCCGATAAGCCTGTGGAGATCATGGATTTTCAGCGTACCTTTGAAACTCCGCTTGACAAGGCAAAGTCGCTTATCAACGACTTCTGTGAAGCGGAATACCGTCAGGGTGCTGATTTTGATGATCTGCACAATGTCGGTCTTGCGTTTACCACGCTGACCGATGATGAGCTGCCGATTCAGGTAACGGCTGACCTTGTGGACTTCAAAATCACCTATGAATTTGACGGCGAGGTTTATAATACGGAGCAGTATGATAATATCGAGGATATGATCGAGAACGGTCTGACGGGGCTTGATTTCTCTGACCTTGTTTCCGTTCCCGATGATGTTATCGACAGGCATAAAAGCAAGGACGAACAGACGGTAGAGCTTATGAGCGATGCTTCTGAGGTTCAGGATATTTCTTCTGTGGAAGATGTGCCTGCGGTCACGCTGAAATATAAGGGTGATGCTGAAAGCCTTGACGAGATCAAAGACAAGGCACTTTCCCTCGGTGCTACGGTTATTATCGACAATGCCGATGGTGTTATCTCTATCGACACCTATGAAAACCACAATGCAGAGCTTGACGGTCTTGCTTATGAGCTGGGCGTTATGGCGGTCGATGATGCTCCTGCGGTGGAGACTCCAACTGCGGAGACTGAGGCCATTGACCGTCCTCTCTTTACGGACGCAGCGGTCATTGACGAAATTCAGCGTAATGAAAATGCTGATGTTCCGTTTTGGGAAATGCCCGAAGCACAGGGTGAACAGCTCTCTCTTTTCGGTGATCCCGAACCGCTGACCACTTCTAAGCCTGCGCCCGAAAAGCCGAAGTCTGAATTTGCCAAAGGTCCGGTGGTTGACGGTGTTCAGGTCTATGAAGCACTTGCCGCCGAGATTGACCGTGGTACTGGCTTTGTTCACGGAAAACTCCGTGTGCAGGACTTTTACGAGGAAAAGCACTCGACTATCCAGCAGTTAGCCGATTTTCTGAAAAAGGAATACGGCACGGGCGGTCACAGCGGTGAGGGCAAGATCTCACTCGTTGACTATAATTCTCAGGGTATTACTTTCAGCTTTGAGAATGGTGAGAAGTTCCGTCATTCGTGGTACAATGTCGCAACAATGACAGAATCACGGCTCAGGGACGATACATACCTTTCTGCCGAACAGAAAGCAGAGAGGGCGGCGCTCAAAGCAGAGCAGTCCGCTGAGAAACAGTCTCCCCATACCGTCGAGGTTGGAGACCGATTTCGTCACAAGATTACTGGCGAAGTTTCTGAGGTTATTTCGCTGACAGGCGCACTTCCGTTCTATTCGGACGATTGCACCATTCAGCGTGAAAGCAGCGGTTTTGCTGTGACGGAGAATATCTCATACGATAAGCTCCTGAACAGCGGTATGTATGAGTATATCGGCAAGGCTGAACCAGAAAAGGAGCAGTCTGCACCCGTGAAGCCCGAAAAGGCAGAGGTCACACCCGATAAACCTGAAATTCCAACGGTCAAGAACCTGTCTCAGCTCAAAAAGGCTATTCAGCCGGGTATGATGTTTGAAATCAGCGATCATCTCCGTCCTGAATGTATCGGAGAGTGCAGAATCGTCACGGGTGTAAGCACCGTTGATTTTACTTCCCGAAAGCTCGATGAAAACGGCAAACCTACGGGCAAAGACCTCCACATGGAGTTTGACCGTGCGAAGAACTGGACT
>UQEM01000151.1 GCA_900540005.1 uncultured Ruminococcus sp.
TAAAATTTATGCTCGAAAATCTGCATATTATCTTAGTGTCAACACTCCCTAAATTGATTCATACGTTATTAAAATAATTATAGCATTTTAGTGCTATATGTGTCAATGCTCATTTTACATAGAAATTCAAGCCAAAATCGGTCATATTGCCAAAAAGCAGAAAGTGAAAATATAACAATATATAATCTCACCTGCGGCTTCCACAGGAGTTTTTTGTGTATGCAAAGGCACAGTTCTCGCGCATATTGCAGATCGCACAGCCCCTTGCTCCGCGGTTAAGCTTTGAATCGGATATGCCGATTATCGCTGTAACCGACTTTGACGGCAGCAGGAGCATACTGTCGGTAAGCGTCAGCCCTATCCTTCGCTGAGCGTTCAGAGCGCGCAGGATATCCCCTTGCAGCGTGATCGGCAGATCTCCGTATCCGGGGCTGAATCTCCACGTTCTGTACGGAGCGTCAATACGCTGAAAAATCTCGTCCTCTGCATTGTTGCAGACCTGTTCGATAGCCGCGCTGCAAAGGCAGTCCGCCGCGAGAGACTCCGCCATGTCCGTTACAGCAGTCTGACGGATAAGCTTATCCGCCTCCCCCGACAGAGTTGCCGCGAGGATCACGGCTTTTGTGCAGCCACTCAGATGCTTTCTGATCGACTCCCCTGTAAAAAGTGACGGAATGCTGTCTAAGCGCACTCCGCCCTCCTCAAAGGAAATATCCGTAACAATGTAAACGTAGTTCGGACGAACCGTCCTGCGCACTATCGGCTCTACCCTGTCAAGAAGCTCCAGTACCGCACCGTCCGGCGCACCCTTTACGCCCATGTAGCGAGCCGCCTCGTCCTTGTCGATCGGTCTTAGCTCCATTATTCACCCAGTACGCCCGACACGGCTTCGCTGATCTTCCGCGCAACATAGGCATTATTCATCGAGTAGAGGTGGATTCCGTCAACGTCGCTTGCCGCAAGGTCTACTATCTGATTTATAGCGTAGGCAATTCCCGCATCGCGCATAGCTTCGGGATTCTGACCGTACTTTTGCATGATTTTCACAAACTTGTGCGGCAGGCTTGCTCCGCAGGTAGTGACCATTCTCTCGATCTGGTTCTTGTTGACCACGGGCATGATACCCGCTTCGATTGGCACATTTATTCCAGCCTTGACCGCCTTGTCGCGGAAATTGTAGAAATATTCATTATCGAAGAAAAGCTGTGTTATCAGGTGATCTGCGCCTGAATCCACCTTTTTTCTGAGGTTCTCGATATCCTCGTCAAGCGTTTCGGAGTCCGGATGTCCCTCGGGGTAGCAAGCGCCTGCAACGTCAAATTCTCCCCTCGTCTTTATGTAGGGAATAAGGTCGCTTGCGTGGCTGAATTGCTTTACCGGCGTAATATCGGGGTTGAGGTCGCCTCTGAGAGCGAGGATATTCTCGATCCCGCGGCTTTTTGCCTCATCGAGAGCCGAATCTATCTCCTCCTTGGTAAAATTAATGCACGGGAGGTGGAGCATCGGTATAATGCCGTTTTCACTGATCTTGGAGGCAATATCGAGTGCATAGCGGCTGTTTCCGCTGCCGCCTGCGCCGAATGTAACGCTGATGAAGTCGGGGTGGATATCGCCCAACTCCTCAAGTGTCTTGTATATCACGTCAACTGAACTGGTCTTTTTCGGAGGGAACACCTCAAGCGAAAATATGGTTTTCTTGTCAAATAATTCTCTGATTTTCATAAATTAACTCCTTGATATTTAATCTATCGACCAATCTATCTCACTCATTCCGTTTGCACGCAGAAACGCATTGCACTGAGAGAAATGCCGACATCCGAAAAATCCGTTGTATGCCGAGAGCGGACTCGGGTGAGCCGATTTGAGCACGAGGTGTGCCTTGTTGGTTATGAACTGCTGCTTTGACTTGGCGTCTCCGCCCCAAAGCATGAACACCATCGGCTTTTCGCGCTCGTTAAGCAGCTTTATTACATCGGTAGTGAAGTTTTCCCAGCCGAGACCGTGGTGGCTGCGTGCGCAGTTAGCTCTCACGGTCAGGACGGAATTGAGCAGCAGAACGCCTTCCTGCGCCCATTTCGTGAGATCACCATGCTTGCCAAGATTATCAATGCCTACATCGTCGCGGATCTCCTTGAAAATATTCACGAGTGACGGCGGCGGAGCAACTCCCTTACGCACTGAAAAACTTAGCCCGTGAGCCTGACCCTCGCCGTGATATGGATCCTGACCGATTATAACGCACTTTACATCATTATATGACGTAAGTTTCATTGCGTTAAAAATATCGTACATTCCGGGAAATATCCGCTGTGTGCGGTATTCGTTAATGAGATTCTGCCTAAGTCGCAGGTAGTAATCTTTCTTGAATTCGTCTTTCAGCAGTTCGTCCCAATCATTATTAAAATTAACCATAACAACCTCTGAATTTACAAAATAGGGCGGCATACAGCCGCCCGTGAACTTTAGTTATAAACCGTGTCCTCGTAAAATTTGAACTTTACAAGCGTATTTCTCTTATATGTAAGTGAACCTTGCTGATTGAACGGAACCTTGTTGTAAGCTTCGGGCGAACACTCTATTTTCAGCTTCTGTCCCTTGCGCGTAACAAAAACAAGCTCATAGTACGCGTCAACAAGCTTTTCCTGACCCGTACTCTCGATTATGCGGAGTCGGTCGTCACTCTTACGGATAAGTGTAGCCATTTCAACAATAGGCTCGGAGGTTCTCTTTTGCACAAACTCTTTTTCAGCATTGTGCTGTCTGTCCGTCTGTCGCTGAGTACCCGAAGGCGACTCTCCGTCCTCGTCAGATTGTTCCTCAAGGAAAAATGACAATAATTTTCTGAACGGACTCTTTCCGCTAAAAATAATGATTACCAGTATCAGTATTACTGCAATCGCAGCGAGAAGAATCAGCAGATTTTTTAGTGGTTCTGACATTAATGTCTATTTTCCTTTCTTAGTTAATACCGTCGGGATTGAGCTTTGTGAAATTCCAACTGTCCTCACACATCTCATCAATTCCGAGTTTGGCTGTCCAGCCGAAAAGCTCCTTAGCTCTGGAAGCGTCAGCGAAACAGGTTGCAATATCACCAGCACGGCGGGGAGCGATCCTATACGGGATCGGCTTTCCGCAAGCCTTTTCGTAAGCCGCAACAACTTCAAGCACGCTCGAACCGTTGCCTGTTCCAAGATTTACAGCCTCAAAGCCCTTGTGCTTTGCAGCGTAGTCGATAGCGCATACATGACCTGCCGCAAGGTCACAGACGTGAATGTAGTCTCTCACACCTGTTCCGTCAGGAGTATCATAGTCGTTGCCGAAAACATTTAGCTGTTCAAGCTTACCCGAAGCGACCTGAGCAATATAAGGAACAAGGTTGTTCGGAATACCGTTGGGGTCTTCGCCAAGGAGTCCGCTCTTGTGCGCACCAATGGGGTTGAAATAGCGGAGCGCAACTGCACCGAACTCGCTGTCAGCCACGCAAACGTCACGCAAGATCTGCTCGATCATAACCTTAGTATAACCATAGGGGTTCGTTGCAGAAGTAGGCATATCCTCGGTGTACGGAGCCTTGTTATTCATTCCGTAAACTGTCGCAGAGGACGAGAAAACAATTTTCTTACAGCCGTGCTCGCGCATGACCCTAAGCAGGATCAAAGTACCGTAAATGTTGTTTGTGTAATATTCAAGCGGTTTCTGGACGGATTCACCGACAGCCTTAAGGCCTGCAAAGTGAATCACCGCGTCTATTTCGTTCTCGTCAAAAATTTTCGTTGAAGCCTCATAATCGCAGATGTCCGCCTTGTAAAACTGTACGGATCTTCCGCTGATCTTCTCAATTCTTCTTACTGCTGCTTCCTTGGAGTTACTGAGATTATCCATGATAATAACCTCATAGCCGTTTGCAAGCAGCTCAACGCAAGTATGGCTTCCAATAAATCCGGAACCGCCGGTTACAAGTATTTTTCCCATATGGACCTCCTAAAAATTTTTTCAATGCTATTATAACACAAAAGAATGAATAAATCAACAATACAGAGAAAAAATTTTCGGGTTGGGAGCTTTTCTTGCAAAATCGCCAAATTTATGCTATACTGATAGTGCTGATTTCAGATTTTCAGGAGGCTGTTATGCAAAAAATTCTTGGATATTTACGAAAAGCCGTTCAAAGATACGATATGCTCAGTGACGACGACCGCGTCTGTGTCGGAGTTTCCGGCGGCAAGGACAGCGTTGTTCTTCTCTATGGGCTGACACTGATGAAGCGTTTTATAGGGATCGATTATCAGGTTGTCGGTCTCACTCTTGACCCGAATTTTGGCGGAGTTCAGACAGATTATTCGCCCGTTGCAGACTTTTGCGCAACTCATGACATTGAGTATCACGTTGTGCAAACGCAAATCGGTGAAATAGTTTTCGATATTCGCAAAGAGCCGAATCCTTGCAGTCTCTGCGCAAGAATGCGCCGCGGAGCTTTACACAATTACGCCGTGGAACTTGGCTGCAATAAGATCGCGCTCGGACATAACTACGACGACGCTGTTGAAACTTTCATCATGAATCTTTTCACCGAAGGAAGGATCGGCTGTTTTTCGCCGACTAATCCGCTCGAAAACATGGGACTCGAATTAATTCGTCCGCTTGTCCTCGCGCCGGAACGTGAAATACGAAAGGCTGCACGAAAGAATGAACTGCCAATAGTTAAGTCAAAATGTCCCACAGACGGTCACACCAACCGACAGCGAACCAAGGAGTTCCTTGCGGAAATGGAACGAAAAGACCGCGGCTTCAAGGACAGGATATTCGGGGCGATGTGCCGCGGAAATATCGACGGCTGGGGCGGCTCAGAAAATCAAACATAAAAAAATCCCCTCCTTACGGAGAGGATTTTTTATTTATTGAAGCAATTTGGAATAATTAATTATTCCTCGTCCTTTCTTCTGAGAACGAATGCAGTACCAACTGCAACTGCAAGACCTGCAACTGCAACGCCTACGCCTGCAACGCCTGTCTTAGGTGAGTTACCAGCGGGCTTAGCTGTTGTAGTGGGCTTAGCTGTTGTAGTGGGCTTAGCTGTAGTTGTTGTGCCGGGCTTAGCTGTTGTAGTTGTGCCAGGCTTAGCTGTTGTAGCTGCTGTAGTAGTTGTTGTAGTTGTTGTCTCAGGAGCAGCTGTTGTAGTTGTTGTTGTCTCAGGCTCCTCTTCCTTGATGTAGATGTAGCCGTCAGCCTCAGGGTGATCAGCAAGCTTAGGATCGGGATTTGTGTTTGTTGAGTTGTAGATACCCTTTGTGAAGAGGTAAGCTTCGTTGTTCTTAGAATCAGCTGTCTCAGCAAGAGCGTTGTCATTCTCGTCATTACCAGCCATTCTGAAGATATCGCCATCCTGTGCCTCAACATCGAGGTAGTAAACATCGCCAGGCTGAGCATCAGCAGGAACAGTTACATCAAATGTAAGGAATGTACCATTCTTACCCTTGTTGCGATCGCCAGCAGTTGTAATAACAAAACCGCTGCCGTTCTCAACGAGAGCATAACCAAGCTTGCTTGTTGCAGAGCCGAGTGTAGCAACTTCGGCATCCTCGTTAGGAACGAGTTTAAGACGTGAGTCAAAGTTGAAATGCATACCTGTTGATGCAAAGAAAGCCTCAGCAGAATTACTGTTAAGCTCTACAGATACCTGTCTCTTATACACATCTGACGCTGCCGACGAATAGCCTTGTGTAGAT
>UQEM01000152.1 GCA_900540005.1 uncultured Ruminococcus sp.
CGTGAAATTTTGCCGAAAAGATGCGTTGTTAGGCTTAGTGTCAACACGACCTAAAGAAAGATCATCACCGCCGCACTTCACGCGGCGAATAACAAGGAGGATTGAACTATGGCAAACGTAAGACAGATCTCAGTATTTATGGACAACAAACCCGGTCAGCTCTCAGGGGTTATGGAAATAATCAAGGAAAGCGGCATCAATGTAAGAGCCCTGAGCCTTGCTGACACCAAGGACTTCGGCATTTTAAGGATCATCGTACACGACACCGAAAAAGCTGTAGATGCTCTTAAAGACGCAGGATACGCAGTCACTGTAAATGAGATAGTCGCTATCACTATCCCCGACTCTCCCGGTCAGCTCAGCCGCGTTCTCGAAATTCTCGGCAAGGACAACGTAAACCTTGAGTACCTCTACGCTTTCACAGGAGCTTCCGACAGAGCTGTTTCCTTCGTACTCAGAGTTAACGACAACGATGCGGCAGCGGCCTCACTCACCAAGGGCGGCATTATCCAGCTTACCGAAAACGACATTGCAGATATGTAAATAATTGACCAAAATCTTGCGATATAGCAAAATTATTTGGAAAACACTTGACAAAATTCATAATAATGTTGTATAATGTAGGTATGGAATTTGACGAGAAAAATATCCGACAGGAGTGATGATTAATGGGTCTTCTCGATAAATTTAGTGACGCTCAGAAGGGCGTTTCCGAGAAAGCAAAAAGCATCTCGGAGGCAAACAACCTTAAAAGGAAAATTCTGTACGAAGAGGAAAGGATCGTAGAGATCTTCACTGATATCGGTAAGAGATATTACAAGAATCCCGACGAGGATCCGGCTGCTCTCAAGGTTTTGTGTGACGATATCGACACAAGACGCAGAAGAATCAAGAAGATGAGATACGAGCTCAACGGTATCAGAGGTTACAAGATATGCCCCAAGTGCGACGCTGAGGTAAACGAGCGTTTCCAGTTCTGCGGTCGCTGCGGTGCAAGACTTCCCGATGTGGAGGACGAGGACTTTATGTCTCTTGAACCGAATGATTACTACACTGAAAGCAGCAACAATTTCTTTAACGCTGATTCCAATCAGAATTATTAAGCGATACTACCACTTAATAAGAATTCATGACGGCTTAAAGGCTGTCGCCTAAGATAACGGCTGTTCCTCCCGAACAGCCGTATTTTTTGAGGTAATCATATGAAAACATCCAAAATGTTCACAGAACTCGTTCTGCTCGTCATCTCGCTAAGTATCATTCCGCTGCACACCTCTGCTGATCTGTCGGGAAGTATCGGGATCCTGACAATTCTTCTCCAGATATCCCTCTTTATCTTTCTTCTGTTCCGCTCAGGTGAACGCTCGGACGCGAAAAAACGTCTGCGGAGACTCAGCCGCGGCGCGGATATGCTTGCACTCGGCGGAATGGCGGCAGTCTGCGAAACTGCCGTGTACCTTGTCTGGTTCTCAAACACAGCCGCCGGAACAGCCGCAAAGATAGGAGCTGCGGTCATTCCCCTGACAGCACTTTTCCTTTACCTTGCAGTCGCCGTCATACGGGTGTCGGTCGCCGCAAGGCAGTTGAAAATACTCGATTATGTGCTGCTCCTGCTTCTGTGGTATATTCCGATAGTAGATCTGTTCATTCTGCGGAAATTCTACAAAACCGCAAGGCGGGAATATATCTTTGAACTGAGCAGATCGGAACTTGAACAGAGCCGCGCAGTAAGTCAGATATGCAAAACCAAGTACCCTATCATCATGGTTCACGGAATATTCTTCCGCGACTGGCAGCTTGTCAACTACTGGGGACGCATTCCCGCAACGCTCATACGAAACGGAGCCGCTATCTACTACGGCAGACAGCAGTCCGCTAAATCTGTCTGCGACAGCGGTGCGGAACTGCGCGATACTATCATGCAGGTGCTTGCTGAATCAGGTGCGGAAAAGGTCAATATCATCGCTCATTCCAAGGGCGGCCTTGACTCGCGCTACGCGATAAGCTGTCTCGGAATGGATAAATATGTCGCGACTCTCACAACGATAAACACGCCTCACTACGGCTGTGACATGGTGGACTACCTGCTCGCGAGAGTTCCCGAGGGAATGAAAAACTTCATCGCAAGCCGCTATAATAAAATATTCTCAAAGCTCGGCGATCCCTCTCCCGATTTCATGGCAGGAGTAAACGACCTCAGCGCAGTCCGCGCGAAGTCATACGACAGCGAAATGCCCGATATGCCGGGAGTTTCCTACCGCAGTTGTATGTCTCTCATGAGTAAGGCGACTTCTGCCGGATTTCCGCTTAATATCGGCTATCTGCTGATAAAAAAGCTCAACGGCAGGAATGACGGTCTTGTCTGGGAAAATTCCGCGCGCCGCGGCGAGAGCTTTAAAATGGTCGAGACCGCAAAAAAACGCGGTGTAAGCCACGGCGACATCATCGACCTTATGCGCGAGAATATCGAAGGCTTTGACGTGCGAGAGTTCTACGCAGATATTGCCGCTGAACTGAAACAGCAGGGATACTGAGCCGCACTTTGCGGAATGCCGCTACTTGCTTTCAAAACGGCTGCGTATCTCCCTGCACAGAAAATAGGCGGGTATGCACAGCAGAAACCAGTAACAGGTGAACTGAGGGCAGATCTGTCCCATGAAATTATAAGGCATACGCGAGTAATCCCACACGTTCCAGTGCATAATAAGATTATCGAATATCCCGACTATAAGCTCCGCGAGGGTGATACAGATCGCTCCGGTAAAGCAGCTTTTCAGAAGCGTCATGCCACCTGAACTGTTTATCGAATAGAGCAGAGCAAGAATGAATCCCCCTGTGAGAGACATTGTCCAATGGGTATATCCGCGGTTTATGATCTCGATCATACTGTAGATAAAATATCCCATTAAAAACGAAAAAACATATTGCGAAAATTTCATATAATACCTCATTTACTTTTTGGTGGTATTATTTCCGCATTTACCCAAAAATATACACATTCATGCAAAGGAGTTTTTAAAATGCGAAAAAGCTGCATACTAATGCATATTTCAAGCCTGCCGTCCGAGTACGGAATCGGCAAAATGGGCAAACAGGCATTTGACTTCGTTGACTTTCTTGTAAGCAGCGAGACAAAGTGCTGGCAGATATTGCCCCTTTCTCCCACAAGCTACGGCGATTCGCCGTACCAGTCCTTCTCCGTAAATGCAGGAAATCCCTACTTTATCGACTTTGAGCTGCTTGAGGCGGACGGTCTGCTCGAACACCACGAGTTTGCCTCCTACGACTGGGGCAGCGATCCCGACAAGGTGGACTACAGCATAATTTACCAAAACTGCTTTGCAGTCCTGAGAACAGCCTACTCGCGTTTCAAGCCCTCACGTTTCGCGGCTTATAAGAAGTTCTGCGAGCAGAACAAGTCATGGATCGAAGAATACGCGCTCTTTATGGCTTTGAAGTCCAAGAACGGCGGCAAGGCTTGGTACGAGTGGGAGGGCGAGATCTCCATGCACAAGCCAAAGGCTGTGACTGCTGCCAAAAAGGAACTCAAAAAGGAAATGGGCTTTTACAAGTTCTTACAGTTTGAGTTCAGCCGTCAATGGACTGCGCTAAAAAAATACGCGAACGACAACGGTATTGAAATAATCGGCGATATCCCGATCTACTGCGCCCTCGACAGCGTTGAGGCATGGTCGGATCACAAGCTATTTGAATTTGACAGAAAGCGCCGGCCGATAGCTGTCGCAGGCTGTCCGCCCGATGACTTCTCGCCAACGGGTCAGCTTTGGGGAAATCCGCTCTACAACTGGGAATACCACAAGAAAACAGGCTACAAGTGGTGGATCGAGCGTATCAGAACCGCTTCCGAGCTGTACGATATCGTCCGCATTGACCACTTCCGCGGTTTTGAAAGCTATTACACCATTCCTTTCGGCAACGAGGACGCGACTGTCGGCGAATGGAAAAAAGGTCCTAATTACGAACTGTTCCGCCTTGCAGAGGAAAAACTCGGCAAGCTGAACATAATCGCCGAGGATCTGGGATTCATCACGCCCGAGGTACGCGAAATGCTCGACAAGTGCGGCTATCCCGGCATGAAGGTGCTCCAGTTCGGTTTCTCGGACGGCAAGAACGAACACCTCCCCCACAATTTTGCATCATCAAACTGCTTTGCATATACGGGAACTCACGACAACGAGACTCTCATCGGCTGGATAGAAAGCCTCGACAAGAAGTCGCTGAAATTCACCAAAAACTATCTCAATGTCAAGAAGAAAAAGGACATTCCCGATGCAGTAGTCCGTGCGGCTTGGGGAAGTGTTGCCGCTGTTGCGGTCGCTCAGATACAGGACTTCCTCGGCAGCGACAAGGGCGGCAGAATGAACACCCCCTCAACTCTCGGCTGCAACTGGCAGTTCCGCACCCACGAGAGCGACTTTACCCCCGAACTCGCAAAGAAGATACGCAAGCTTAACAGGCTTTACAACAGATAATTTACAGAAAGGTGATCTTTGACATGGACAAGAATGTATTTATCGAAAAATTCACAGGCAGACTCCCCAAGGACATCAGTTCCGCAACGCCTCAGCAGATCCATAATGCACTCGGCGAAACCGTAATGGAGCTGTACTCTCAGCAGTGGAGCAATGCGCGCGGCGAACACCTCTCAAAGCGCCGTGCCGCTTACCTCTCAATGGAATTTCTTGTCGGAAGGGCAGTCTACAACAACCTGCTCTGCCTTGGAATATACAATGAGGTGAACGAGGCTTTCAGCGAGCTTGGTCTGAACCTTGCCGATCTCGAAGTCATTGAGGACGCAGCTCTCGGAAACGGCGGTCTCGGGCGTCTTGCTGCCTGCTTCCTCGACAGCGCAGCTACACTCGGTCTCCCTCTTGACGGCTACGGTATCCGCTACAAATACGGTCTTTTCCGCCAGACGATAGAGGACGGATTCCAGCGCGAATATATTGATGACTGGACACGCTACGGCGACCCTTGGTCTGTACGCTGCGACGAGGACACGGTCCTTATCAAATTTAACGGTCAGATCGTAAAGGCTGTCCCCTACGATATGCCTATCTTTGGCTGCAAGACCGAAAATATCGGCACGCTCCGTCTCTGGCAGGCTGAACCCGTTAAGGAGTTCGATTTCGAGACTTTCAACAATCAGCAGTACCTCGAAGCCTCAAAGGAGAAAGTCTTTGCCGAGGATATCTCCCGCGTGCTCTATCCTAACGATGACACCAACGAGGGCAAGAAACTCCGCCTGAAACAGCAGTACTTCTTCAGCGCTGCGTCACTCACAGATATCATAAAGAAGCACAAGGCTCGCTTTGGAACTCTCGACAATCTCGCGGACTATATCTCTATCCAGCTCAACGATACCCATCCGGTCATCTCCGTTCCCGAGCTTATCCGCCAGCTCGTAGACAACGAGGGATATACCTTTGAAAAGGCTCTTGAAATCGCCAAAAAGGTGTTCAATTACACCAACCACACAGTCATGCAGGAGGCTCTCGAAAAGTGGTGGATCGGTCTTGTTGAGGAGGTTCTCCCGAGAATTTACGAGATAATTATCCAGATAAACGAGGAACTCATCGCCGAGATGTACGCAAAGGGTATGGAACTGTCTCTTATACACATCTCCGAGCCCACGAGACTCGACGTCATCTCGT
>UQEM01000153.1 GCA_900540005.1 uncultured Ruminococcus sp.
GTGGACTGTTTTTTAAGAGGGAACGCCCTGCAAGTGAGGGCGTTCCCTTATTAAATTTACATTTCGATAAAAAAGTCCGCATACTTCTTATGCAGACTTTTTTATTATGCATACTCTTTTCGTAGATATTGCAAAATGTATCGCGATATGCTATAATAATGTCATAAAACAACGAAATGGGGTTACCATAATGATAAAAATTACAAACGACATTTATTATATCGGTGTAAATGACCACAATATCGACCTCTTTGAGGGTCAGTATGTTGTCCCGAACGGCATGGCTTACAATTCTTACATTATCCTCGACGAAAAGATCGCTGTATTCGATACGGTGGACGGCAATTTCGGCGACGAGTGGCTCGGCAAAATTTCAGAAGTTCTCGGCGACCGCTCCCCTGACTATCTCATAGTTCAGCACATGGAACCCGACCACTCCGCGAACATTGAGAAGTTCGTGAAAAAATATCCTGATGCTGTTATCGTAGGAAATGCCAAGACTTTCACCATGATAGCAAACTTCTTTGAGGAGCTTGATATCGGTGACAAAAAGCTTACCGTTAAAGACGGCGAAAAACTTTCACTCGGCAAGCATGAACTCACTTTCGTTTTCGCTCCTATGGTTCATTGGCCTGAAGTCATGTTCACATACGACAGCAGCGACAAGGTACTCTTTTCTGCGGACGCATTCGGTAAATTCGGCGCGCTCGACACTGAGGAGGACTGGGCTTGTGAAGCTCGCCGCTACTATTTCGGCATAGTCGGCAAGTACGGCGCTCAGGTTCAGGCGGTTCTGAAAAAGGCTGCCGCTCTTGACATCTCAGTAATTTGTCCGCTCCACGGCCCTGTCCTTTCGGAGGATCTCCCCTACTACCTCGGTCTGTACAATACATGGTCAAGCTACGGTGTTGAGAGCGAGGGCGTGTTCATTGCGTATACTTCGGTTTACGGAAACACCAAAAAGGCGGCGGAACTTCTTGCACAGAAACTCAACGAAAAGGGCTGCCCAAAAACCATTATTGCCGACCTTGCAAGAGAGGATATGGCTGAGGCGGTCGAGGACGCTTTCCGCTATGGCAAGATAGTTCTCGCGACAACTACATACAACGCTGATATTTTCCCGTTTATGAAGCAGTTCATCTGCGAACTTACCGAGAGAAATTATCAGAATCGCACTATCGGCATAATCGAAAACGGTAGCTGGGCTTCCACGGCGGCTAAGGTCATAAAGGGAATGTTCGAGAAGTCAAAGAACATCACATTTGCGGAAAATGTGGTTTCCATAAAGTCCGCCGTGAAACAGGACAACATCGCTCAAATTGAAGCTCTCGCAGACGAGCTTGTAAAATAAAGGAGGTTCACTATGAAGATAACTCTCAACCCCGACAAGGAGGTCGTCGCAAGGATCAAGGAGGGTCTCAAACTGAAGGACGGCTACTGTCCGTGCAGAATTGCAAAAACTCCCGAAAACAAGTGTATGTGCAAGGAGTTCCGCGACCAGATAGCTGACCCTAACTATGAGGGCTTCTGTCATTGTATGCTTTATTATAAAAGTCTGGAGGATCAAAAAAATGGCTGAACTGATAATTACAAAGGAGAATTTTGACGAGGAAGTCAGAAATTACAGGGGCGAACCCATTCTGCTCGACTTCTGGGCAGGCTGGTGCGGCCCGTGCTCGATGCTCTCCCCTATCATCACTGAAATAGCGGAGGAATACGAGGGAAAGCTCAGAGTCGGCAAGGTAAACGTTGACGAGCAGCCCGAGCTTGCGGCAGCATTCCGCGTTGAGAGCATTCCGCTCCTCGTTCTCGTAAAGGACGGCGCTATACACAAGCAGGAAGTCGGCTACCGCGACAAGGATTCCATTATCGAAATGGTCGGTCTGTAATATCGCTAAAAGGCATATGTTTTTTGCATATGCCTTTTATTTTTGTATACGCGTAAGCAAAAACGGTCATACTATATACGAGGTGATCGTTATGCTTAATTTTATCATGGGAAGTCTTTTCGGCGGTGCTGTCGGAGTCTTTGCAATGTGTCTCTGCGTTGCCGCAAAGTGGGGTGACGGAGAGTAGTGATAAGTTTACTGATTTTTTTCAGTTTTATCTCAAAAAATTCACCAAAATTACACTGTTTATTAAGGCAATTTTAAGAAAACTATGGCATAATATTATTAGTGAAAAAGACAAGACTATTATGTAACATTAAATTCTATTTCAAGAGGTGACTTCTATGTTGGCATTGTTTATTTTTCTCGGAGTTTTTGGTTTGACGGTTCTTTACTCGCTCTCAATGTGTAAAGCTGCGAGATGGGCTGACGAAGTTAAAAAACCTGATATCCTATCAATTAACCAATGACTTTTTTCTATATTTTTCTCCAACAAAGGAACTGCTCGGGCTTTGCTCGGGCAGTTCCTTTTTGTATACAAAAAGATCCACAGCACTTCGCGTTGAGCTGAAATGCTGTGGATCTTACTATTACTTTTTCTTCTTTTCGGGAACTGCGATAACGTCCTTTCTCATATAAGAACGGAGCGCCTCGGGGATCCTTATGCTGCCATCCTCGTTGAGGTTGTTCTCAAGGAATGCGATGAGCATTCTCGGAGGTGCAACAACGGTATTGTTAAGAGTATGCGGGAAGTACTTGTTTCCGTCCTCTGTCTTGACTCTGATACCAAGACGTCTTGCCTGTGCATCGCCAAGATTTGAACAGCTTCCTACCTCGAAATACTTCTTCTGACGGGGCGACCATGCCTCTACGTCGATAGACTTTACCTTGAGGTCAGCGAGATCTCCCGAGCAGCACTCAAGTGTGCGGACAGGAATATCAAGCGTGCGGAAAAACTCAACGGTGTAGCTGTAAAGCTTGTGGAACCAGTCCATGCTCTCCTCTGGCTTACATACAACGACCATTTCCTGCTTTTCAAACTGGTGGATACGGTAAACTCCGCGCTCCTCGATTCCCTTTGAGCCTACTTCCTTACGGAAACAAGGTGAATAGCTCGTGAGAGTCTGCGGAAGATCACCCTCGGGTATAATGCTGTCAATGAATTTACCTATCATAGAGTGCTCGGAAGTTCCGATGAGGTAGAGATCCTCTCCCTCGATCTTGTACATCATATTTGCCATATCGTCAAAGCTCATAACGCCCGTAACAACTGCACTTCTTATCATGAAAGGCGGAATGTAGTATGTAAATCCCTTGTCTATCATGAAATCTCTTGCATACGAAAGGATACAGCTCTGGAGCTGTGCAATGTCGCCCTTGAGGTAATAGAAACCGTTGCCGCTGGTGCTTCTTGCGCTGTCGATGTCGATACCGTCGATCTTCTCCATGATATCAACGTGATAGGGAACTTCAAAGTCGGGCACAAAAGGCTCGCCGAACTTCTCGACCTCAACGTTTTCGGAATCGTCCTTGCCTATCGGAACGCTCTCATCAATGATATTCGGAATTACCATCATTATCTCTTTTATTTCGCCTTCAAGCTTTGTTTCAAGAGCTTCCTTCTCGTCAAGAGTTTCGCCAAGTGAAGTAACTGCTGCCTTTGCCGCGTTTGCCTCATCGATTTTCTTCTGAGCCATGAGCGCGCCGATCTCCTTGCTCTTTACCTTACGCTGATTGCGGAGGCTGTCACACTCGACCTTTGTCTCTCTGTAGAGCTTGTCCAGTTCAACAACTTTATCAACGAGTTCGAGTTTCTCGTCCTGAAACTTCTTTTTGATATTTTCTTTAACTAACTCAGGGTTAGTTCTGATAAGTTTCATGTCTAACATTTTTAAATTTCTCCTTTATTCTTCCTTTGCGAGCTTACTTGCAAGCTCCGCAAGGTCATCTTTATCGTAAAATTCAAGTATAAGCGCACCCTTGTTCTTGCCATAGTCAACCTTGACTTTTCTGCCGAGTGTCTCATTGAGCGAAATTTCCATCTCTTTGAAGTAATTGTCGATTTTGGTATCTGACGCAGGCTTTTCGGGAGTCTCCTCGGTCGATTTCTGCGCTATCTTCTCGACCTGCCTTACAGTCAAGCCTCCGCCGGCAGCCTTCTGAGCGGTTGCAATGAGGAGTTCTTCATCATCGAAAGCAAGCAGAGCACGAGCGTGACCTGCCGATAGATCGCCGTTTTCGACCATTTTCTGAACGCTCTCCGGAAGCGTGAGAAGTCTTACTGCATTTGCTACCGCTGAGCGCGAGCGTCCCACGAGTTTCGCAACTTTTTCCTGTGTCATGCCGAATTTCTCAATAAGCTCGCTGTAGCCTGACGCTTCTTCAAGCGGATTGAGGTTCTCGCGCTGGAGATTCTCAACGATCGCTATCTGCATAGCCTCCAAATCGGAAAGTTCCTTAATATTTACGGGAACTTCGTCAAGACCGAGCATTCTTGCCGCGCGCCAGCGCCTTTCGCCTGCGACTATCTGGTACATACCCGTACCAAGCGGACGCACGAGAATAGGCTGTAACACGCCATATTCGCGAATTGAATCAGCCAAAGCCGCTATCGCCTCATCGCTGAAAACCTTACGCGGCTGATCGCGATTCGGCTCAATTTCAGAAGTTCGCAGAGTCTTTTTCACCTGAATGTCGTTTGTGTTGTCCATGAACAGGGTATCAAGACCCGAACCAAGACCTTTTTTCGCCATATTTCAAGTTCATTCGTTGTCGGAATGATTCTCCTTTCCTGAATTTTTCTTGAAAGAGAAGATCCCTCTGCGCTTTTTCTTCGGGAGTGCAAGCGGTTCGCCGAGGATTTCATGGCAAACAAGCTCATAAGCCTCAGAACCTTTTGAAGTCTTGTCGTAGTACATTACGGGCATTCCGTGGCTCGGAGCTTCAGAAATACGAACATTTCTCGGAATTTTGGTCTCAAATACCTTATTCGGGAAGTACTTCTCAACTTCGCTTACCACCTGATTTGCGAGATTAAGGCGCGCATCAAACATTGTAAAGAGGATTCCCTCGATTTCTATCGACGGATTGTAGTTTGTTTTAACGATTTTTATCGTATTTACAAGCTGCGAAAGTCCCTCAAGCGCATAAAACTCCGCAAGCATCGGCACAATTACACTGTCGCAGGCAACAAGTCCGTTTATCGTAATAGTTCCAAGCGCAGGCGGACAGTCAATAAATATGTAATCGTAGTCGAGTTTACACGTCAGAAGCTGCATTTTGAGTCTGTTCACGCGGTTCTCAAAGTCTGCAAGTTCAATTTCCACACCTGCGAGAGACTCCGTGGCCGGAACTATCGAGACATTCTCAAATTCAGTTTTGACAATTGCGTCCTGAATTCTTACCTTGCCCGTGAAAACTTCATAGGCAGTATTTTTCACTGATTTTTTCTTGATACCGAAGCCCGTTGTCGTGTTTCCCTGTGGGTCGGAGTCAACGCAAAGCACCTTATATCCGCGAGAACCGAGATAAGCCGAAATATTTATTGCGGTTGTGGACTTTCCAACGCCGCCTTTTTGGTTTGTGACTGCAATAATCTTGCCCATAAAATCTTCCTTTCAAAAGCTTTCTTATATCTGTCTCTTATACACATCTGACGCTGCCGACGAATAGCCTTGTGTA
>UQEM01000154.1 GCA_900540005.1 uncultured Ruminococcus sp.
ATCTACACAAGGCTATTCGTCGGCAGCGTCAGATGTGTATAAGAGACAGCAATAATATTATATCCGCAAAGTGCGATCCAATTAGTGTTTAATAAAGGAAAAAATTTTTTAAACAGTATTGAGCAATGTTGTCTGAGATCAGTTGAGGATCCATACGCCCAAAGCAAGGTATGCCGCAAACAAAGACCATGCAAGATAGGGGAGATTAATCAGTGCTGCGATTTTGCTTACTTTACTGAAAGCGAAAACCATTGCCGCTACGAGAACGGCGAGTAAAACTGCAGTCAATGCGGCGAGGAAAAAGGCTTCAAAGCGGAAGAAAATGATACTCCACAGGAAATTGACCGTAAGCTGAATGGCGTAAAGTCCGACAGCGATATGCTGTTTTCGCGAATTTGTTTCCTGCGCAAAGATAATATAAGCGGAAGCTCCCATGAGCGCGTAGAGAATAGTCCACACTATCGGGAAAACCGCTGGCGGCGGTGAAAGCGGCGGCTGTTTTATAATTGCATAAAGACCTGTGAATCCGCCTGCAAACAGAGCCGAAAGAGCTCCGACAAGTTCGGCAGCAATAATATGTATCAGCAAAGCGGTAATATCAATTTTTTTCATAGCAAGTACCTCCTATCAGTACATATTATGACAGGAGGCGGGAGAATATACTCTATTTCAGCGGAGTAACGTTATTGAAAAGAGCGTAGAATTTTATGGGAATGTGCTTGTCAATGTGGCATTTTCCGAAAAACCACTTTTTGTAGTGACAGTTTTTGATAATGTCCTCAAAGAATGCGTGGACTTCGAGCCGCTGAAGGACATCTACATTAAGGCAGTCCTTTAGCGAGGCAGGAGGCTCGTGCGTGATGACGTAATCTACGGTGTAGTCAACAGTGCGCAGATTAGTGATGCCCTCGATAATTTCCGCATGAGTAGGCTGTTCGCGCTCCCACCAGCAGTCGCTGTCACGGCGGAAATTGTAGTCCTGACTGTGACCTCCGCCGAAAGTGAATATGGTTTTGTTTTCTATGGTGAAAATTTGTCCGCGCATAAGATGAATAATATTTGGCGCGATACGGTGAACCTTTCCGCCGTTCCATTCGGTGACAGGCAGACTTTCGAGCATATCAAAGTTTTCGTGACAGCCGTCAACGAAAGCAATGGTATAGTCTTTTGAGGCAAGCTTTTTCAAAGCATTGCGTTCGGCGCGTGAATCATCCCATAAAAAGCCGAAATCTCCGCAGATAATGAGCGTATCACCACTGCCGAGCTTTTTCATTTCACGGCTTTTGAATCTTTCTATATCTCCGTGAGTGTCTCCGGTAACGTAAATCAATTTTCTGACCTCCTGTAGAATTCTTTTATTCTTATTATATTTTACCACAAAATTTCAGACAATGCAAGCGCGGCAGAGTGTGCCGTTATAATGTGTGAGTTTATTTTTACAATAAAATATTGATTTATCTGCGCAAATATGCTATAATACTTAGGTATAAGTTTTTGTAACTGAAAAGACAACGGTTTTACCGATAAATAAAGGAGAAAATATGAAAAAAATTCTTTCTGCTCTTGCGGCTGTAGTGACAGTTCTGCCTTTTGTATGTGTGCAGAAGGCGAGTGCGGTGAGTTTTCCGCTGAAAACCACGATAAATAGTGAGTCCGCAATAATGATAAATCTTGACGCGGATACTGTAATACATGAAAAAAACGCTGATGCCAAGCAGCTTCCGGGGCCACTGGTCAACATTATGACAGCGGTTGTCTGTCTCGAAAACTGCAATAATCTTTCCGAGGAGGTAACAATAAACGAATCGGTCTATGATTACCTTTACAATACAGAATATCCCGAGGATCTGCGCTTTGCAGAGATCGAGGACGGAGATGTACTATCAGTAACGGATCTGCTCTATGCGATGATGCTCACATCATCTGTTGAAGCCTCCGAAACACTCGCGTATCACCTGACAGACGGCAATCCGTCAAAGTTTATTGATATGATGAACGAAAAGGCGGACGAGATCGGGCTTCAGTCTACGCATTTCACTAACGCTAACGGTATGTACGATCCCGACCAGTACACAACGGCGCGTGATATGGCGATACTGACACAATATGCGCTCAAAGTTCCGCAGTTTGAGAAGATAGCAACGACTTACCAGTATAATCCGAGCGTGCCGAATATCGAGAGGCACCCGAATCATGATACATGGATATGGACGCATTCAAACTCCATGATGGATCCCGAAGGTGACTACTACTACGCGGGCGCAAAGGGAATAAAGACCGGAAACCTTGAACTCGCCGGCAGAAATATTGTTGCCATGGCGAGCCGTGACGGAAATAATTATCTTGCCGTGCTGATGAAATCTCCGCTGAATGACGCGGAAGGAAACAATACATTCTATCATCTTACCGATGCAAAAACGCTTTTTGACTGGGCATTCACGCACTTTTCGTATCAGGTGATACTTGCTGATACTGCGGAAGTCGGCGAACTGCAGGTAAAACTTGCGGAAGGAAACGATTACGTTCTTGCGCGGCCTAAAGAGGACTTCACTATCCTTTGGTACGATGAAGTGGATACGTCGGTAATAGACAAGAGCCGCATAACGTGGTACAAGAATACTCTTGAAGCTCCCGTGGAGAAAGACGAGCCGCTTGGTGAATTGCAGATAATTTATTCGGGTGAAGTCCTCGGAACTGTCGAAGTTGTGGCGGTATCGGGCGTGAAACGCTCACAGTCAAAGTACAATCTGTACGTTGCACGGCTTTTCCCGAAATCGCGATGGTTCAATAAGGCTCTGCTGATATCCTGTCTGCTGTGTGCGATATATGTAATAGTGTGCATATACTCGTATGTGGTGTTCAAGAGCAAGACTAAGCCGCTTAAACCGATTTATGCAGTTCCAAAGGTGGACAGGAAGAAAAGACCGAAAAAAGACAACTCAAATCGTGAATAAAAACAAAAGGGGCTTTATCAGCCCCTTTTTTCTATATTGTTATGAATCTGCTGCTGGAGTATCCGATCGTGCCGTTGTATGAAACTACATACCAGCCGTTTGTCTCGCCGTTTATAGTGACAGCAGCTCCGTCAGGCATAGAGCCGATTATTTTTCCGGAGAGATCGGGATAGCTGCGGATATTGAGGTTGCTGCCGTCTGTTGTGACAGTTCCGGTTCTCACAGCTCCGGCGGGAACAAAAGGTATGCCGAAATAATCGCAGAGAGAAGTCACGATATTCCGTGCAATGCTTTCGAGATTGTTTTTGAGCCACGCCTCGTCCGCATAGTTGTCGTGATAGCCGAGTTCTGCGAGTACGGAAACTGCACGCGTTCTCAGCACTTCACCGAGAGTTGAGGTCGGCAGGGCACGAACCTTGTCTGGCAGGGGATAGATGTAGCGCAGGTTGTTTGCCATGATGTTCGCAAGCCGCTCACTGTCATCACGGTTCGGGGCAAAATAAACGTCAATTCCTCTTAGCTTTCCCGCAAGCTGTTCGGGAGCAGCATTTGTGTGCAGGGCGAGGTGAACGTCATAATAGGACAAATTCGAGTCGTAGATAGCGCCTGCAACATTCCTTGCCGGATCATTCCGCACGAAGCTTATGCCGCTTGAGCGAAGATACGGCTCGATCCTGTCCGCAAGCAGATTCATATAAAGTTCTTCGTTGCCCTCCGTGGCATATTGATTCCACTCCTGCGTAGAAGGACTTAAAAATACCTTTGGCATAATAACATTCCTTTCAATGGATTGGAGGTGCGTTTCAGAAGTGATACACCTCTTTATATTTTATGCCGTATGAGCATATCCTGCCATAATGAAAAAAGCTCCGACAGAAAATCGAAGCTTTTTGAGCAAGTTATGATATTATTGGTTTTCAGCAGTTTTTCTCTTATCGCTTACACGGCGCGCAAGATATACAACGGGTGTATCAAGCAGCGACGTGAAAATGTAAATGACATAGCTTGATATGAAAATCGAAATTATCTGCGACAAGCCATAAGTACCGTAGAATGCGAATAAAGTGAACAGGAACGTATTAATAAGCTGGCTTACGAGAGTAGAACCGTTATTTCTCAGCCATAGGAAAGACCTGCGGTTTCCTGATTTCTTTGAGGTCATGTCCCATATCTTGTGATAGAGCCAAACGTCAAAAAGCTGACTTATTCCGTAGACTGCAAGTGAAGCGATTATCATTCGCGGCGTGTTTGAGAAGATAGTCCGTATTGCGGGCGATGCCCAGTCGCTTTCGCTCGGAACATAGTGCAGCCAGCTCTGACTGAGCACGAGGAAGAATATCGAGGCAAAAAAACTCGTATATACTGCTTTGTCGGCAGCTTTCTTGCCTTCACATTCCGATAGAATGTCGGTGATGAGGAAAGTGACGGCAAACAGAACATTTCCGAGAGTCTGTTCAGCGCCGAACGCCTTTATCATGATAAGAACCTCGATATTGGCGAGAATAGTGGCAGCCGCCGAAATGCAGTAAAGCCCTGTTTTTCCGAAAAGCTTGTATCCGAGCAGAGCCATGCCGTAAATGAATATCAGCGAGCCGATAAGTAATATCTCATTCATCATCTTCGCCTCCCACACCAAAATCCGTATTCTGTATCAGTATATCGATGCGTTCGTTGTCCTTGATCTCGGGATAAACGTACTTGAGAAAGAGATCGACCACTTTCTTGTCCGGCTTTATCGGAGTAGTATTTTCGGTCATGATATTCACGCATATTCTCTCAAAATATTTAAGTCCGAGTGAGATGTCGCGCTTCATGGTCTCGACATTCTGTCCCGTCAGACCAAAAATGAAATTTGCCTCGTCAAAGTATTCTGCAATGACTGCGGGATTTTTTTCGGGAATCCCCTTGTTAAGGCAGTTTTCTCTGAGGTCGTAGTCAAAAGTTTCAAGACCGAGTTTCATTTTCAGCATGATGTCGCCGAAACGTTCGCGGATCTCGGGAATCCTTTTTCGGAAAAGGTAGTGCGCTTCAAAATGAATAGTGTGGATATTCTTTTGATGGCAGGTCTCGCTGATGAGAGCGAGTGTTTTTTCATCAAGCTCAAATACCGAGCCGCTGTTTATCACTTCAAGGTCTCCGTACTGACCTGTAACTTTGCTTAGGACACTGCTGTTGAGTGCAAAATTCTCAGCCTCATCGGAGCATTTGTCGAGGTGATAGTCACAGAAACTGCATTCTTTATAAACGCAGCCGCTGCCCCTGAGAAGAACGATCTCACGGGGATTTTTTTCGTTGATAATACCGTATCTTTGCATAATTACAATAAAAAAAGCGCCATAAGGACGCTTTGGGACATAATTATCCCTTACCTCCGTAGTTTTGATTTGAAAAAACCTATTGGCATTTCAAGGCAGGATGGTTCCGAACTGCCTGTAGAATATTATAGCACAAAAAATTTGTGATGTCAACAGTTAAATAAAAAAATTTACGGCGGCAGAAATACGCTTTTAGGGAGTGTTGACACTAAGATAATACTGTCTCTTATACACATCTCCGAGCCCACGAGACTCGACGTCATCTCGT
>UQEM01000155.1 GCA_900540005.1 uncultured Ruminococcus sp.
GTCTTGTCATCCACTTAGAATTTAGGGTGACAAATCGCATTTTTGAGCTATTGGGCAAATTTTGTTAAATTTCTGAATTTCAGAAAACAACGTATTTTAGCCCTTCATAGCCTCTTCAACAGCAACAGCACAAGCAACAGTAGCACCAACCATCGGGTTGTTACCCATGCAATGTCAAAAAAATTTACCGTTACAAGGAGTGACTTGCAATGACGAGAAAAGCCCGTAACTACGCCATTATAACGCATTGTCGAAAATTTATCAAAATCTATTTTGACGGCGTTTTACTCACAAAAATTTATTTTTGGGTGACAAATGGGTGACAAAAATGCTTGACTTTTTCGGGTGTGGCGCGCTATAATAAATGAGGGTGATCTTATGGCAGATATCAACGCTCGCAAGCGTGGAAAGAAATGGGAATACTACTTTGAGATAGCCAAAATGGACGGCAAGCGAAAGCGTATCAGCAAGGGCGGTTTCAATACAAAGGCAGAAGCGGTCAGCGAAGGTGTCAAGGCTATGCACGAATACCAGACCGCAGGCACAGTGAATACGCCTTCCGAGCTTTCCATGCACGACTACCTCAACTACTGGATCGAGATGTACTGTATCCCGAATCTGAAACCAACGACTGTTGCTAACTATAAAAAGTATATCAGGCTTCACATATCTCCGAAGATCGGCAAGTATCGTCTTGCTACGATCACGGCGGAACAGCTCCAGAAGCTGATCAACGATATGGTCGCTAACGGTTACAGCAAGAATACCGTCATCGGCATCAAGGGTGTGCTGTCAAGCAGCCTGAACTATGCTGTACAGCCGCTTCACTATCTGAAAACCTCGCCTATGGCGTATGTGAAGATACCCAAAGGTTCACGCACCAATTACCGTTCGTCACAGTATAAGCGTGAGGTCATCGAAAAGGATATTATCGACGAGATATTTGTGCGTTTCCCGAAAGGCAGTTCCACTTATCTTCCGCTGATGTTCGCCTATCACTGCGGTATGCGTCTTGGTGAAGCCTTTGCGATCACATGGGATAACGTAAACTTCGCTGACAGGACGGTCACGATCAACAAACAGCTTCAATGGGACTTGGAAAAGAAGTTCTGGTATCTGACTCCGCCGAAGTACAATTCAAGCAGAACGATAGATATAGATGAAACTATCGTGGAACTGCTGAAAGAATTGCAGGAAAAACAGATACGGGCAAAGGAATACTATGCCGATGAATACTCACTGATATACTACGATGAGGAACTCGGCATCAACGAAAGCACAGGCAACGTGATAGACTTTGTAAACGTATATGAAAACGGCGGTTTCATTCAGCCGAGAACGATACAGCACACAAGTCAGGTCATACATAAGTTCTATCCTGCGTTCACATTCCATTCCCTGCGCCATACACACTGCACCCGTCTGCTCGAAGCTGGGCTTCCTATTAAATATGTGCAGGAGAGATTAGGTCACAAAAACATCAGCGTTACAATGGACATCTACAATCATCTGACACAGAGCCAGGCAGAACTGAGCAAGAGAGCGCTGGAAGATGTGTTCAAATAAACATAAAAGAGGATAGCACCATATTGCAGTGCTATCCTCTCTCTTTACAAGGTGTTGGTGAGCGGAGAATTTCTATAATACTAATTGATTCCGCTTCTACAGAATGCTAAAAAGCTGGACAAAAAGATTTTTTTGAAAAATTAGAGATTTTTCTACAAATTCAAACTTATTTTGCTGCTTCGTAGCTAATTTTTTAGAAAATTTCGAGAAATCTATTGACATCTCATGAGTGTTCGATTATAATATATATTAGATCATCGTATCGAAAGGAGGAAGAGCTTAAGCTCTGATTAACATTATGCTTGAATTATTTAAGGTTAAAAATTTTATGTCCTTTCGGGAAGAATCATATTTAGATATGAGAGCAACCATTCTTAAACAGCATCCGACACATATAATAGAAACAAAGGAATCTTTCCCTGATGCAAAGAACGGGCTATTGAAAACTGTTGCAATTTACGGTGCTAATGCATCCGGCAAGTCTAATCTGATTTCAGCGTTATATTCAATGAGAATGTTCATATTATCACAGATTTATAATAATTCCCATTCAGATAATGAACCTTTTAGGCTTGAACCTTTTTCACTTTGCAGCAAAAACGAAACAACAGAGTTTGAGATTGTGTTCCGTTATAAAGGTAAACGTTATCAATATGGGTTTGAAATAATGATTCCTGATAGCGATGATGAAAAAAGCGTTCAGAAAATTGTAAGTGAATGGTATTATATAGACGAAAACAAAGTGTTTGAGCGCGATCTAAATGATGTTAAATTTGGAACTCAATATGAAAGCACACTTAAGGATTATAAGAAGATCCCTTCGGATCGCATATACATATCTGTTCTTGACTATTTTCTCGATGATTCAAAAAAGAGCATTGTTTCTGATTTGATTACATACTTAAGAAAACACTTTTATGTATTTGCCGTTCCGATTATTGATTTCCCTGTAAAAAGGATGGGGGCATTTTCTTCAATTTCACGCAGGCTTATTGAAGACGAAAAGTACCGTGAAAGAGTCGTTTCCTATTTAAAGCAAATTGATGTTGGAATTAATGATCTCGTTGTTACTGATGACAAAGATTTTAATCCAGAAAGCGGAGATGTTGAAGAACATAAAGTTGTAAAAAGTGTACACGCAATGTTTACTACAGACGGAAACTTAGACGGCTCTACTGAATTTGGATTGTTTAAGGAATCATCTGGAACTCTGCGTTTTCTTGCTTATATACAGCGTATAATCGAAATTCAGGAATCTGGCGGTATATTCATTGTAGATGAACTATCAGATAAGCTCCATCCGTTACTTACTAAATTTATTATTGATATCTTTCAATCAGAGGAAAACCAATCAGCTCAATTGGTTTTTTCAACACACGATGTATTTCAACTGACGAAAGAACAGTTCAGAAGAGACGAAGTTGTATTTGTTGATAAGAATGAAAAAGGTGAATCTACTACTTTTTCTTTGGCACAGCTCAAGGTTAGAGAAGACTCATCCTTTAGCAAAGACTATATCAATGGTAAATACGGTGCAATTCCGATTTTCAGAGCTGCATTAGAGGATAAAGAATAATGGGCAGGACTTTATTAAGGCAACGAGAAATTGAGCAAAAAGAACTATACATAGGTAAAATACTTATTTTTTGCGAAGGATACACAGAAAAAAATTATTTTGAGTTCTTTAAGAAACTCATCAAAGATAAGTTTTCAAATATTGTAATTGAAACGGAAACGGTTGGATCAAATGCTCGTGCAGTATATAATTATGCAGAATCATTTTTGAAGAACGATCAAAACATTTCTAAATACGCAGTATATGATAAATATCTTGTGTTTGATTGCGATGCTCCAGATGATATTCTCGATGTTATAGACGATGCCAAATCATCAGCTAATCAATATCAACTGTTGATTTCAAGTTTGCTCTTTGAATGCTGGCTGTTGATGCATATTGAAATACTACCTGCTGCTCCATTAAGAAAAAAAGCTATCGGCGATAAACTTACTAAACATCTTGATTTAGATGATTATGAAAATCATAAAGATGATGAGGGGATAATAGCTAAAATAATCAAAGGTCAAGACAATCTTTCAAATGCTATTCAAAACGCAAGGGATTTGAGAGAATTATATCAGACTCAAGGAGAAACTATTGAAACTATAATTGATAAATACTTGCCATACAGTGAGGTTTATGAGCTTGTAGAGCAACTTGCTATTGCCGCATCAATATGACACTTTGCAGGCTGATTTTGATTGATTCTATGTTGTCGCTTTTTGTCAAACTTGACAAGAAGGTCAAAATCGGATACAATATGTATAGAAGGTGTATCTCAGCCCTAAATGAGAAACTTATCAAGAGAGCTTCTCTTGGCTCTAAGCAAGACATTTTAAAGTGAGCGTTTCGCAGCTCTGAGTGCGACCGTAACAAATAATAAACTGCCTGACGGGAACTTCACCTGTCAGGCAGTTTCTGTTTCGTATATAGCGAAGACTTATACCGCTGTGGCGGTGAGTTTTTCAACGTTCTTCGGGTCGGAAAGGTCATAGCCTTCGTATTCGGACAGGAACTTCATCAGAGCTTCGTGCCGAACCTTATATGAGCCCAGCTTCAGCACAGGCAGAAGCCCCGTATTGATGAGCTGATAAACATAGGACGGGTTTGTGTGAAGTATCTGCGATACCTCTTTGACTGTGTAAAGAACTTTCTCCATTCTTTTTTCCTCCTTTATTTTTCGGAACATAAACAACTTGATAAAATGGCGTGTCCCCGTGTAAACAGCGCAAATACGTTGTTTTGAGCGTGTACCTATGCCGTGTAAATTGTCTGACAGCGTGTGTCCTACACGCCGTTTCTGCGGTCACACGTTCCTTATACACGGCAGAAAGCTCGCAGTTACGGGCTTTACACGCTTACACACCATAATAACCACTTGACTTAAACTTTAACGCAATGCCCTTGAATCCTCGGACATGACTGCTCCCGCTCGGAATATTGAGGTCATACCTGATATGATACGCCGCTTCATTCTGCCTGAGCCATGATACAAAAGTCTCACGTTTCAGGGCTGTGAGGGCGTTGTCCTCGCACCAATGATAATAACTGTCATACAGCACCGATGAAGCGACCCGCAGATTTTCCCCATACTGCACTCTGTCCGTATCTTCCAGAAATTCGGTAATATTACAGTTGTCCTGCATAGTCTCCCTGACATTCTGCCTTGCCTTGTCGGAGATCGTAAAGCGGTAATTGTTGGCAAGAAGTCTCAGTAGTCCGTCATACATCCAGCAGAATATCTTCTCTTTCTCGGCGATGAATTTCTCGGCGATGTAGGGGTCAATAATTCGCCTTTCGGGCGGCGGCAGAGTTGTGAGGATTATCATTCGCCTTGAAAAGCCCTTGCTCTTGTCATACAGCGTTTTCGGACTGCCGTTGCCGAAACACAATAGCCTTGTATAAAGCAAAGCCTGCTCGCTCTGCTTGCCTTTGGCTTCAACATCGATCGGCGTTTCTGCGGTGACGAGGTTCTTGATATATCCCGTGGAGGACAGCGCCTGCATCTGCATATCATCATCGACCATGAGCAGACGGTCTTTCAGGTTATAGCGGAAAAAGCGGTCGTTCTCGATTCGGTGGACATTGCCCGTCAGCATATTGTCCATGAATATCTCACGGAGAACGATACCAATGCGTGACTTGCCCTCACCGCCCTGACCGATGAGGAACATCATCTTCTGCCCTTTGGTGGACGGTATCAGCAGATAGCCGAGATACTCCTGCAAAGTGGTCACATCTTCGGGGGTGAGCAGCTCCAGCAGGAACGTCAGGAACTTTTCGGGATAATATGCACCCTTTCGGATATTCGGGTCATAGCAGATGTTCAGGCGGTTTTGGCAGCTGTCTCTTATACACATCTCCGAGCCCACGAGACTCGACGTCATCTCGT
>UQEM01000156.1 GCA_900540005.1 uncultured Ruminococcus sp.
ATCTACACAAGGCTATTCGTCGGCAGCGTCAGATGTGTATAAGAGACAGTTAGTACTCCTTTCGGTTATTTGTTTTCAATTTTGGTTATGAGGTCGATCCGTCTCTGGTGACGTCCGCCCTCAAATGAAGTAGTGAGGAATATTTCTGCAAGCTCAGCCGCAAGTCCGCAGCCAAGGGTTCTTGCACCCATACACATGACATTAGCGTCATTGTGAAGTCTTGTAAAGCGTGTGGAGAATGAATCGCTGCACAAAGCCGCTCTGATTCCCTTGATCTTGTTTGCGGCAATTGACATACCGATACCTGTACCGCAAATGAGTATACCTCTGGTACAATGACCTGATAAAATTTCGTGGCAGACCTTTTCTGCAACATCAGGATAATCGCAAGGTTCTCCGTCCGTGCCCATATCCAGAAAATCAAAGCCCTGAATAGAAAGCGCTTCGATAATTGCTTTTTTCATTTCAACGCCTGCGTGGTCGCAACCTATAGCTATCATAACTTTCTCCAATCGTATTAAATTAATTTGTTTTGGATCTGTATTCCAAGTCCTTTTCTGCCTTGACTTTTTGCAGATAAGAGACTTCAAGAAGTTCAGGATCTATAAGGCTCGCTGAAGCTCCGGCAAGGCATACACCTGTTGCGTTCTGCAAGCGTGACTGCGGAGGAGCAAGAGTGAATAGGGGGGAACGGTAATTATTGAAAAAATCTGTCGCACCATCACCGCAAAGAAGCGTATCTTCCTGATCAAGCGCAAGAAATTTTGAAAGCTCATCTCGGCTGATAAGTTTTTCCTCGCAAATCGGTTTTACTGTGAAACTGTCGCTCTTGTATGAACAGGTGTATACAAGTTCACCTCTTGCCTTCATAATGCTGCATATATTGCCAACAAAAGCCATATTGCTGAAAGCGAGTGCAGAAAGAGTCGAAACGCCGCAGCACTTGATGCCAAGCCCGAAACACATAGCTTTCACCGCTGCAACACCGATTCTGAGTCCGGTATATGAACCGGGACCGTTTGCAACAGCAATTGCACCTATATCGGACATCTGCTTATCGGATTTTGTAAGGATATCCTTTACCATAGGCATGATTACCTGCGAATGAGTTTTTTGCGTGTACAGAGAACTCTGAGCGAGAAAGATCTCGTTTTCTGTGTCAAAAAGGTCGGCAGAAGCGACTTTTCCCGAGGTATCAATTCCAAGCAGTAGCAAATCTTCCACCGTCCTCTATTATAATTTCGCGTTCATTTTCGCTGATATTATTAATTGTAATGTAAATCGTATTCGGGGGCAAAAATTCAGCTATATTCTCTGACCACTCGATTGCCGCCACATTTTCGTCAAAGGGATAGTCATAGAAACCTGTGGATTCAAGCCCCTCTTCGTTGCAGATTCTGTACATATCAAAGTGATAGAGTGTGATTTTCTCACCCCTGTATTCATTTACCAAAGCAAATGTAGGTGAAGTAACATGGTCTCCGATTCCAAGACCTATCGCAAGACCTCTTGTAAAGGTGGTCTTACCTGCGCCAAGTCCACCCTTATAAGCAATCATATCACCTGCATGGAGCATACTGCCGAGTTTAGCGGCTGTATCAATGGTTTCTTCAGGGGAATGCGTAATTATTTTCATGAATCGCCTCTTAGAAAAGCCCTGTGATATTGCCGTTATCGTCACAGTCGATATTCAAAGCAGCAGGAGCTTTTGGGAGTCCCGGCATTGTGAGAATGTTTCCTGTGTAAATAACTACGAAACCTGCTCCCGAGGAGAGCTTCGCGTCACGAACATTTATCTTGAAGTTTTTGGGCTTGCCGAGGAGAGTCGGATTATCAGAGAGCGAGTATTGTGTCTTGGCAATGCAAACCGGCAAATCCCAGAAACCAATGCTCTCAATTTCCTTGATAGATTTTTCAGCCTGAGGCGTAAATGTCACACCATCGGCACGATAAATCTCCTTTGCGATTATCTCGATCTTCTGTTTGATTGGAAGCTGTGTATCATAGATCTGCTTGAACTGTGATTCACTTGCAGAGCAAAGATCAATTGTTTCGCAAACCTTCTGTGCAAGGTCAATTCCGCCTTCACTACCCTTTGCAAAAACTTCGCACATAGAAACCTCAACGCCCATATCAGCACAGAAGTCCTCAACGAATTTGATTTCAGCAGGAGTATCACTTGCAAATTTGTTAATAGCAACTACAACAGGAAGATGATACTTATGCATATTTTCAATGTGGGTTCTGAGATTAACTATGCCCTTTTCCAAAGCCCACATATTCTCCTTGGCAAGATCAGTCTTTTGAACGCCTCCGTTATACTTGAGTGCCTTGATCGTAGCGACAAGCACCACGCAATCAGGAGTAAGTCCACCGTAACGGCACTTGATATCGAAAAACTTCTCAGCACCGAGGTCAGAACCGAAACCTGCCTCTGTTATGCAGTAATCACCGAGTTTGAGTGCAAGTTTTGTCGCACGAAGTGAGTTGCAGCCATGAGCGATATTTGCAAAAGGACCTCCGTGAATGAAAGCGGGATTGTTTTCGAGAGTCTGAACCAGATTAGGCTTGAGAGCGTCCTTGAGCAGAGCGGTCATAGCACCGCAAGCTCCTATTTGCTTTGCAAAAACAGGTTCGCCCTTTAAGTTATAAGCAACAAGAATATTTCCGATTCTTTCTTTAAGATCAGCGATATCAGAAGCAAGGCACAGAATAGCCATGATCTCTGACGCAACTGTGATCTGGAAACCGTCCTCGCGGGGGAAACCATTAGCCTTGCCGCCGAGAGCTACGATTATATTTCTTAGAGCACGGTCGTTCATATCAAGACAACGCTTGAAAGTAATCCTGCGCTGGTCTATCTGAAGCTCGTTACCCTGATGAATATGATTGTCTATCATAGCACAGAGGAGATTGTTTGCAGCAGTGATTGCGTGAATATCACCGGTAAAGTGAAGATTGATATCCTCCATGGGAACTACCTGAGAGTAACCACCGCCGGCAGCTCCGCCCTTCATGCCAAAAACAGGTCCGAGAGAAGGCTCGCGGAGTGCGAGGACAGACTTTTTTCCTATTTTTCGCATAGCCTCGGAAAGTCCGACGCTGACTGTTGTTTTACCCTCACCGGCAGGTGTTGGATTTATGGCAGTCACTAAAATGAGTTTGCCGTTTTCTTTATCAGCAACTTTTGAGTAAACGTCCTCGGATACCTTAGCCTTATAATGACCGTAAGGCTCAAGGTCTTCTTCATTAATACCGATATTTGCAGCGATTTCTGTTATGCGCTTCATATGAGCGCTCTGAGCGATTTCTATATCTGATAACATAAAATAATCCTCCGTTTGGAAATATAAATTTATTATAACATATTTTTCAGCCAATTGCAAGGTTTGGAGAGAATATTATCGGATAATTTAAAAAATGTTAACCCAGTGCAAGGTATTGACAAAGATATTCGGCGATGATATAATATTATTGTAATAAATATCTTCGGGGCAGGGTGTAATTCCTGACCGGCAGTAAAGCCTGCGAGCCTGAGAAGGTTGATTCGGTGCAATTCCGAAGCCGACGGTATAGTCCGGATGAAAGAAGATGATATGCGGATTTTCTGCAAGTGTATTTTCATGCCCTGATTTTCGGGGCATTTTTATTTTTCCGAAGATTTTTCAAGGAGTAAGAAATGGCTGAAAACGAATATATGCGCGAAGCAATCAAACTTGCCAAGCGTGGAATGGGATTTGTATCGCCGAATCCTATGGTCGGAACTGTGATCGTTCGCGATGGTAATATCATAGGTAAAGGCTGGCACAAAAAATACGGGCAGCTTCATGCGGAGCGCGACGCATTTGCTGACTGCGATGCAAGAGGAGTGGACTGCAAAGGTGCTGATATGTATGTGACACTTGAACCGTGCTGTCACTACGGAAAGCAGCCTCCGTGTACGGAAGCTATAGCAGAACGCGGTATAAGGCGTGTTTTTGTAGGTTCTGCCGACCCTAATCCGCTTGTCGCTAGAAAAGGTATAAAATATCTTAGAGATCACGGAATCGAAGTTACGGAGGGAGTTCTTAAAGAAGAATGTGACAGTATAAATGAAATATTCTTTCATTATATCACAACCGGACTTCCGTTCGTTACGATGAAATATGCCATGACAATTGATGGAAAAATTGCCTGCTACACAGGAAAAGCCAAGTGGGTAACAGGCGAAGAATCACGTCTTAATGCACATCGTGACCGACTTAAACACTCTGCCATTATGGCGGGGATCGGCACAGTTCTTGCAGATGACCCATTGCTGACCTGCCGACTTGAAAATGCTCGGAATCCCATACGAATTATCTGTGATTCAAGACTTAGAACCCCACTTGACAGTAACATAGTAAAAACAGCTAACGAGGTTCCAACACTTATTGTCACGGCTTGTACAAGCGATAAGACACAAGAGTATGAGAAATTTGGCTGTGAAGTAATATTATGTTCTGACGAGTCAGGAAAACAGGTTGATCTTGTAAAACTTATGAAAATTCTTGGTGAAAGAAAAATTGACAGTATTCTGCTTGAAGGCGGTTCGACCCTGAACTGGTCGGCGCTGAATTCCGGTATTGTTAATAAGGTTCAGGCATATATTGCTCCTAAGATCTTCGGCGGAAAATCAGCACCTTCACCAGTTGGCGGAATTGGTACAGATATTCCTGACAATGCCTTTATGCTTGAAGAGCCAAAGATATCACGCTTTGGCGATGATATAATGATAGAAAGCAGGGTGAAATATGTTCACGGGAATAATTGAAGAAATTGGCAAAGTTATAAGAGTTCAAAGAACTGCCGGATCATCGTTTATTGAAATTCAGGCTGAAAAGGTACTGACTGATGCACATATAGGTGACAGCATAGCTGTGAATGGAGTCTGCCTTACTGTTACAGATATGACAAACGATACATTCAGAGCCGACGTTATGAATGAAACTCTCAGCCGTTCTTCACTCGATTCACTTGTAAGCGGCAGTATGGTAAACCTTGAAAGAGCAATGGCGGCAAACGGACGCTTCGGCGGTCATATTGTTTCAGGACATATTGACGGTACAGGTATTATAACTGATGTGAAAAATGATGGCATTGCCGTATGGTACACAATTTCTGCGGAAGATTCTCTGCTTAGATATATCGTAGAGAAAGGCTCGATTGCAATCGACGGAATAAGTCTTACAGTTGCAAAAGTAACTAACAGCACATTCAGTGTTTCAATAATTCCACATACAGCAAGTGAAACCACTCTCTCAATGAAAAAAACAGGAGACATAGTGAACCTTGAAAATGATATTATCGGTAAATATGTTGAAAGGCTCATCAAGGCCTCTGAGCCTCATACAAGGTCAAGTAATATAACCTGTCTCTTATACACATCTCCGAGCCCACGAGACTCGACGTCA
>UQEM01000157.1 GCA_900540005.1 uncultured Ruminococcus sp.
CCCGAACTTTGCGAAGATGATAGTAATACGTCTTAATATTGATCCCATTCTGAGCGCAGTATGCTGTCACGGTCATATCGCTTTCCTGCTGTGCTTTTATCTGCTCTGTCCATTCCTGCAGCTGTACATCTCACTTGACATTAGTAATAGCTGTCGTTGTTTTCATTTCCGTATTCCTCCTGTATCTAATTTAGTACGATTTACTCCATAGACTATTTTAGATACTCTAATTTGGCCTATGGACTTGCTTAGACTTTATTATACATCAGATTTCTTCTTTGAGGAATACAGTGTTTATTTGACGCTTACCTTGTGTCACCGAGGAAAAGGTTCAGCGCTATGACAGCGCGGTTCTCTTGCTTATCGGAGCACATGAAGGCGATAATATGGCATGGAGTCAGTTTTTCTCGGCAGTCCGCCGGAATATTGTACTTAATGGTCGGCTCGGAAATGTCTGCGGCGACTGCAAGTGGCAGTATATTTGTAGCAGAAACGAACAATTTGACCTCTGAACAAACTCTCCTATATAAAAAAAGCAGTCTGCACTTTCCCGTACAGACTGCTTTTTTTCACTTCATAAACTCTTTTAACTCGCCCAAACTGTCAAGAGCGACTTTTCTGCCGATTCGATACGCCTCACGCATTACATCGGGGTTATGCTCAACGTGACCTATCGGAAGCTTCTCGGGCGGTGCAATAACAAATGCCCTTCCCTCTTTCTCCGCGTTTTTTATGTATCTCAGTTCAGAATTATACATCTTGTAACGTTCGGCACAAGCACGGACGAAATTCGGGTACTTTTTGTATACACGGCTCACAAGCTTGGTGCTCTTTGAGGGGTGTTTTACAAATCCGCGCGGCTGAGTCAGTACAACAACATTTTTTTCGTAACCCTGTTTTTCCATAAATTTCAGCGGGATCGAATCCGTTATGCCGCCGTCAAGGAGTTTTCTGCCGTCAACATTGACTACCCTTGCGGCAAGCGGCATAGAAGCCGACGCGCGCAGCCATTCAAGCTCGTTATAGTCCACCTTTGAAAAAAGCCGATACACGGGCTTTCCCGTAGTAATATCCGTGGCAACTGAGTAAAATTTCATCGGGTTCTCATCAAAAGTTTTTGCATCGAATATATCAAGCTTTTCGGGAACTGTATGGTAAATGAACTTTGCACCGTACATATCTCCCGTCAGAAGCAACGAGCGGACGCTGCAATACTTCCACTCACGGCAAAAACGCGTGCTGTAGCGAATAACTCTTCCCGGCTGACGTGACTTATAATTGCAGCCAAAGCCTGCTCCTGCGGAAACTCCGACAGCTCCTGCGAATTCTATTTCGTTTTCCATGAGCACGTCTATCACACCTGCGGTGAACAAACCGCGCATTGCTCCTCCCTCGAGGACAAGACCGTAATTCATATTTCCCTCCATCAGAATTTGTCTTTATAAGAACATATGCAGAAATTTTTTCGCACCTGAATACTCATTCTCAATTATCGCTGAGGTCATAGGGCGGCTCTTCATTCGAGAGCGCAAGATCAATGACCTTTCCGTAAAATCCCGCAGGATTCAGCATTATCCGCTCGCCGAGGAGTTTTGCCTGCGTCATATCGGGAGCGTATATTTTCAGATCCATAAGGTCGCAGTCAACATCAAGACAGCGAACGTGCATATAATACCCTTTGCCGGCAGGTTCATACTCTATCTTGATCTCCTGCTCATACTTAACGCGCGTGAAATACCTCAGCGCCGCAAGAACAAGCTTATCGCGCAGAGTTTTCGGCGCATAGCTTTTCAACTGCTGTGCGCACTCTTTGCCCATGCTTTCAAGGACGTAACAATCGCCCTCAAGTTCGTCCTTTTGTACGGAGATCAGACCATTCTTCGTCAGATAGTCTATCGAATCCTGATAGTAAAAATAATTTATCACGCCCGTTCCGATAGCGATCTCATAAAGCTGCTCCGTGTTTACAGGACGTTCAATTTTATACAAAAGATAGCAAAGCAGAATATTCAGGGTGGGCAGATCGTTCACCGTTGTATCTGCCATTTCAGTCATCTTCTTGATGTTTTTTTCCTGCATATTATCACCTTATCAACAAAAATTCGGATAATCAATCATGTGCGAAAGCAGGGCAATATTCACAGCCGATTCCACACAGACAACCGCTGCGGGAACTGTGCAGGTTTCGCGTTCGTCCGCGCTCACAGACTTGGGTGCGGGCTTTATCGCCACGTTCAGAGTTATCGGCATTCCCGAAGATATGCCGCCTATGATTCCGCCATGATTGTTGGTTTTTGTGAGTATATGACCGCGCTCGCTTACATAAAATTCATCGCTCTGCTGACTTCCGAGCATATTCGCCGATGTGAAGCCTGTGCCGAATTCGATCCCCTTGACCCCGGGAATACCGAACATAAGCTGCGCGATATTGTTTTCAAGTCCGTCAAAGATCGGCGAACCTATTCCTGCCGGAACATTGACCGTGCCGCACTCTATGACTCCGCCGAGAGACTCGCCGTATTCGGCAGCCTTGCGAATATTCCGCAGCATTGTCCAGCCTTTGCGGTCGTTGATCACGGGAAACTCCTTCTGCCGAACGCTTATTACTGCGTCACGGCTGAGACGGACAGCGTCAAAAGGGTTGTCCTTTACATTGTGGATACTTGCTATGTGCGCCCCCGTGTAAATTCCGCGGCGTTCGAGTATCTGCGCACATACCGCTCCTGCAAAGCAAAGCGGAGCTGTAAGGCGCATGGAAAAATTGCCTCTGCTCTCAAAGTCGCTGAAACTCCTGTAACGGACTGCTCCCGTGTAATCGGCATTTCCGGGACGTGAAAGCCTGTCAACGTTATCGCCCTGCGGTTTCGGACTTCTGCGGACATTCTGTATGAACGCACAAAGCGGCGCTCCGGTCGTGCGCTCGTTGGAAATTCCGGACATTATGCGCGGTGAAGGCACAATATCCGCTTCTGCTGCATCGCCGAGATTCGGAACTCTCCTCGCCATGTAATTCGCAAGTTCTTCGGCATTTATGTACTCCCCTACAGGCAGATTCCCGATAGTAACGCCCATAGCAGGAGCATCAGGTTCGCCGAAGATCGAAATAGAAATCCGCTTATCCCAGATCGATGCCATTTACCTTACCTCCGAGCTTTGTGTAGTCTTTGAAGAAATCAGGATATGATTTTGAAGCCGCCTGTGCTCCCTTGATGATCACCTCGCCGTCCGCACGGGTAGCCGCAATTGCCGCCGCCATGACGATCCTGTGGTCGCCAGCCCCGTCAACTGTTCCGCCGTGAAGTGAGCTTACCGGATCAATAATAAGTCCGTCATCTGTTACTTCAACATTTCCGCCAAGCGCATTGAGCATTGCTGCGGTTGAAACAAGTCGGTCGCTCTCCTTTATTCTCAGGCGCTGAGCGTTGTAGATCACCGATCTCTCACTGCCGAATGTGCCCAGAACTGCCAGTATCGGAACAAGGTCGGGAATATCCGAGCAGTCTGCACGATAGCTTCCAAGACCTCCGCTATGGCTCATTCCGACAATAATATCCAGAATCCGCTTATCTCCCTGAACGCTGCTGTCGTTCAGATTGTGTACATTGATATCAGAGCCAAGCGCATTTGCAACAAAAAAGAATGCCGCCTGCGAATAGTCGCCCTCTATCTTCTCGTCATGAGGCTTGTACTTCTGACCGCCGCGTATTTTAAAACCGTTTGCTGACTCCTCCACGCTTACTCCAAAGCGCCTTAAAGTATCGATCGTGATATCAACGTAAGGACGTGATTCAAGGTGAGCAGTCAGTACTATTTCGGAATCGCCGTCAAGGAGCGGCAGAGCAAACAGAAGTCCGGTTATGAACTGTGACGAAACATTTCCCTCAATTTCGTAAGTTCCGCAGCTGAGTCTGCCTGAGATCGAAAACGGCATTGTGTTAGCATAATCAAACTTGATACCATTCTTTCCAAGCTCGCGCACATAAATGTCTATCGGCCGCTCAGGAAGTCTGCCTCTGCCGAAAAATGTCGATTCTGCGCCGAGTGCTGCTGCTACGGGAATTATAAATCTGAGGGTCGAACCGCTTTCGTTGCAGTCAATATCAGACTTTGCCAACGGGCTCGAGATTCCCTTTACCGTCACGATATCTCCGTTAACTTCCACGGACGCACCAAGCGCTGTAACTGCGGAAATAGTCGCTTCGATGTCCTTTGACATCGTAACTCCGCTCAGGACGGAAACTCCGTCTGCAAGTGCAGCGCAAATAAGCGAGCGGTGCGCACAGCTCTTTGATGCCGGAATCTCAACTGCTCCGCTGAGGGACGACGGGGTAATTTTTATATCCATTATTTTCCCTCCATAAGTGCGGTAAATCCGTCAACTGTGGTTTTAACGATCTCTGCCTTTCCAATTTCATTGCATACAATGTAATTGAGCGTGTTCGACTCGCGTTTTTTGTCTTTTGAACAGAATGGTAAAAGCTCGCTCATGGGGATATCCGTTCCCGTAGGCAGACCATAGGACGCAACGCATTTTTTCAGCCTCTCAGAAAGCTGCGGAGCGCACTTGTCAGTGATCATGCACATTCCTGCCGCAACGCCCATGCCATGTGAGAAGTCCTTGTACTCGTGCCAGCCCTCGATCGCGTGTCCGAGAGTATGTCCGAAATTAAGGATCATGCGCTCTCCCTTGTCAAACTCGTCATTCTCCACAACTGCCCTCTTTATGTCTATGCAGGTGCTTACGATCTCATCAATTACCTCGTTTACATCTGCAAGTGTATGCTTTTCGAGAAGTTCAAAAAGCTTTGAGTCGCAAATCATGCCGTATTTAATGACTTCACCCATTCCGTCTGCGAAAATATCATCAGAAAGCGTTGAAAGCGTATCGCTGTCGCAAAGCACAAGTGCAGGCTGCTTGAAAGCTCCGACAAGATTCTTTCCGCCGGAAATATCAACAGCAGTTTTTCCGCCAACTGACGAATCGACCTGTGCAAGAAGCGTCGTGGGTATCTGGATAAAATCTATCCCCCTAAGGAAGCAGGCTGCGGCAAATCCTGTAATATCGCCGACTACTCCTCCTCCGAGCGCTATGATGAAGTCCTTGCGCGTAATGTTCTGTTCGCAAAGAAAATCGAAAATATCACTCAGCGTTTTAATGCACTTTGACTGCTCGCCATGCGGAAAAACAAAAGCCTCACATTCAAAGCCTCCCGCACGCAAAGACTTCTCAACGTCGTCAAGATATAGCTTTGCAACGGTATCATCGGTTATTATCACCGTTTTTCGCGATGATACTACCTCCGAAATATAGTCCGCACATTTTTTCAGACTTCCGCGTTCGATAATCACATCATACGGACA
>UQEM01000158.1 GCA_900540005.1 uncultured Ruminococcus sp.
ACAAGGCTATTCGTCGGCAGCGTCAGATGTGTATAAGAGACAGTCCATGATCTGCACGACCTTTTTTGAAAGCCCTATCCACACGCCCTGACGGAGCATACGGTAGACTTCGTTGCCGAGTGCGTTCTCGTCCACAAGTCCGTCATAGTCGAAAAAACGTCCGCCGATGCACTTCATGGGGTGCTTTTGCGTGAAAGCCCCACAGAATTTCAGCTCGTTGACAGTAGTCTTGTCAAGCATCCAGTCCGGCAGTTCACGTTCCTGCTTTTTCTTTTCAGGTGGTGCTTCAGAAAGTGGTGTGTCATCGGGCGGCATTGCAGCAATATCCTGTTCTATCTCGGCTTCAACTTCTGACCGCAGCCTTTCAAGTTCCTGCTCGTCATTCTCCCCATTCTTCGACACATCGTTTGTATTCTCGTTCAATCCTGTCTACCTCCAGTTTTATTTCTGCCTGTTGTTCCTTGTCAAAACGGTTAAATGATTCAAGCATATACTCCGCATAGCCGATATTCTGCAAAGCGTACACGAAACGCCTGTCCGTTTCCTCATCGGGAGTTTTCGGAGCATAACGCATTTTGTACTTATCAAGCAAAGTAAAGTACCTGAGCAAAACATCATACATATGCGTTACCCTTGCTTTCTCTGCTTTCCGCTCGGCGATCTCCCTGCGCCTGCGTGCCACTGCTTCCATATCGGGCGGCTTATCCAAGTCCAGACCGAGAGCGAAATCGCTGTTGATCTGCTTCACAGCTTCTATCGCCCTCAGCCCGAAAAGCTCCTGCACCAGCTTGATAACATCGCCATGTGCCTGACAGCCGAAGCAGTAATAATGGTCTTCATACAGCTTGCAGGACGGGTGACGCTCCCTGTGGAACGGGCAGAGCGCCATGTTTCCTCGGTGTACTTCTACACCGTAAGTGCGAGCTGCCGTCGGCACATCGACAAGCTCTTTTATATCGTCGAAAATAGTCATTTCGTGACCTCCTGATACTTGAATTTGATATAGCTTTGTGCTATAATTATATTGGAATATTATAGAAAGGAGCTGCCGTATGAACTGTGATATCAAAACCGTGATCGCCATTTTGTATAAACAGCTTGTATCATCTTCTGTCAACACCTATCAGGCATTGGTGGATATGCTGTTCAAGTCCTATTTTAACGATCCGACCAGTCCGGAATATGACCGCTCAGAACCGTCAAAGCTGAATAAAGGCACTCGCACGTTATCCTCTAATATCACGGATTTTTATGTGCGAAAGGATAAGTCTGTTCTGCTCGGTGATATTAAAGGTGTGCTGAAATACATCCTTGACAAGCCGCAGCTCCACGTTTCATTCTTTGACCTTATCATCAATGATCCGCTTATATCCAAGCCATATAAAAAGCAGTTTGCTTTGAATAATTCCCGTGAATACTCCGATAATGAGCATCTTGCGGAAGTGTTCTATACTGCTGTGACCATTGCCGCATATCGTCCGTACTATAAGGACGGGAAGGATTATTACGCCGACTTTTACTATGAAAATATCACACAGGCGGATTCCATCTTTTCCAACAGTAAGCTGAAACCACCCTGCAAATATTTCTGTGGACGTGAAATGGAACTGGAAGAGCTTCACACTCTGGTTCAAAACGAAGGCAGAGTGTTTCTCACAGGTGTTGCCGGTATCGGCAAGAGCGAGCTTGTCCGCAAATATGCTCAGGAATATAAATCGGAATATGCCCATATCGGATATTACTATTACTCCGAAGAAAAGGGACTACAGCATCTGATATGCAATATTCTTCCAAACACGGCATTGGTGCGAAATGATATGGAAGAAGTCTTTCAGGAAAACCTTGATTTGCTGTCTTCTTTAGGAAAAAGCACCTTGCTTATCATAGACAGTTTCAATCTTCCTATTGATGGTGATCCGAACATGGAACATCTGCTTGAATTGGAATGCGATGTTATTGTCATCTCACAATCCAATTATGGTGATGATTATGCTGTTTTCGATTTGACAGAGTTCAGAACCTTCCGTGAAAGCTATGCTCTTATCGCTGCTTTTTATCCCTTTGATATAGAAGATCGGGAAACAAAAATCAAAATGCACCAGCTTGTATCCATAAACGAAAAATATCCATTTTCATTGGAACTGTGCGCTCGTTCCATGAAAAGGGGAACAGATACGCCTGACACCTGTACAGATGCCCTTATAGGAGGAATCAAGAATATGAAAGCAAGAATCCCTGCCAATAAAGATGGCAAGCCGAGGACTGACACACACTATAATCATATCAAGCGACTGTTTGAGAATGCTGACCTGAATGATGAAGATAAGCACGTTCTGTCCTATTATGCGCTTTATGCCCGAATCAGGCGTGCCAAAGCTGCTGTTCAAAAAGCTGTCAAATCTGATGTATTTTACTGCTATTGACAAGATGATAGATTTAGGGCTTATTCACGAAAATTCCGACGGAACGATCTCTCTGCCCTCTATTGTAAAAAAGCTGGTAGAAGCAGATATAAAGATTAACCATCAAGACCTGTATATCTTTGCCGAGATACTCTTTGATACCACTCCGAAAGAAGCTCCGAAGGAAGTGCTGAGTGAGATTGCCGAAAACCTTGCAAATAACCCGTATATTGATATGATTGACCAGGATATTTATGTGGCACGGCACTTGTTCTTCCAATATTTTGCACTGCTTGAAGATCGTTTCCGTATGGATATGATGCTCATGCAGCTGGCTATGCTGTACAACAAGAACATTTTCAAGCACCGCCTTTTGTATTCTGCTGATAAGGCGCATTTTCTCTCGATCGTCGAGGGTGATGAATACTTTGATATTATCAAGCAGACGATTGAAAATGCTGAGACCAATCCTCGCTGGCACGCTCACGAGGACGGCGAAGAACCGCCCAGTGAGCCGCTTGTCAGATCATTCATTGTATCGGAGGAAGATGATGCTGAGATTTTCGGCTTGAATGACGAATGATCAGATAAAATCAAACAACCTCAGCAGTACATCTATCACCACCGCAACAGGAGCAGCGTAGTAAAGAAGATCGCCTATCGTTCTGACAGTGCAGAAACGTTTCACCGACTTGCTTATCTGCAATGATGTTTTATCGGCGGCTTCGGTCGCCGATCTTACTTTACCGGCACAGGCGGTAATATCCTTCTCCATCTGATCGCTGTTTGCCTGCACATACTGCATCAGGTCGTTGATGGCTTCTTTCTCCTGCGCCTTGACCTGATGATAGATGTTGTAAACGCTGTCAGAGACCTCTGTCCTGACGCTTTTTGCGTACTGTTCTTGCAGGCTCAGGTTCTGCATCTGATGTTCGGACAACCTTTGTATTTCGACGTTTATAGCTGTCGAATAATTCTTCAAAAGTTGGCACATTTTTAGCGTTGCCGTCACCAGAAGAAGAACCCTCTCGTCCCTCTGTGCGTCCACCGAGGAGACTCCGATCTCCTCCGCCATTTCCCGAACTCTCGTTTCGATTGCGTCCAATTCCGGAAGCGGTGTTTCCTGTTTGTGCGGTTTCTGAGATTCCATTACTGCTGTCCCCTGTCTCTGTGCCTTGCGTGATTGTTCGTACTCCCTGTGGATACGCTCCGCTTCTTTTATCATCTGTTCCCGTGTAAAGACCGCCGTTTGCTGTTTGGATTCTGTCTGCGGTTCTTGTACTGTCGGCTGTGAGGACTTCGGCTCTGTCGGTTTCTCGTCCTCGTTGATTCTTTCCAAGCTCATAGTTGATTCCTTTCACTGTATATTTATCACCCAGCTTACTGCCCCTGACCGAGACAAGTTTACCGCTTTTATCGGTAAAGTTTGGGTGACGGTAGGATATGGTGTTGCCCTTGACACGGCACTCAACATGATAATGCTTCATGAGGGCATTCACCACATCTTCTAAAGTCCTGTTGTTCGGGTCGGCACACTCGATTCTGATTACTTCCCGAAGTTCATCTTTGAATGTTTCCTTTCCTTTGGCTTTCATTTGCTTCTCGGCAAAAGATTCCTTATCGGGGCTGTCATCGAGGTCGTGATTATAATAATCTTCACGCATCGAATGGACAAGCCCACGTTTCTGACATTGTTCGCCAAGGTACTCACACATATTATAAAGATCTCTCTCATTGCGGCGTAACGCCTTTCCCGTGACGGTGTGGCAGTTGCCTATGAGAAAATGTGCGTGAGGGTGGGGCTTGTCGATATGAACAGCAAACAGCACTTCGTAACCCTGAAAAAACTTCTCAGCATAGTCTTTCGCTATCCTGAATACTTCTTCGTTAGTCAGCTTGTCCCTGTCATCTGGCGAGAACGATATAGAGATTTGATAAGAGAGGTTTGCATTGCCGGAATTACGCTTTCCGAACAGCTTTCTCGTCATCATAACATCTCTCGGAAAATTATCACGATCACAGTTAATGCCCCAATACAAGTTAGGGGCTGTTTTTATAACTCCGTCCTTGATTTGCTGAGGCAGCTTTCCCAAAATGTAGTGCGCCGTGCGCTCCACTGCCACTTTGGATTTGCAGGGGTTGTAATTGACTTTCACATTGCCAAACATTATTTACTGCCCTTGATGTGGAACTTCGGGTCATTCAGGAAATCGGAAAGCTGCCCCATAACTCTGTCATTGGTCTTGCGTATCGCTTCGATCTCGGCACGGACACGATATTCCTGTCCGATGTTTGAGAAGTATGCAAGCTGATTGAGGTTTGTTCCGATCTTCCTGATCTCATGGACAATAGGTGCAATGCTTTCCTCTATGGAATATACACGCACCTCACTGTTGCGGATAGCCTGCATCAGATAGTCAGTCTTGCTCAGACCGCTTGCTTCATGCTTGGTGTTCCATAGCTGAAGCTCCTCGTCGGTCAGTTTCAGGCTGATCGAGTGATAGCGCCTGCGATTGGGCATAGTCGCTCCTTTCTCCGCCTGCGGCGGTCTTAGGGGAAGGTCTCGGAGGGGGAACGTCTATGAGCTGGGAGACCAATGTGTCACTACATTGGTACTACCAGCCCGGCGCAAATCCAGCGGCGGGCGCCCGTCTTGTTCCTGCAAGACTTTCGATCTCCGTATCGAATTTAGCCTCGCTCTCCTGAGCGTTATGCGCTCGATCCTGCAAATTTCTCTATGATATTTGCAGAATTTCTCTTTTCGCATAAAATGCTATCAGGCATTTTTGCATTATTTCTCCGATTCTTCTCATGTCTATTGGTTTGTTGCTGTTGTTATTGTTATCCGCTATATGAACGGCGGTAAAATTGTTTCAAGTAATATCTGTCTCTTATACACATCTCCGAGCCCACGAGACTCGA
>UQEM01000159.1 GCA_900540005.1 uncultured Ruminococcus sp.
AGATCTACACAAGGCTATTCGTCGGCAGCGTCAGATGTGTATAAGAGACAGAAATCATAGCGGAACTGCTTCACTATTATCATGATGAAGATTACAGCAAGGAGGAGCATGAACCATGTTGTGTAAAATCTGAGCTGAGTAAGGCCATAGACCGAGATGTACATCACCATTTTACTTATTGCTGTTGCAATGAGAATGAGCGTGAAAATGCTTAACATAACGTTATAGAATTTAAGGGCGGCGGATTTGTTTCTGCCGCTTTTTTTCGAGTGCAGGCTCATCACGGTAATGACCATGAGGTTGATGAGCGAGACGGCGAAAAGCTCGAAGAATCCCTGCCTTGCATAATCGGCGTAACTGTAGCCCTCGGGGAGCGAATTTGCGAATGCCGAGAGAAAATAACTTGCCTGAGAGATGAAGAACATCACATACAGAATGCATATGGGAGTAACTGCCGTGTAGACAATGAGATTGCTGATAACACGGGCGGAGTCGAGTTTATTTGCGCATTGCTCGTCATCGAGTACCGAAATATCCTTTCGGAAACTGTTTGCGTATATCATGCCGAAAATGTACAGCGAACAGGGAATTGTCAGCATAAGCTCGGCGGCGATGAGCGAAAGTTTATAGGAGAAGATCCTGTTGGTGATCCCTGAAAGCATTCTTGCAAGCCCGTCATCAGCGGACATGAGGAGCGCTCCGACAACAGCAGTAAGCGGAACGGTGAGGAGAAGTCCGATAAAAATCGGCAGGATGATTCTGCTGACCTTGGACTTTTTGAGCGAGTCCGCAGCGATCGCGCTCTGAGCGCCGAATTTCGAGAAAGGGTAGGCGAATACAGCCTTTATCATGGCAAACGGCAGAAAACGCTCGATATCGCGCTTTTCGGCGGCAACGGAGTAGATGTAATAGGCTGATGCCGCGCAGAGAAATACAGTGTTAAGTCCCTTGATAAAGCTGTTTGCGGTGATCGAAAAGACAAAGCTGAAAATGTACAGAATTACGGCAATGGCTATATTCAGCCGTGAAAATTTAAATCCTTTTTTCCTGAGATAGACCGTTGCGGCAGTAATGAGGGCGATGAAAACTCCCGTTGTGAAAAATCCCGTAATGTTAAAGATAATGTATTTCACGAACAGGAACGATAAGACCGCGACTGCGGCAGAGAGCAGAATTTCACGTCTGCTGTATTGCGGAACTTCTTTCTTCGGGGTATCAAAGGTACCGCCCGAAATATCCTCGGTATTATAAATGTTCGGAACAGGTGCATCATTCATGATAAAGCCTCCTTTGCGGAGAAGTTTGCCTCCGCTGTTTCTTGCGAATTTTACTCTTTTCTGAATTCAAGAATATCACCCGGCTGACAGTCGAGTTCGTCGCATATCTTCTCCAGTGTCGAAAACCTCACGGCTTTGGCTTTTCCGGTTTTGAGAATGGAGAGATTTGCAGTTGTGATACCTATTTTTTCGGCAAGGTCAAGCGAAGATATCTTCCTCTTTGCCATCATGACATCGAGATTAACAATGATCGGCATACAAGCACCTCCTCATATCGTAAAGTCGTTTTCCGACTTTATCTCTACAGCCTTTTCAAAAACGTTCTTCAGAACCCTCATGATAAGACCGAACATGATAACAAGTATTGCCGCAAAGAGAAAAATGATTCGCCACAGGCTGAAAATAAACAGCACCACGCCCATTATCATGCATATCCACGATATCCTGCGCAGGCAGGAAGTGTTTTCGGGGATAAATACCTGATCGTTGTTGATGTTGCTGAGCAGCTTGTGGAGAGACCACAGCGCTCCGAAAGCAAGAGCCTCGCAGAGGTAAAGCGTTATGCACATTGGTATAACTATGTCGCATTTGCCGAAAACTCCGCCGCTGACGGAAATATCAGCGTACCATTTTGAAATTGCGGGCATAAAGAAAGTCATTATCAGCAGCAGGAACGCTGCTGCGATGGTGAGCATTCTTGAAAGGAAAAGAGATTTAGTTTTAGTCCACATAAAGTCGCGCTCCTTTTTATGTTATGGCAGTATTATATCACATTAAATATCATTTGTCAATAGAAAATTATTGTTTTTCAATAATTATTTTCTGTTTTGCAAGTATAAAGAGTATCGTTGACTAATAATGGGATTCTAAAGGGTTGTTAACCCTTTAGCGGATCCCAAAGGCAGAGCCTTTGGTGGGGTGTGGGGCAAAGCCCTGCAAGTGAGGGCGTTCCCTTATTAAACGTACATTTTACAACAAAAAGAAAGACCGCAGATATCTGCGGTCTTTTGTACTATGATATCACTTGATACCGTCAAGTGTAAATGTAATGCTGAATGAATCTGTAGGCATTGTGTACTCGATAGCGGGAGCGTCTGTGTTGTAGATGTTCACCAGTTCGATGTAGAGATTGCCCTGAGCGTCCTCGGAAACAACAGGATTGCTTATGTCCATGTCCTCGCCGTCAAGACCAAGCTTAACGTCCTTTACCTTGATAGCGGTGGAATAGGGAACGTCCGTATCAACGAAAAGCATATTGAGTCCGTCACTGTCAGAGGAGAAGTCGTAACCCGAAACGCTTACTGTGTATGTTCCGTTGCCTGTTATCTCAGCGTCAGTGAACTTAGCGCCTGTGTCGATTATCTCGTCCTCGCCGTCACCGTCCGAATCCTCGCCCCACTTGATGAGGGTCTGGAAGTATTCGCTGTCCTTGCCGTAGTTTGAATCGCTCCAAGCGTTGCGGAATGTGTATACCTTTGTCTGGATACCGATATACGCGTTGCCGCCCTCAGAATTGCTTGCCGATGAAGCACTTGCCGAGGTATAGCGGCTGATGTCGATGTTTCTGGCAGTCTGCGGATCCTTATTCTTTACCGCGTCAACGATAGCCGTGATAAGCTCGGGCTGAGTCTGCTCGCAGGTGGTTCTGTTAAAGAGACCGAAGCCGTACTTGCCGTTGTAGCCGTTATCCCAGTAAACGGGAGTAATGCCGTAGCTTGCCGCAGTACCTGCGAAGAATCCGTCATAGTAAGCGCGGTTTTCAGCGATCTGATTGGGGATCCCCGGATTTGCAAGAGTCTTGTCGATACAGCCGAATTCGCCGATTATAACGGGATAACCCTTGTCAACGAAAGTGGTCTTGAGTTTCTCCATCTGGCTCTCGATGTGATCCTCGTTGCCCCAGCTTGCCTTGCTGCGGCTGTCAGCGCCGTTTACTTCGATTATCTCATCGCCCTTTTCGCCCCAGAGGAAAGTCTTGTCGTTTTCCGTACCGCAGTAGTCCCAAGGATCATAGCAGTGTACCGAGACTATCACTCTGCCCTCATCGGTGGACTTGTTTTCGTCTGTGGGAAGCTCAAAGCCGTAATCGCCGGCAGTGTAAGTTATATCCGTGTTCCAGCCGGGAACCATTACCCAGCGGTGGGTGTTTTTCGATCCTGTCGCACGCACCGTATCAATAAAGATCTGATTGTAGTCATTGATGTTGGAGTAGTAGTCGGGGTTGGGGTCAGAGCCGTAAGTTCCGTCGAATTCCTCGTTCATGCTCTCGAAGATGAGGTGCTCGTCATAGTCTGCGAACTTTTCTGCGATCTGCTTCCAGAGAGCCGCGTACTTTTCCTTGATGTAGTCCTGATCCTCGCCGTTGCAGAGGAACCAGCCTCCGTCGATCGTGTTGTAGCCGTCACCGTGAACGTTGATTATCACGAACAGGCCGTTCTTGTAGCAGTAGTCAACGACTTCCTGAACGCGGTCAAGCCACGCCTCGTCAACCTTGTAGCCGTTCTCGTCATCAATAAAGCTGAGATACGAAACAGGAATGCGGACTGTCTTGAAGCCTGCTGCGGCTACAGCGTCTATCATTTCCTGTGAAGCCACGGGATTTCCCCAAGCTGTCTCCGAGGGGATCTTGTTTGAGTTTGCCTCAAGGGTATTTCCGTAGTTCCAACCGGCACCGAGCTGTTCAGCAAGGTCGTCGATCGAAACGGTAAAGTTGGAGTCCTTCACGTCCGACTCCTTTCCCGAACTGTCCTTGTTCTTGTCTCCGCAGCCTACAGCCATGCCGGCAGTCATTGCAGCAGCGCAGGCAAGAGAGAGTAATTTCTTGCTTAAATTCATATTCTACATTCCTCCTGTAATATTTTCGCGGTCTTGTGTAGAGGGAGAGCCGCATATACAACAAAATTATACCATATTTCTTTATGAAAATCAACACTTTTTTGCACAGATATTTCTGTAGTGTCTGATACCTTTATCATTTTCGTTTTTTGTTGACAAAGTGTGTATGAGGTGGTATAATAAAAGTGTTATACTGCACATAAACAAGTGTAGGGAGATTTAGGAGGAAATACTACTATGGTATGCAGATTTTGTAATCACAATTCAGCTTACGGCAGCAAGTTCTGCGAAAACTGCGGAGCTGCATTCACAGATGCTGAGCTTTCGGCGGAATTAAATTCTCAGACACAGGGTATGATAGATGTCAGTGCACCCACACCGCAGAATTACGGCAGCACACAGCAGGACAACGGCGGATATACCGGCGGTACATCAAATCAGACGGGCTATAATCAGAATGCCTATGGTCAGCAGAACGGCTACAACCAGAACGCCTACGGTCAGCAGAACGGTTACAACCAGAATGCCTACGGTCAGCAGAACGGCTACAACCAGAATGCCTACGGTCAGCAGAACGGTTACAACCAGAACGCTTACGGCCAGCAGAACGGCTATAATCAGTACGGCGGATACGGCAATGTCAACGCTATGTATAACACAGGTGACGGAAGCCCGAAATACGTTGGTTTCGGCGAGGCAATATCGCTTTATTTCCGAAACTTTATCAATTTCAACGGACGTTCAACACGTTCGGAATACTGGTTTGCAATGCTTTTCCTTTTCGTAGTATCCCTGTGCGCGAATGTCATCGACTCTTTACTGCTCGGCGATGCCGGTATTCTTCCGGCGCTTATCAATATTGCATTTTTCCTTCCTTCACTTGGACTTAATATAAGAAGGCTTCACGACAGCGGCAAATCCGCTTGGTATCTGCTGCTTGGAATAATTCCGTTTGCAGGCTGGATAATCATGTTGGTGTTCTATTGTCAGCCGAGTGTCGGACAGAATAAGTGGGGAGCTGCTGCAAACCCGACTAACAGCAGCAATATGTAAAAATCAGATGTAAATAAAGCCTGAGAGTTTTTCTCAGGCTTTTAGTTTTTTCAGAACCTTTGGGATACGCTTAAGGCAACACCGCACAAAGCCCGCCTGACGGCTTTGCACTGAATCTGCTTGC
>UQEM01000160.1 GCA_900540005.1 uncultured Ruminococcus sp.
TCGGAGAAATGCGAACAGATTCGTATGATCTTACATCATTAAAAAGAGCCGCTAACTGCGGCTCTTTTTGCTATTCTTTTGCACTATAATCTGTATGGATAACCTTTGTCGGACAGGCTGCCGAACAAATTCCGCAGTCAACACACTTGTCATAGTCTATTGACGCGTGAAAATCCTTGACAGTTATTGCTCCGTGCGGACACTTTTTCTCGCAGATCTTACAGCCTATGCAGCCGTTTTTACAGTTCTGCTTGGTGATCTTTCCGTTGTCCTTTGAGGAGCACAGAACGTCAGTATACCTTACACGCGGTCTTATTGAAATAAGCGCATTGGGACAGACCTTTACGCATTGTCCACAGGCTGTGCAGAGTGACGGATCTACCTTTGCCACACCGTTTTCAACCTTTATCGCTCCGAATTCACACACCGATACGCAATCGCCAAAGCCCATACAGCCGTATTTACAGACACCGTTTCCGCCGTAAAAACGCTTTACCGCCTTGCACGACTGAACACCGTCAAACGAAAACGCCTGACTTGTTGCCTCACAGTCGCCGCTGCAATGGACCACGGCTGTCATAGGTTCAACATCATCTGCCTTAACACCGAGGATATCAGCGATTTTTGCCGCAACAGCAGCTCCTCCGGGACGGCAGAGATTAGGTTCTGCGCCGTCATTTATGATCGCATTTGCATAATCAGCACAACCTGCATAACCGCAGGCTCCGCAGTTTGCCTGCGGAAGAGTCTCATCTATCTGCTTTATGCGATCGTCAACCTTTACATAAAATACCTTAGCTGCAACTGTCAAAAGAACTCCTGCGAGAATTCCGCAGCCGCAGAGAACAAGCAAAGGTACAAGATATGTCATCATGATCTGTATACCTCCTTAGCTGAAAAGTCCCGAAAAGCCCATGAAGCTTACGGAAACTATTGAAGCGGCAATAAGCGTTGCCGGAACGCCTTTGAATGTTTCGGGGATATCAGCGTATTCAAGCTTTTTGCGGACTCCTGAGAAAATCACGAGCGCCAGCATGAAACCGAGTCCCGCACCGATCGAGTTTACTATCGACTGTACAAGCGTATAGCTGTTGTCGATATTGAGAACCGTTACGCCGAGCACAGCGCAGTTTGTCGTAATAAGCGGCAGATACACGCCCAGTGAACTGTAAAGCGAGGGGACACATTTCTTGAGGAAATTCTCGACAAGCTGCACGAACAGAGCGATTACAAGGATAAATACTACCGTGTCAAAATATTCAAGTCCGTTCGGGACAAGGATCCCGTGGTGAATAGGATAGGTTACGAGAGTCGCACACACCATGACAAAGGTTACTGCCGCGCCCATTCCCGCCGCGCTGTCAAGCTTTTTTGATACACCGAGAAACGGACAGATTCCCATGAACTTTGAAAGGACAAAGTTATCGGTAAGCATTGCCGAAAGCAAAATTACAAACAATGTTTTCACTTGCAGTCACCTCCTCCGTTTTTTGCACAGGCGTCCGCATTCGGACAGCCGGAACAGCCAAGCTCCTTCGGAGGCTTCTTTGAAGTAAGCTTGTTTACTGCCGCGATTATAATGCCGAGTGTGAAGAAACCTCCCGCCGGCATGATAAACAGAAGCATGGGATTATTATGAAGTACGGGAATATCCATTCCCATCCACTGTCCCGATCCAATTATCTCGCGCACAGAACCCATTAAAAACAGTGCAAGTGTAAATCCTATCCCCATGCCGACAGCATCACAGGCAGAGGCGAGAACTTTGTTCTTGCTTGCGAACATCTCGGCTCTGCCAAAAATAATGCAGTTTACCGTAATGAGCGTTAAATATATACCAAGGCTGTCATAAAGCTCGGGCATAAAGCCTTCGAGTATAAAACCGATGAGCGTTACAAAGCTCGCTATTATTACAATGAATGCAGGGATTCTTACCTTATCGGGAATCACCTTTCTCAACAGAGAGATAACTATATTTGAACCGAGAAGTACAAATGTTGTCGCAAGTCCCATGCCTATTCCGTTTTTAGCCTGTGTCGTAACGGCAAGCGTCGGACACATTCCGAGGAGCATTACAAGTACAGGATTCTCCTTGATAATGCCCTTTGTAAGCTCATGTCTGAGAGAATTTTTGTTGTCAGCCACCGAGAATCGCCTCCTTGTTTTCGTTATATACTTCAATTGCGGTATCTACCGCTTTCTTCATTCCGTTTGAGGAGTATGTCGCTCCGCTTATTGCATCAAGATCATCTGTTACCTCTTTGCGTCCGTAAAACTGCTCGCGGAATGTTTCAATATCCCTTACTTTTGAGCCAAGACCGGGAGTTTCACCGAGTGAGACAAATTCAATACCCGATACCGCTCCGTTTTCATCAATGCCTACAAGAATATTTATGCCATCCTTCGAGTAACCGTCGGTACAGACCTGTATAGCTGTCTTGCCGTCAGAAGTAACTGCAACAGCCTCGACCTCATCATATCCGAAATTATCATCGATCAAGCGACTGTCGGTCTTGCCGAAAAGAGCCTCTACGCTTTCGCTGAATTTCTGCTCTTTCTGATCTGCAATCCGAGTCTTGGTAAGCTCATGAGCATAAGTCAGAAGAAGTGAGGCAATAACGCAAATCACAGTCAGAACCAAAGTCGGCTTTATCTTATCTTTCATTTTTTTCAGCCTCCTTTGCTCCGAATACCTTTGTTCTTGTAAGCTGCTCAATATACGGTGTAAGGACATTCATCAGCAGTATTGAGAATGACACTCCCTCGGGATACGAGCCGAAATGCCTTATTATAAAGGTTATGATACCGCATCCGAGACCGAATACCACCTTGCCCTTCTCGGTTATCGGTGTTGTAGCGTAATCGGTTGCCATAAAGAATGCTCCGAGGAACACGCCGCCTGCAAGTATCTGATAAACGGGATCGTCACCTGCTATCCATGAAAGAATAAAGAGACTTCCGATGAACGAAAGCGGTGCTGAAAGTGATATTATCTTTCGTGCCGCGAGATAAACTCCTCCGATAAGCAGAGCAAGTGCGCAGGTCTCGCCGAGACAGCCGCCTGTTTTTCCTATGAAAAGATCAAAATATGACGGAACTTCCTGTCCGATATCCGCAAGCTTGTCCGAACTCATGGTTCTGAGCACAAGCGGAGTTGCAGATGAAACCGCATCTGCGCCGTAATCGTAAGTGTTAGGCAATATCCAATGCGTCATTGCTGACGGGAAACTTACCATAAGTACGATTCGCGCCGTTATTGCGGGGTTGGCAAAATTCTGTCCGATTCCGCCGAAAAGCTGCTTGACTATCACGATCGCAACAAACGAGCCTACGACCGCTATCCAGTAAGGAAGTGTCACAGGAAGATTCATTGCAAGCAGAACACCTGTTACTACCGCCGAAAGGTCGCCTATCGTGTTGCTGCGCTTCATCATCTTTCGGCTCGCATACTCAAAGAATATACAGCTTCCGACACATACCGCCGTAAGAACAAGCGCACGCCAGCCAAAATACACACAGCCGACTATGAGGGCAGGCATCAGCGCAATTATCACGTTAAGCATAATGTTTGTTGTTTTTACATAATTTTCGTCGTGCGGGGACGGCGAAACTATCAGTTTATTCATTTATTCCGCCTCCTTACTTTCTGGGCAAAAGAGCTTTCGCAAGCTGATTGATCTCAGCAAGCTTTCTGTTCGCAGGACAGACATAAGTGCAGCATCCGCAGTTCATGCAAAGGTTGACTTTCAGCTTTGTAAGCTCTTCAATATTTTTTATCCTGTATGCTCTTTCAATATCAGCCGGCATAAGGCTGAACGGACAGACTCTTACACATCTGCCGCACCGAATACAGGCGCTTGTGACACGCTCATCGTAAGTCCTGAAAGCAAGCAGTGCATTTGAAGTCTTTACAACAGGCATATCCATGTCAGGTATACTCATTCCCATCATAGTACCGCCGCCGATGAGCTTTCTTACCGAGTCAATATCGGTTTTGCAAAACTCCAGTATCTCGCGGAAAGATGTTCCGATAACGGTTCTGATATTTTTAGGCTCTCCCACGGCATTGCCGTCAACAGTAAGTCTCCTTGTCACAAGCGGCATTCCCGTCTTGAAGTACCTGTAAAGGAAAGCCGCTGTTGACACATTCATTACGATAACGCCCTCGTCTGACGGAAGTTCGCCCTCCTTGACTATCCTTCCTGTGCAATTGTAGATTATCACCTTTTCTGCACCCTGAGGATAAGATGACGGAAGTGTAACGATATCTATAGTATCATCATTCTGCGCCATTTCCGTGAAATTTTTTATTGCCTCTGGTTTGTTTGCTTCAATAGCAAGCTTTGCCTTGGCAATTCCGAGACTTTCCTTTACAAGACGTATTCCCCCGATGATATCTTCGGGCGACTCTATCATTTCACGGTAATCAGATGTTATATAAGGCTCGCACTCCGCCGCATTGATTATAAGCGTATCAATCGGCGACTTTGTTGCAAGCTTTATGTGAGTCGGAAAACCCGCTCCGCCAAGTCCGCACGCTCCGCTTTCCCGAACTGCTTTTATAAAGCCCGCCTTATCGGTAACTTCCGGCGGCTTTACCTCCTCTGAAACATTCTGCGATCCGTCAGTTTCTATCTCTATCGCCTGACAGACTGCACCTGCGGCAGTTCTGTACTCTGTTACAGCACTTACCTTGCCGGAAACTCCCGAGTGTACAGGCGCACTGAACGGCGCGTCCGAGTCACCTATCTTCTGCCCAACTTTTACCTCATCGCCTTTCTTTACAAGCGGCTTGCATGGTGCACCCATTGTCATGGACATGGGAATTTTTACTGACACAGGCAGAGGAAAATCCACAGTAGCACTGTTTTCCGTATTCTTACGGTGGTTCAGCTTAATGCCTCTCAGTTTTTTCATAACATTCTCCTTTCGACAGCGGACAAACGCCGCAAATTGGATTATACCATTATTATATAATATATGTGTGATTTATTCAAGACTAAATGTGTTAAAATATTATCAATTCCCTTGCCACGTCATTTAGCATATTTAACAAAAATGAACTATGTCCCTATTGTGCAGCAGGATGAATAACCCAAATTGACACAAATTACTTTTTCTGATATAAAATAAAAAACTGCTGATCTAACGATAACGTTTATTTTTTCCTGTGTAATTATAGCAGTAACCCAGCCTGTTCCTTTTTAGGGAGTGTTGACACTAAGATAATATGCAGATTTTCGAGCATAAATT
>UQEM01000161.1 GCA_900540005.1 uncultured Ruminococcus sp.
CGGTGGACTGTTTTTTAAGAGGGAACGCCCTGCAAGTGAGGGCGTTCCCTTATTAGAGTTATGTTTCTTGACAAGCAACGCGCACCATTATGGTGCGCGTTTTTGCTGTTATCGGAAAATGTGTTCGAGTACGTTGAGAATGGTATCGCCGACACTTCTGGAGTCTATCGCTTCAGAGACTTTATCAGGACGGTTTGTGATGATGTTGTCAACGCCGAGGCTAACCATCTGCTGTATTTCAAGCGGTCTGTCAACTGTCCATACAAAGACCTTCTTGCCGTTTAGATGAGCGGTATTGACCACGCTCTGATTTACGAAAATATAGTTCATGCTCACCGCGTCTATGTTTTTTAGCTGTGAGTATGAGGTAGAGGTGGCAAGGTTTGCGATAAGTCCCGTTTTGATTTTCGGGTCAAGCTTTTTCACGGTCTTGAGCGCAGGATAGGAGAATGACGTGACATAGCACGAACTGCGTATACCGTACTCGTTTATCAGCTCCACGACTTTTTCAGCGGTGGCGGCAACATTTCCGTGCCGCTTTATCTCAATGTTTATCATGATGTCGTCGCCGATAAGGTCGAGAACTTCCGAAAGCTTGGGGATTCGCTGATCGTCGAATTCTCCGTCCTTGCCAAACCACGAGCCTGCGGAAAACTGCTGCAATTCATCATAGGTGAAACTGCTAAGCTTACCCGAGCCGTCAGTGGTTCGGTCAATAGTATCATCGTGAAATACCACAAGTTCGCCGTCTTTGGTGAGCTGAACGTCAAGCTCGATGTAATCAGCGCCGCTGTCGAGAGCCGCCTGAAAAGCCGCGAGTGTATTTTCGGGCGCAGCCGTTGAAAAGCCGCGGTGTGCAGTTACCTGTGTGTGCGGGATAAATCCAAGATTCAGATTGATGTTGCCCTTGTACATAGCACGCAGGTAGCTGATGTTGGTGACTAAGGCTGCCGCCGCGAGACTTGTGATAACGACCGCCGTGATCTTTTTGTTGTGCTTGTCACGGGAGGTATCTGGGAGTTTGATATTTTCATTCGTGTCCGCAAGAAATTTTCCCGTAAGCATACACATAATTGCAGGAGCGGAGAAAAACGCCGATATAGCGGTGAAAACCCGACCTGCGTAGATAAGGACTTTCAGCGAAGTTCTGAACGCGTCGTTCGGTTTTGAAAAGCCCTTTATGACAAAGACTATGATAAAGCTTATTCCGAATGTAAGAACGGCGATAGCCGCAAGCATAAAGAGACTCCACAGGAGCAGAAAGGCGAGCATTTTCAGCTTGTGACCCTTTATCGTCTGCTTGCTCTGCTTAATGCATTCGCGGAACGGTTTGTCGGTAAGCACGAGATAGTGCAGGCTGTAGGCTTTGCTTGCTATCAGGAGCACGAAAAGCAACTGTATCAGGATATACGAGAGGATAGCCATTCCGCTGCCGAACCGATTAAGCATTTTTTGCAGTATCGGCATGAGCGGCGCGAGGAAAATTCCCGAGGCGATAGTGAACTGCGCCATTGGCATAAAGAGCATGAACAGCGAGAAACTGCCTATACCGGAGCCGTGAAAGCATTTTTTGAATGAGTGCAGTCCTGTCCGGAACATTCCGATAACGTTCATTTTCTCGTGCCTGATGTAGCAGGCGTAGCAGCCCGTAAGCGCGGAAAGCTCCACAAAGGAGAAGAAAGCCGCAAAGAAAAGTATCATCAGCAGAGCGACGAGCGTCAGCGGATTTTTCAGGTAGACGAGCAGGTTGTCGTCTGTGAGGTAGCTCAGTCCCGCGATCTTCATGGTGAATTTCAGTATCACGGCGAGCAGGGGAGCTCCGATAGCTGTCATGACAAGCTTGATGAGAAGCTCAAATATAGTAACGTGGACGAATGCCTTGCAAAAGGCAGCCGCTGATTTAAAAAAGTTCTTCATAGTAATTTAATTATACGACAACCTGTCCAAAAAGTCAAGGCAAACGCTGTATTTCGCCACGAAAAGCGTCAAATAAACTCACTTTGCTTGACAAGGAGTAAAAAAAGATGTATAATAAATGTGTATAAAATATTGACTTCCCCGATCGAAAAATATATTTAAAACGCCGCTTGTTCGGCAGACAGGAGACACACATGGAATATCTCGAAAACAGGGAACTTTCGTGGCTTAAATTCAATAAAAGGGTTCTTGAGGAGGCGGCTGATGAAAACACTCCGCTTCTGGAAAGACTTTCCTTTTCAGCTATATATCAGAGTAATCTGGACGAATTCTTCATGGTCCGCGTGGGTTCGCTCAGCGATTCGGCAAAGACCAACAGCAAGAAAAAGGACTCAAAAAGCGGCATGAACGCGGCTCAGCAGCTTGACGCGGTGTTTACGGCGGTGCGCAGAATGCAGCCCACAGTTGAGGACGCTTTTCATAAAACCGTGGACGCGCTCGCAGAGTACGGCTTTGAGCACGTTACCTTTGAGACTGCCGCAAAAGATGAGCTTACTTTCCTTGAACTCTACTTTAAGCGCGAAATAAAGCCGTTTATCTCGGGAAGTATCATCAACGACTCGCTGCCTTTCCCGTTCCTTAAAAACAAGGAGATCTACGCCGTGGTACAGCTCAGCTCGAAAAAAGAGAGCGCTGTCGGCATAATTCCCGTAAGTCATGACGAAAGCGAGCGCATTATCCAGCTTGGAAACGGCGGCAAGAGATTTATCCTTGAGGAGGAAGTCGTTCTGCATTTCGCCCACCTCATGTTCAAAAATTATAAGGTGCTCGACCGCGCTCTTATCCGCGTGACGAGGAGCGCCGATATCATGGTTTCGGGAAACGGTGCGGATTTCCGCGAGAGAATGGAGGAACTTGTTGCAAAGCGCAAAAAGCTTGAACCCGTCCGTCTTGAAGTTTCGGACGATTTCAGCCGAGAGGCGCTCAATGTCATCTGCAAAAAGCTGAAGATAAAGAATGAAAGAGTTTTCACTTCGCACATTCCGCTTGATCTTTCCTACGTTTACGCTATACAGGATCTCGATGACGACCCGAAACTCCATTTTGTGCCGCGTTCACCGAGAAAATCCGCGGCTCTTTCCGAGACAAGACCGATATTTGCCCAGATAAAGGCAAAGGATCTGCTGCTCAGCTATCCCTTTGAGTCGATGAACCTCACGTTTATCCGATTCTTACAGGAGGCTGCAAACGACCCCAAGGTCACATCTATAAAAATTACGCTTTATCGTCTTGCCAAGAGCAGCAAGGTGATCGATGCTCTCTGCACTGCCGCCGAGCAGGGCAAGGAAGTGCTTGTTATGATCGAGCTGCGAGCGAGATTCGACGAGGCGAACAATATCAAGTGGTCGCGCCATTTGCAGAAGGCGGGCGTAAAGATAATCTACGGCCCGAAGGACTATAAGGCGCACTCCAAGCTGCTACTCGTAAAGAGACGCGCTCAGGGCGGCGGATTTGACTATGTTACGCAGATAGGCACGGGTAACTATAACGAAAAGACCTCCGCGATATACACCGACCTCATGCTCCTGACCGCGGACAGAGAGATAGCCGCAGATGCGGAAAATGTATTTAACTGCCTGCAAAACGGAACTTTTGTCGAGAGCACGAACAAGCTGCTCGTAGCTCCGCTGTGTCTGCGTCCGCCTGTTCTTGAAATGATGGACGAACAGATAAGAATTGCCAAAAACGGCGGAAAGGGCTATATTGCCGCCAAGATAAACTCTCTCTGCGACATGGTGATCATGGATAAGCTGGTAGAGGCTTCGCAGGCAGGCGTTAAGGTAGACCTTGTTGTAAGAGGTATCTGTTGCCTTATCGCAGGCGTTGAGGGATATACGGAAAATATCACAGTCCGCAGCATTGTCGGACGTTTCCTTGAGCACAGCCGAATCTTTATTTTCGGACGAGACGGCAAGGAGCAGAAAATTTACATCGGTTCGGCTGACTATATGCCGAGAAATACTATCCGCCGTGTTGAGGTTGCGGCTCCGGTCGAGGACGAGCGCCTGAAAAAGCGTATCCGCGAGATCTTTCGCACTCTCATGAGCGACAACACAAAGGCGCGTGTAATGCAGAGCGACGGAACTTACGTCCGCCTTACTCCTGCCGAGGGCGAAGAACCTGTCTGTGCGCAGGAGGTTTTGTATGACGATGCCTACAAGAGGATTGCGGAGAAGGAAGTAAAACAGGAGCGTATGCGCAAAAACCGTGAAAAGGGAAAGGCGAAAGCTTCCGCTAAAAAGAAAACGACTGCAAAGGACGCTTCGTCAGCCGGTAAGGGAAAAACACGCGGACGCTCGTAAGCCGGGCGGCAAATAATTTCGCTGATATGTTGCAATTTTCGCGGTAATATGATATAATAAATGTTAGGCGTTTATTGTAATATACTGCCCCTGCATATGTGCAAAGGCGACTCTGTACGGTGCGAGTCGGGGCTTGATCCCCTCCCAAAGGGTTGGGGGAATACAAATTCTGAGGTTTTTATAATGATAGGATACTACAGCTACACGGTTATACTTACATATCTCAGCCTGATCTCATCAGTTACGGGAATGTTTCTTGCCGCAGGCTTTAACGGAATGCCGCCGCACCCTGAGTATGCGATAATCTGTCTCATGGTCTCGGGTCTGTGCGATATGTTTGACGGAAAAGTCGCGCGAACCAAGAAAAACCGCTCCGAGAGCGAGAAAAAATTCGGTATACAGATAGATTCGCTGTGTGACGTGGTCTGTTTCGGTGTTCTGCCGTCAATAATAGGCTATTCCGTGGGAATGCGCAGTTGGTGCGATCTTCCCATACTGCTTATGTTCCCGACGTGTGCGGTCATAAGGCTTGCCTACTTCAACGTTGCCGAGGAGGAGCGTCAGAAAAAGACCTCCGAGACGCGCAAGACCTATGAGGGACTGCCTGTAACGAGTGTTGCGCTTATTCTGCCGCTGCTCTACAGCTTTCACAGGGACATCGGCGAGCATTTCCCCGCAGTTTACGGCGGAGCGCTCTTTCTCATCGCACTCGCGTTCATTACCCGTTTCAAGGTCAAGAAGCCAAGCATGAAAACCATGCTCATCTTTGTTGGAGTCGGCGCGCTTGAACTTGTCTGGATGCTGTACAAAACAAAAACAAGATAACGAAATGCTCCCATAACGGGAGCATTTTTCGGTTTGTCAGGTAAAGTAACTTCATAAGGGAACGCCCTCTCTTGCAGGGCGTTCCCTCTTAAAAAACAGTCCACCGGA
>UQEM01000162.1 GCA_900540005.1 uncultured Ruminococcus sp.
CTCTGCCTTTGGAATCCGCTAAAGGGTTATCAACCCTTTAGAATCCCATTATTAATTCATCAGTCTTTGCTGCGCAGTAGTACTGTGCAGCTTTTTTGACTTTATCGCAATATTATGATACAATAGAACCTGCACCTTAAGATTTTTTTAAGAAACTTCTCATCCGATTAATAAGATTTCCCATTTATAATAAAAATCAAGGGAGGTGAAAATATGGAAAACGCATCTATTCTCGTGGTCGATGACGACCACGACATTGTAAACGCTATCGCAATGCTCCTCGAAAAAGAGGGCTACCACATACTCAGGGCTTACAACGGGATCGAGGCGATAGATACCATTATTTCAAACGATGTCCAGCTCATCATCATTGATGTCATGATGCCGAAGCTTGACGGACTTTCCGCAATGATGCGTATCCGCGACAAAAAGAATATCCCGATAATCGTGCTTTCGGCGAAATCCGAGGACAGTGACAAAATTCTCGGACTTTCAATGGGTGCAGACGACTATATCACAAAGCCGTACAATCCTGCCGAACTCGTCGCAAGAGTTAAGGCAAGTCTGCGCAGATATCTGTCACTCGGCTCTGCCGACACGATAAGAAAGGGAGATTCCATAGAGATCGGCGGACTGCTTCTTGACAAGACCGCGCGCCAGCTCCTTGTTGACGGAGAGCCTGCAAAGCTTACTGCTACGGAATACAAAATAATCGAGCTTCTGATGGAGAACGCGGGCAGAGTTTTTTCCGCTGACGAGATATACTCCCGAGTATGGAACGAGGACGCTTATTCAGTCGAAAACACGGTTATGGTACATATTCGCCACATACGCGAAAAGATAGAGATAAACCCGAAAGAACCGCGATATCTCAAGGTAGTATGGGGAATCGGCTACAAAATCGAAAAAATTACTGCGAACAAACACAGGGGATGATATTATGAGAAAAAAATGGATGAGAGTTACGGCTCTGCTCACCGCGAGCGCGCTCGTTGGCGTATGCGGCTACAGAATAGCCAATATGTGCCTTGATGACAGCGAGTTTTTCTACGGCAGCGTATACGCAGACGATGATGAACTATATCAGAACATGATCGATACGCGAAAACTCGGCTCTGAATTATGGACTGTCGGAATGATGTACCTGCGGAATCTCGATGAAAACGGCAAACTTACCGGAACAAGCGATTTCATTAAGAACACACGGCTGGAAATGCAGCGTCTGGGTCTGATGAACGAAAAAGGACAGATCACAATAGATGATTTCGGCAAATTCGAGTATCGCGTTTCGTGGGAGGATAACGAGATATCCAACACCGAAAAAACAGACAAGGAATTTGAAAAAAAATATACGACTTCTTTCCAGAGTTCCACGGAAGAACCTGCCGAATATATGTACGGATATGCCGCGATCGACGAAAACGAGGCATATGATACCAACTATGGCGCAACTATCTACAAATTCTACGGCGGTATGGGGCACTTACGCTCGGTCGTGTACGATTTTGACACAGAAGGTCTCCCCCACTGGTACATTGATGACGCAAAATACTACTACAGAACTGACGGAACTACACTCGTTCCCGACAACTTCGTTTCCGATTACGGTATCAGGTACAATGTTCACGAGGAATACTATGACGACGGCTCGGTCTATACTGTCTGGGAGGACGAGGACGGCTCACGTCACATGGAGCAAATAACGGATAGTGTAGAAGAACCATACGGTACGACCGTCAGCGGACAGGCTGTTGAAACGACAGTATCTTCAACAACAACAGTTCCAACGACAACTACAACGGTCGATATCTACAATTACGACTCGGTTACGGAAAACAACAAGAAATTCAACGCTTTTGCCATTGATACCTATCCTCTGAAAATTTACATCACACCGAATCAGAGCATTATCAATGAACTGGCTGCCCAAACCACAGAGAAAGAAGCGAGAAACAAAGAAATTTCCAAAAATATGATCGAAACGCTACCGTTTGCTGCCGCTGCTGCCATACTTATCCTGTATTTGCTTTGGGCAGGCGGCTACGACAACGACAAAAAGCGCTATGTCATGGGAGATTTTGACCACTGTTTCGCAGAAGTACCGATTGCGGCAATGTGCATTTCTGGCACACTGATACCCACCATATTCCTGAGTGACATATTCCCGAATATTAAGAGCGCATTTGAGTACTCATACAACAGCACAGCAGGAGTGCCTATTGTAATAGGTATTTCATATGCTCTGCTCGCAGCACTGTTCATCGGCATGACAAACAGCATCATGGTAAGGCTTAAATGCAAAAGTTTTCTCAGAACCTGTCTATGCGTAAAAATCATAAAATGGGTATGGCGCAAGATCAAGGCAATCCTCCGCTGGATAAAAAAGGCTTTTGCAGTACGACATAAGGTGCATGAATTACGTCAGCAGGCGCACCACGATGTGCTCTCAAGAAAGTTCATTTTCCGTACTATCGCGACTATCTTGCTCACAATACTCTCTCTCGTAATGGGCGGAATGACCGTTGTATTTGCTCCTCTGATAATCGCAGCATTTGCCATTCTCACGCTTAGAGATCTCAGGGCATACACCGAACTTAGCAAGCACATCACGGCTCTCAGCGAAGGTGATTACACAAAGCACGAAGTTCCCGAGACTTCTCTGATCTACACTCAGACTGAAAAACTTAACAACATTTCGGCAGGTATGCAAAACTCGGTTGACAAACAGGTCAAGGCGGAGCGCATGAAAATCGACCTCGTGACAAATGTTTCACACGACCTCAAAACTCCGCTCACCTCGATAATCAGTTACATTGATCTGCTTGCACAGGAAGATCTCGACCCTGCCTCAAAGGATCTCGTGAACGTTATCCAACAAAAGGCAGAACGTCTGAAAATTATGGTCTCAGATGTATTTGATCTCGCCAAGGCTACAAGCCGAACTGACGTAACGCTTGAAGATATTGACGAGGTGATCCTCGTGGGACAGGTACTCGGAGACATGGAAGATAAAATTTCCGCATATGGCAAGGAAATACGCACCGATATACAGGCAAAGGACGCTCCCATAAAAGCGGACGGCAAAAAGCTCTACCGCGTATTGCAGAATCTCATTGACAATGCGCTGAAATACTCGCTCGAAGGCACAAGAATATGGCTCACACTCCGCAAGGAAAGCGGATATGCGGTTCTTACGGTAAGGAACACAGCCTCCTACGAGATGAAGTTCTCAGCGGACGAGATAACTGAGAGATTCGTCCGCGGCGATGAGGCAAGAACCTCTGAGGGCAGCGGTCTCGGACTTTCGATCGCACGAAGTTTCACAGAGGCTTGCGGCGGAGAGTTCCGAGTAAGCATAGAGGGGGACGTTTTCTCGGCAGAAGTTAAAATGCCTCTAAACTGAAATAAAACATATCCAAAACGAATGCCGCTCATAACAATGAGCGGCATTTCTAATTGTAAAAACATACTTTATTTGGTAAAAAGTCCGGCTATGCGTGAAGTTGTAAAGATATCGTCAAAGTAAAAAGCGTCTGCGAGAGAATCAAGATTTTCCTCGCTGTACTCGACTTCCTTGGAGAAGTTTTTAGCGGTCTCTGCCATTTCTGTAAAGTCTCCGTCTCCACAAAACCACAGTCGTGCTATGAACCATGTACACACTGCCGCAAGCTTCATTCTGCCAAGAACGTCCCCGTCAAAAACACTCTTCATGAAAAATCGGTAGACATAATAAACAGCTATCCTGCGCAGAAATTCCTGCTTTTCCGTGATAGATCCAAGCGGCATTTCAAGAAGTTTTGCACACCTTTCAATGTATGGTCTCCAGTCATCGTCTATAGGTTCGAGATCAGCAAAAAACTCCGTTATCGCGGCTGTATCTGGACACTGAGGTGTCGGCTGATATTTTCCCCATTCCGGCAGCCAAATTTCTCCCCCACTGTCGAGAATCTCCTGCAATTCCTCGCAAAATCCGAGTGCAGTACGCATTGCCTCACTGAACGGATCACTCATAAGGTGCGAGATAATCTGCTCTCTTGCCTCTGAAAGCAAAGGATAGAGCGTAGGAGTCTCCTCCTCCGGCTCGTCAATCACGCTCTCGGTGAGCGCGAAATCCTCTGTGAGTATGAGCTGTGCCGCTGCCTCACAGCATAGTCCGAGACCGCCCTCCTTTATCGCACCGAACCATTCGTAAAAGCGCGGATGATCGCTGCATATCTGGCACAGGTGCTCCTCTCCGAGGGTGGTGTAAATATCGCAGAGATTACGCACGTTAAGAAACGGGCAGCGCTCATTTTCCCCAAGGACAAAACTGCCGCCGCTTATACAGTTGCGAAGTCTCTCGCCGAAAGCTCCGCCAACGCGCGAGTAGTAGTCGGCTGTGGTGCTGTCAATGTCGATCTCCCAGCCGATACAGCAACTATCCGAGCACTTGTCCGCGGTGCATTTGAATTTATCGTAGTATGTTGGTCTGCGGAATATCATCTTAGATCCCCCGAATAAAAATGTTATCTTAGAGCGTGTTCACATATAAATGAAGTACACGTCTTTTCGTCAAGCATTTTATGTGAACACGCTCTAATTATACAGCAAATGTGCGGAATATTCAACCCCCTGCGGCAAAAAAGCACTTTTACGCAGAGACTTTTCGGGTATAAAAATGCAGTTTTTCTCTCCTTTTCAAGATCATATTTGTTAGGAGGGCATAACCGTTTTTGCCCTTAGATTTGCCGAATAGGGTTGATTCGGGTCGGAAAATGTTGTATAATATTTTTTGTATGCAAGGGCAGTTTCTCTGCCCGGAAACCGAAAGGAGTATTTACAATGATTTATTCGCACGAAGTTGAAACAATGTGCCCTATCGCTCAGGGCGTTGCTCACGGCGCAGCTCCCATACCGGAAGAGGCTAAGTGGGTCAAGGCAAAGGAAATCAAGGACATTTCCGGCTTTACACACGGTATCGGCTGGTGTGCTCCGCAGCAGGGTACCTGCAAGCTCACACTCAACATTAAGGAGGGCATTATTCAGGAAGCTCTCGTTGAGACTATCGGCTGCTCGGGTATGACTCATTCCGCTGCTATGGCTGCTGAGATC
>UQEM01000163.1 GCA_900540005.1 uncultured Ruminococcus sp.
GCCACTGGCGAGGGTAATTTTGTATATTATGAGACACGCTTTATTTGACGCTTACTTAAAAGCATTACAGGAAGAGATTGGATTTTATCCTGTTTTTAAATGGTGTTTATTATTACCTAAGTAAATCATATTTTTGAAAACTTCTATAAGCATCATGTAGTTAATCCTTGAGTTTTTAAAACCTTTGACTTTTCTCTTTCTTCTGTGATAAAATAGGTGTAATGATACATAATGCTTCTCTTGTTTTATGGTTGTGGACATGATAGCACAATGCATAAATCATCTAAGATATCCCGGTAAATGGAGATAATAAATTCATTGAGGATAACTTGTGGATAATAGCTTGCAAAGGACATTATGAAAACTAAACAGCAGCCCTGATATTAAGCGGGGCATTATGTAAAGAAAGGTCACTGTGGAGCGGAAGTTCTACAGTGACCTTTTGGGGAAGGATATATTGTGATATTACTTTTTGTCGTATGTTACCCACTGATAACGTGCTGTAAGCGGGGTATTTCCATTGTAGTGGTTAAGCCATTCGTCAACACCTGTTCCGGGCCATGTATTCATCATAATCTTACCGGGAGTTGAAGGAATATTATCAGTTGCTTTGTAAACAGGCTCGCCGTCAACATACCATGTAATCGAATCAGCCTGCCAGTCGAATCCGTAGGTGTGAAAACCCTGAGAGGCATCAAATCCAAGGTCGTACATAAATTCATGATTGCCGGTGCCGTTTGTGTAGTAATTAAACTGAACCTTGGTTGTGTCTTTACCGAGTATCTCAATATCTATTTCATCCCACGGATCACCATCATACGGACCTGTGTAAGTGAAAAATGAGGAAACAACGCCGTCATTTTTAATGGCCTGCATGGAAGTCTCATAATAACCATATCCATAATATTCAACGGTTCTGTACTCAGCACCTGAGTAATTATATTTACCTGTGAGATCCTTGTCGATTGTAAGGTTGAGAACTCCGTCCTTGAACGATGTATTCTGCTCGTACCAACCGCAGTCAAAAGGATTTCCGTTTGTCCAGCCGTCAGAAGCAATGAACGAAGAAGTAGCTCCCTTTCTGAAATCTGCCACGAGTGAGGCACTGCTGTTCATGGGAGTTCCGTAATCAGGAAGAACACCCTGCTGAGTAGTAGTGACTGTTGTTGAAGAAACTGTAGCTGTGGTCGTAGTAGTTGTAATAAATGTTGTAGTACTTACTGAAGTTGTTGTCTGCTGAGGCAATTTTGACTCAGGCAATTCCGGAATCAGTTCAACAATGTACTTCTGGATAGAAAGTGCGTCCGAGGAAGTGAGTCCCGTGCCGTTATCATAAACGTCACCGTTGATAACTCCCTGTGAAGTGATGTGGGATTCGCTTGTACCGTCCACGCCGTACTTATCGGGGTTAGAAATGGACTGGAGGATCATTACAGCATCAGAAATGTCAACCTTGCCGTCACAGTTTGCATCTCCCCATACAGTTACTTCTTCATCCGGATCAGCAGGCTTAGCGGGAACTGTAGATGCAAGGAGATATGTCAGGGGCGAGTTCCAATAGATAGTGATTTCATTTGTGGAATAACTCTCGGCATTATCAATGTAGCGCTTTGCGTTTGCATTGTCGCGGCAGTAAGCCTTTGCAGCGCTGTCCTCAAGATTCTGGTTAACTCCGCCAACAAGCATTCCCTTCATTGCCTTGCCTGCTACCATTGAAGGGCGATGGTGAGGATTCTGAGGTGAAACCGAGCCGTATCCTGTCACGAAGCTTGTTCCGAGCGGATTTGTACCGAGAAGGTAGTCAAGCTGTTTCTGTGCTCCGTTGAGATACTCGGAATTGCCGGTCAGTTTATATGCAAGAGCCATTACATTTCCGGCATTTGCAATGGTCATATTGCTGCCCCAGTTGTATTTTGTAACGGCTGCACCGTAAGCGGTCTTATCAGCAGTTTTAACGAGAGTATCCGCCTGAGCAATGACAGAGTTCTCGGCTCTTGTATATACGGCAGACTCCTTGTCGATACCATTCATGGTAAGTATTGCGATATTTCCGTAGTCTCCGACTGTAGACCAGTCAAGTCCCGTGCGAACAGTCATGCCTTCAAGAGCAGTCAGATACTTCTGATCGCTTGTAGCGCGGTACATCTGAGCCGCTGCCCAGTAACGCTCGTCCTTATCGGAAGAATCGCCGTACTCGCCTGTTGTGATGTCCTCGGGATTTTTAAAGTTGAAATCCGGATTGGCTTCGAGGTAAGTCCATGCCTTTTCAGCAGCCGCGAGACACTTTGCAGCAAAATCAGCGTCAACATTACTGTAAGCCTCGGCAGCAAGAGCCATTGATGCGCAGAAGTCCGCTGTAGCAGTTGAAGAAACAGGAGTAACTATAAGCGGAGCAGTCTCCGCTGTAGGAGCAACATATCCCGGGAAGTTTTCACAAGTAACTTTGTGATAAACTCCTCCGTCACTTCTCTGCATTTTTAGCATCCATTCAAGCTCATAGCGTGTTTCATCAAGGATATCTGGGATACCGTTGCCGCTCTCAGGAATATCGGCACTGTCACTGTAAAGTGTGGGATCCTCCTGATAAGCATAAAGGAGATCGGCAACAGTCTTTGCAGCAGCAACAGTATATCTGCCGTAGTCACCTGCATCGTGCCATCCGCCCGAAACATCTATCTTTTCACTTGTTCCATAAATTGTAGCGATCGTATTATGGCAGGCTGCGTGACCGAAGTCAGCGTCCTTGACCTCAGTTCCACACCTCTGGAGATAAAGCATTCTCACAGAGTCGTCAAGAAGATCATCATAGACATTATCGCCTATCTCAAATGTATACGAATCTTCAAGACCATCGCAGGTGATGTAGTATTTTCCGGAAGTTGTGACCTGTGAGAAGTCAGCGATCCAGTTGTCCTCATCTGCGGAAGTGTTCGTGCCCTTGCTTTCAAGCTGTCCGGAATAAACTTCCTGCTTGGTATCGGCATTTATTACCGAGAAATTATTCTGATTTGTAACTCCACGAAGAACAGCCACCTTGCGGCTGTTTGTACGATAGCCTACCTGATCGATATTGATGTTGTTTTCGGGAGTTTTTATCTCGGAATAGTCAACATTGCTGTCATCAACAAGTTCAAGCGAAACGTTGTCAAGATAAATGGTATGTTCGGGAAGCTCACCCTCGTATTTCTCCTGAATTCCGCAGTTGAATACGAGCTTAGCCATAATATCCGTGTCGTCCTCCATGGTAAATTCATAATCAACAGTCTGCGGTGTAGACGTAAGGTTTATCCCCTTCCATGTATAAGCCTTGTAAGTACCTCCGTTCTGCTGGATCATAGCCTCTATGAATCTGTCCTGCGTGGACGAAATATCGTATTTGAGGCGATATACACCGTTTTTGTAAAGCGGTATTACGTCATAGCAGAGCTGTACGGCATAGTTTACCTTGCCGACATTGGAAACCGTAAGCGCGAGCCTGCCGTTGTCTGTAGAAAGTGAGCAGACACCGCCGCTTTCCTTGTATGTGCTCCAGTCCGCAGTACCCGAGTCAAACGTAGAGTTGGTAATGATGTTCTTTGCAGCGTAAGAAACCGCAGGAACAACAGGCATTGCTGATGACATAAGTGTGCAGGCAGCGATAGCTGCCGCAAGCTTTCTGAATTTCTTGTTTTTCATAATAATTTCCCCTCTCAAATAGTAAGGATCTGCTCACATGGGAAAGATCCTGAAATTTTCTCCGAGCCGTTAAGAGCCTTGCGGAGCGCATTATTGCATCGCCATAGTAAAGCCGTGCCAAGCTTTCCTATTCGATCTTAACCAATAACATTATAAATCAAACAATGTTGATAAGTATACAACATATATGACAAAAATGGTAAAATAATGATATAATCACAGAGATTATTGTACTATTATTAAGCCTTGGCAAAAGAGTGATCGTAACGCCTTTTGTACTGCTTGGGAGTGGTGTTCATATATCTGCGGAATACTTTTATAAAGTAACTCTGTGAACTGAAACCAAGCATAGAACTTATCTCGGTATCAGGATATTCCGTGTTTATAAGCAGAGTAGCCGCCTCCTCAATTTTGAGCTTGTTCACATAGTCACTGAACGTCATACCTGTTTCCTTCTTGAAAAGCCGCGACAAATAGGCGGAACTGATTTTCAGATGAGCTGCTGTTTGTTCAAGCGTAACACGACTGTGCAGGCGGCAGATTATGTAATTTACCGCATGAACTATCTGTTTTGAATAAACGCCGTTCAGCTTTATCTGCCGCATTTTGTTTGTGTAGCCCTCGATCATCTCAAGATGAACTGCCCGCAGTTCTTTCTCAGTGGAGCATTTATCCGTTTTGAGAATATAAAAGTCGCTCAGTCCGTATGATTCCTCGGGAGTCATGCCGCCTTTAATGCAGTATCTTGCGATTATTGCCGCAAGAATAACAAGATGATATTTGAGATTTCTGAGCGAATCCTCGCTGAGAACGCCGCATCCATCGCAGAAAAGCGGCTTCATAAAAACGCGTACAAGCTCCATGTTGCCCGAACATATACTCTCGTAAAACGCCAGTTCCCTGTCATACGAGGCGTGTTCAAAGCTTTCTTCATGCTGCGAGAAAAGGTGTTCCGCAACGGACTTCTGTTCACTTTCACGCATGGTTTTCACTTCCTCCAAAATATTTGATTAATTTTACCATTTTAATATTGATTTGTCAAGAAACAGGAGACGATCTTGCAGGGTAACTGATGTAGTATAATAAAACTTGACACCCTAACCTCAAAGGAATAAAATAGGAAAAGAAAAAATGGAGTCCTACGGTAAAATGTCAATAGGCAAAAAGTAGAAAAACAAGTAAGAAATCCATACATTTTGCCTAAGAAGAGACAAAAAGGGTATCTCCTACAAAAGCCTGCGCCGAAAAAAATTTTCGACGGGCTGGAGGTGCCGGATCAATACTCCTCCGGCGGGATATACAGGCGGTTAGTCTGTAAGCGTCAAATAAAGCGTGTCTCATAATATACAAAATTACCCTCGCCAGTGGC
>UQEM01000164.1 GCA_900540005.1 uncultured Ruminococcus sp.
GAGATGTGTATAAGAGACAGGTACGCAAAGGGTATGGAACGCGCCAAGATCGACCGCGTCAAGATAATCAAGGGCGAGCTTATCCACATGGCTGACATGGCTTGCTACGCGTCAAGCCACATCAACGGTGTTGCCGAGATCCACACGCAGATACTCAAGGACAGCGTTCTCGCCGACTGGTACAGCATATATCCCGAGCGTTTCCTCAACGAGACAAACGGAATCACTCAGCGCCGCTGGCTCGCACTCTGCAATATGGAGCTTTCAGCGCTCATCACCGAGCTTCTCGGCAGTGACGAATGGATAACTGATCTTGACAAACTCCGCGCACTTGAAAAGTACGCAGATGACGAGGCAATACTCCGCCGCTTTATCGACATCAAGCAGACCAAAAAGTCTCAGCTTGCAGACTTTATAAAGGCTCATGACGGTGTTGAAGTTGCCCCCGGATCTGTTTTTGATATTCAGATAAAGCGCCTGCACGAGTACAAGAGACAGCTCCTCAACGCGTTCTCGATCCTCTGGATATACTACGGTATCAAGGACGGCAGTATCAGGAACTTTACCCCGACAACGTTTATATTCGGCGCAAAGTCTGCTCCGGGCTACAGGAGAGCAAAGGCTATCATCAAGTATATCAACGAGATTGCAAAACTTGTCTCCTCCGACCCCGGCACCAAGGATCTTATCAAGGTCGTTTTCGTTCAGAATTACAATGTTTCATACGCAGAAAAGCTTGTTGCGGCGGCTGATGTCTCCGAGCAGATATCTACAGCCGGCACAGAGGCTTCGGGCACGGGCAACATGAAACTCATGCTCAACGGCGCGGTAACTCTCGGCACTTACGACGGCGCTAACATCGAGATCGTTCAGGAAGCGGGTGAGGAAAACAACTACGTCTTTGGCGCGCGTGTTGAGGAACTCGAAAAAATAGTTCCCACCTACGACAGCCGCAAGGTATTCTCCGAAAACAAGAAGATCAAGAAGGTGGTTTCCTCTCTCATTGACGGAACTGTTTCGGACGGCGGCAGCGGCGATTTCCGCGAGCTTTACACTTCCCTGCTCGATGGCGCAAGCTGGCACGCTCCCGACCACTACTATCTCCTCGGCGATATCGAGAGCTATGTCGAGACAAAGCTCCGCTGCATAAACGATTACAGCTCCGACAGACTTGCCTTTGCTAAGAAGCAGTGGCTCAATATGTGCAATGCGGGCAAATTCAGCGCAGACAGAACCATTGCCGACTACGCTGAAAATGTATGGGCTATCCGCTGATAACAGCATTTATGTCTAAGCGGCATTATTAAAATTTTACTCCCGAAAGCAACTTTTCAAACTGCTTTCGGGAGTATTTTTGTTGGTGTATTAGTAGCATAAACTGGAAGTTGTTTATCCAAAATGAAATGGAATAACCATATCAAGTAAAACTGCAAGAACTATACTAATCGTTCCCATTAGCGCAGAACTCCTCAATGTGTCTCTCCTCAAAACAATAAGTCCAATAATAAAGACTATCACTTCCAAAACAGATTTTGCATTAAAATACCAGCATCCATATACAAAGCACATATTGAACAATACTGCCAAAATCAGTGCTGATAGTATAAATGCCAGTTTGCTTTTCCCCTTTGCATACCAACAGACAAAAGCCAATAATGGAGAAACAGCTGTAAATCCAAACCAAATCATCGCATAACTTCTTGGGAAAAATCCTGCAATATAGTTTGAATACAAATAGTAGCTTGCAACCATACCAACAAAGAATACAAAAACATTGATGCTTGCTCTTATTGCAGAATTGCTATAAATAGAAATACACAGTGCAATCAATATCCAGATTGCAAAACGCCCAAGAAAATTACCAATATCTAAGACTCCATTTATTGCCATAAGCACACCTGGAAGTTCAGTTTGACGAAAATCCAGATATTTTGAGAAAGTTCCCAAAGCTATTCCGAGAAACAATATCGCTATGGTATTTATAAGTTTTCTATTATTGGATATTGGATTTTCTGCATTCCTTATATCATTCAAAAAATTTATCATAATTACCCTCACAAACTCTGATTTATCTTAATACCCATTATACAGTAAAGCACACCCGTTGTCAATAAAATGCCACAGCACCTCTGATCCAACGACCGGAGGTGCTGTGCTTAAACTTCATTATGAGCAGAACACTTATGGGAACTGCTTTTTCACATTAAACTGCCGCATTGCAGACAGCGCTCTACACCCTGCTTTTCTCATGGTGAAGCTCGGCATATTTTCGCTTGGTGGCGAGTCCGCCGCGTATGTGCCTTTCCTGCTTGTTGATCTCAAGGATCTCCTTTACCTGCGAATACAGCGTTGAGTCCTCGGTTTTCAGCCTTTGACTCACGTCCTTGTGAACTGTACTCTTGGATATTCCGAATGCTTTTGCAGCGGCGCGAACCGTTGCTCTATTTTCAATTATGTACTTTCCCAATATGACAGCGCGCTGTCCGGGGTCTGACTTCAAAACTATCCCACCTTTACAAATTGATTTATTAATAATATGCGCAGAATCCGCCATAAAGAATTAGAGCGGCTTTCATAAGCATTAATTGCGGCGATTATTATGTATTACTGCTTTTTCAGGCGGAAGTTATGATGATCCGTGAAATAATGCGAATCAGTGTGAAATCATGAGATTTTACACGATAAATATTAAAAAATCCGAACTTTGAAAGAAAATTATTCCAAGAACGTGTTTGAAGTTCATAAGAACTTATGATATAATCATATCATCACATGAAAGGAGACACAGAACGTGAACCGAATAATTCCCGGTACTACTATGAAATTCACAGAACAGGCAAGAGAATCAGCTTTTTCCGTTATCTCACCCGTGCTCGAAGCTACGGGCGGACTTACGCTCTCACAGCTTTCAAAGCTTACAGGACTTGAAGGTACAACCATTCAGAACTGGATAAAGCGCGGCTGGGTATCAGCAACAAGGGGCAAAAAATACTCGGAAAAGCAAGTCCTGCGAATACTCATCATAAATATGCTGCGCAGAGCAATGAAGCTTGAGGACATCGCCGCGCTGATGCGGTATGTCAACGGCGATGTTGAGGACACTTCCGACGATATAATCGCCGATATCCTGCTCTACAATATTCTTTGCAGGATCATTTTCACGGCAGAGGATAAGGGAGCTTTCGACAGCGGATCGGTAAGAAGTCTTATCGAGAACGAAGTCAGCGAAAATACTGACGAAATAGCTGACGGCGAAAAGCTCTGCAAGGCAATGTATGTAATGGTAATGGCATACAGAAGCGGCTGTCTCATTACCGAAATGGAGAAGGGACTTTCCCCTATCCTTGAAGAACTTAACCGCTGATAATTGAGGGAACGTTCAGTATCGCGGCGTATGCCGAGATATGATGAGCAGACTCTGAGGAGATTTATTATGGCTATTAAATTTGAAGAACTCAACAAAGACGGCTCTGTAAAGAGAAAGTTCAAGGGCGTAAAGTGGATCGCTCTGGCAGCGGCAGTCGCTGTACTCGCGGCGGCTTCTTTCACCATTGTCCCCGCCGGCAGCACAGGCGTTGTGCTCACTCTGGGAAAAGTCTCACAGAACTCAATGTCAGAAGGCTTTCACCTGAAAATACCGTTCATTCAGGACGTAGAGGATATGTCCAATAAGATACAGGTTTACGAAACACCCTCGTCGGCTGTTTCAAAAGACCTCCAGACCATAAGCAGTACGATAGCGGTAAACTATCGTCTCGTTTCTGATAAGTCCGCGGATATGTACAAGGACGTAGGTATTGAGTATCAGACCATTCTCATCACGCCTGCCGTTCAGGAGTGCATGAAGTCGGTTACTTCCAAGTATACCGCAGAGGAGCTTATCACAAAGCGCCAGACTGTCGGTGATGAGGTAAAGGACGCACTCGGCGAAAGACTTAACAGCTACGGTATCTACATAGAGAAGTTCAACATAGTTGACTTTGACTTTTCATCGGAGTATAATAATGCTATCGAGGCAAAACAGGTCGCTGAGCAGAATCTTCTCAAAACGCAGACCGAACAGGAACAGGCTATCGTCATTGCAGAGGCAGACGCAAAGCAGAAGGTAATTGCCGCAAACGCCGAGGCAGAGGCTATTCTTGCTGAAGCTCAGGCTCAGGCAGACGCAAACAAGCTCATTGAGGATTCACTCTCGGAAAAGGTAATTGCATACGAGCAGATCCAGAAGTGGAACGGCGTTATGCCCAAAGTTACCGGCAGCGACAGCAACGGACTTCTCATTGACGTAAATATTGATGATCCATCTTCCGCTTCATCACAATCGACTGACACAGCGAATAACGGAGCTGAATAACCATCTGCCGAAATTTGGGGAACTTCCGACTTAGATGATAATAGCGGCTGAGCTTATCTCAGCCATTTGGGGTAAAATGAAAATGTACAGATTGATCGTTCTTATAACTCTGATAATAATAAGGATAGTTTTTTATATTATTGATGCGCGCCGTGAGAAACAGGGGCTGCCCTCAAAACACCGTGAATACATGGGCAGTCTCACGGGCGGCATGGACTTCATAGAACACTATCGCAGCGATCTCGAACAGGAAAAGTATGCTATCGAGGCTCAGGAAGCCGAGAAACGCAGCAAGTACAGATATCACGATGACGGCTCGGGAATGATTGACATTCCGGAAATTGACAACTTGCCGGATGACAGCGATGATAAAACAGACGTAAAAAGGACGCTTTAAAACAGCGTCCTTTTGTATGCCCAAAAAGATACTTTTATAAGGGAACGCCCTCTCTTGCAGGGCGTTCCCTCTTAAAAAACAGTCCGCCGGACTGTTTTTTAATTCACCCTTTGCGGAGCGCTTTGAGGTTATATGCGGGGC
>UQEM01000165.1 GCA_900540005.1 uncultured Ruminococcus sp.
ACACAAGGCTATTCGTCGGCAGCGTCAGATGTGTATAAGAGACAGCAATAGTGGGGTGACGCTTCTTATTCTTGAGAGACTGTCCACCGCGTGTCGAGAGTGCTCCGAGCGTTACTCCCTGATAAACCTTGACATTATCGCCAATTGTCGTGGTTTCGCCGATAACAATGCCTGTTCCGTGATCGATAAAGAAGTACCTGCCTATAGAAGCTCCCGGGTGAATATCAATACCCGTTTTGCTGTGAGCGTGTTCCGTCATGATTCGTGGAATGAGCGGAACTCCGAGCAAAAACAATTCATGCGCGAGTCTGTTTACAATAATTGCATAAAGTCCGGGATATGAGTAAATTATCTCGTCCTTATTGTATGCAGCAGGGTCTCCGTCAAATGCTGCCTGAACATCAGTCTCGACATATTCACGGATCTTTGGGAGTTTGCCGAGAAACTCAAACGTTATCTCCTCAGCCTTTTCGGTAATTACCGACTCATCGGCATTTTCATACTTTTCATCATAACGCAGGACTATCCTTATCTGATTTATCAGCTTGAACGCCACGTCCTCGGTAAGCATAGAAACATTGTTACGGACTGTATATACTCTGTAGCTTTTGTTGCGGTAATATCCCGGGAAAAGTATCTTTCTCAGACTGCCTATTATTTCAATGACCACTTCTTCGTCAGGGTGGTCGAACGTCTTTACTTCGTCGATCGTTCTTCCGCACTCATAGTCGCAAATGAGCTTTTTTATGAGTTTATTTATCTTCTCTTCTATCTCATTATTCATGGCATTACCACCTCTTGCAATAATCGTAAATGTTAATAAATACGCCGCACTGCCAATGTTGCGGCAATTATATTGCTATTATATCACATTTGCCGAGATAAAGCAAGTTTGTTGCACTGGTTTCTGCACTTCCGAATTAGTCGGCATAATCCCACGCCAACAGCGTTAAAAATTCTTGCCATATGTGCCTGCGAATTTTTGCCTTGTTTGCGTAGATATCCTGCACAAGCATTTTATGTGAACACGCTCTAAAAAACTGCGCAGAGGTAAATTCTGCGCAGTCTGAAATTATTCTTCTGGGAGAGTAATAAGTCCGATGGCAAACTTCTGGACAGCCAATGCGTCCCTTGCAGTTATACCGTCGCCCACATTTGAGCAGTCTCCGTTCTTTACACCCTCCTCCGTAATGCAGTTGGGATCTGTGCCGCCAACACCGTACTTATCGGTATTTGAGATTGCCTGAAGTATCATAACAGCATCCGACAGATCTACCTTACCGTCACAGTTGGCATCTCCGTAATAAACATCGCCGCTTGTTGTCGAAGTTGTTGACGATGAAGTCGGATCTTCTCCGATTTTAGTTCCGCCGTTTATGTTGCTTCCCTCGCTTGCTGCATAGTTTGTGTAGAAGTCATCAAGTGAAAGTCCATTTGCTCCGAGAGCAGTCTTGTGATCGAGTCCGATGTACTTTCCACTGTCAAGGGTCTGCCACAATGACAGCTCGAACAGTTCATACTTGTCCTTGTCCCACTCGCCGAACTGAGAATCGAGAAGTCCGCCCGTATCGCCCGAGTTCGGATTCAGGCACCAGAATGTATGATTGATATGATTGTCGATCATGTAGTCGCGCAGAAGCTCCATCCACTTCTGATTGTCGCCGCTGTCCATGTGACCGCCCCACTCGCCTATAAGAAGCGGAGCTATATCCTGATCGTTGATATATGCCCATGTATCGTACCAGTAATCGTCAAGGAGCGTCTGCGTTGTAAAGTCCTTCTGGAACCAAGTCTGATTGTAAACCGACTTTCCGTAATCATGCGGCGAGTAAACTATCTGACTCGTGCCCGACTCAGGAACTACGGGATTATCCTTAACGCCGCGGAGATTTCCGCCCCACCATGCCGGATACCACGGTGACTTGTCGGCAGGAGCGTCCCATATATCGGGAGTATCATAAGTGTAGCCCTGCTCCGTCTTTGGGTATTGCTCTACGCCCTCAACAAGGATAAGAGCGTTAGGATTTACTGCAAGTATTGAATTTGCACACTGTTCCGCAGAGTATTTCCAGTTGTTAAGGTCGGTCGAATCGTCCCACTTAGCTATTGTATCAGGACACTCAGAGCCGTTATAGCCGCGCTTTCCGTGAGGCTCGTTTTTCAGGTCATAAGCAAGGATCGTATCGTCATTTGCATACTTTTCAGCAAGCCATGTTATTGAGTCCTTCCAGTCGTCCCACGTTATCGGCTCATTGCTGAAATGTCCGACAGCCATTCCGCTCGCGTCATCAGCATTTTCATTATAGTACCAAAGTGCATAGTTGTGACCCGAATTGTGTGATGCAGGACTGTGGACATCGATAAGAGCCTTTATGCCGTGCTCCTTGCACTTCTGCATAATGATATCAAAGATCTCCATTGAGTTCTTGACCGTTTTTCCGTCCTCACCTACAAAATCCTTATTGATGTTGCCGTAAGTTCCGGCTTTGGTAACTGTTCCGTCCTCTCCAACTACATCCTTTGGAGGATTGTAGCTTGCCTGAACCGAACTTACGGGAAGCGGCTCTCCGTCCATCCATGAAAGCAGAAGCTCTGTCGAAATCGGAAAACGGATAATGTTGATCCCGTGATCCGCAACGCTCTGCAAAAGGTCGTCAACGTCACGAGCATAAAGTCCGTGCGGAATGTTCTCACTGCAATTAATACCAAACCAGTTCGCACCGGTAAGCCAGACCTGATTGCCGTTTTTGTCGTAGAGACGGCTGCCCTCCGCGTGGAGCCAGTCGTCATTGCAGTCGTCCGCTGCCGCTGCCGCAGGACTGGTGTTAATTCCGGCGGGAATTGCTGCTGTTGCAGATATGGACATGACTGCCGCAAGAGCAAGTCCTGCCGATGCTTTGTAGATTTTTTTCATAATATTTTCCTCTCGTTTTATATTGGCGGATCTTTCCGCTTTAGATATCACAATTATAGCATATATGTATAAAAAAAGTCAACCGTACAGAGAAATTTTCTGCACGGTTCAAATGTGAGTCATGTTATGCTCTCAAGCTTCAGTCTGAGCTTTTTTATTATTTTCTTCTCAAGCCGCGATATGTATGACTGCGATATTCCGATTATCTCAGCGACTTCTTTCTGTGTCTTTTCTTTCCCGTCAATAAGTCCAAATCGCATTTCCATTATTTCACGCTCACGGTCACAAAGTTCGGAGACTGCTCCGCGCAGTATCTCTCGCTCTGCCTCGGTCTCAATTCCTTTGTTCACAACGTCATCGTCTGTTCCGAGCACATCTGACAAAAGCAGTTCATTGCCGTCGTAATCCACATTAAGCGGCTCGTCGATCGACAGGTCGTTTCTGTACTGCGAGGATTTCCGCAGAAACATTAGTATCTCGTTTTCAATGCAGCGCGATGCGTATGTCGCAAGCTTGATATTTTTCGTGGGGCAGAACGTGTTTACTGCCTTAATAAGTCCTATCGTCCCTATCGAAACAAGATCCTCAATACCTATCCCCGTTGACTCAAACTTTTTCGCGATATACACCACGAGCCTTAAATTGTGTACTATCAGCGTTTTTCGCGCGTCAACATCATTGTTCGTGAGCCGCAGAAATACCGCCGTTTCCTCCTCTTTGGTGAGCGGCGGCGGCAGAGTGTCCGCTCCGTTCACATAGTAGACCTCGCACGAAAATATCTTTCGCAGTCCTGTCCTGATAATTCTTATGATGTCCATGCTTGTTCTCCTTTTCTTACAGTTTCAGCAGCTTTGGGTTGAACACAGCTTCTCCGCCGCTCCTGCCGAAACCTATCATTGCATCAACTTTTTTCTCCTCGCCATTGTCTATATTGCGTATCATTACCTCGTCGGGGCGAAATATCGGTATCAGTCCGCTGTCCGACACGGTGGAGCACGGAATAAGGCGAAAACCCTTTGGCAGATTTTCCAAAATATCCCCAACGCCGACTATTTCCGCCGCCCTTCTCTCATCGCAGATAATTACTGCCGAACCGCTGAAATAATCAATAAGGGCATTGCCCGTATCTGCAAGTCCACCCATTAAAAGCGTTTTTCCGCGGTATTTTACCGTCACGCTGTAGTTTCCCTCGCCTGCTCCTGCTCCGGAGATCATCATTGCGATTTTCACCGCTATATACAGCACGGCTGTGGTTATCAGGAGCACTGCTATAGAAAAATCAATGTAAAAATATGTATTGTTAAAATGCAGTGATGTCGGTTTCAGCCACGAGTAGACCGCGTAGACAGCTCCTGCAAGAGAAAAATTTACCGCAAAAAATATCGCCGTGCTTTTCATCAGACGCTTTATTCCGCCAGATCCAAAGGCAAAAAAGACTATACTTACCGCCGCGAGCGACTTAATTGCAGTCAAAATGACAGCGGGTATGGTTGGAAAAAGTATCAGCAGCGAAAACAGACTCCCATAAAATGACGCTGCCGCACACCGCGCCGATTTAAGCGGCAAATGTGAAATTCCCGCCGTAATGCGCAGCAGAAAATAATTTACATATACATTAAGTACTATCAAAACATCAATATATACGGTCTGCATGAACGCTCCCTCCGATATTGCCTTTACCTTACTTTAATATTATAATGCTCGGACACCGCGAAATATGTCATTATTCGTATATTACGGCATTTTATTTCCACGGTGCGAAAAATCGGCGGCAACAGCATTTACTTTTGAGAAGAAACACTCGTTGCCATATTGCTCTGCATTACAAGTAAAGTTAAAAGGCTGAGAGATTTTTCTCCCAGCCCTTTGTTATTCAATATATAAATCGGAAGTTATTTTACTCCATAAAAAATTCCTTTTTTAAGGCAATACCGCACAGAGCTTGTGCTGAAGATGCGCTGTCAGATTTTTC
>UQEM01000166.1 GCA_900540005.1 uncultured Ruminococcus sp.
CGAGATGACGTCGAGTCTCGTGGGCTCGGAGATGTGTATAAGAGACAGCAAATACACATATGTCGTCAATCCCAAAACAAACGCGGATCTGCTCCAGAAGCACGGAAACATCGGGAGTACGTCCGAGTACAAGCCATTCGGCAAGCTGTCCCACAAAGGCAAGCTTCTCGGAGGTCTCTCCGCTGCTGCTGAGAAAAGCTATCTTGTTCTCGATATCCTTTTCCACGGGGCCGTGCTTGGCGATATCATAGATAACATAGCGGTTCTGTCCCTTTTCCTGCGCAATGTACAGCGCCTTGTCCGCCTGCATGAACAGCTCGTCATAGTCGGCGCTGTCCACAGGATAGGTGGAAACTCCCATAGAACAGGTCAGGCGGAAATTCTCAAACCTATCGCTGAATGCAAATTCCGTTTTTGTGCGGATAGCCCGCAGGATCCCGCGCAGATCGGTCTCGTCACGCGTGTCCTCAAGCACAAGCAGATAACCGCCGCCGCTTATACGGCCTGCGAATCCGCGTGTACCTATCTCGGTCTTGATGATACGGGCGATCGTATAGATGACCTCGTCTCCGAAAAGATGTCCGTAACTCGAATTTATATCTGTAAAATTATCAATGTCAAGAATAACAAGATTGACGTTATACTGCGGTTTTTCGGCAAGTATCTGCTGCGCAACGGAAGTTATCGCGCGCTTGTTGAGCAGTCCCGAAAGAGAGTCCCTGTTGGATTCAAGGGCAAGATTTACGTCCTTGCTCTTGCGCCCAGAACTTACTGACGAGATTATTCCCATTACCCTGCGGCAGTTCGGGTCGTCATAGCGCGTGATCCCTCTGAAAAGGCAGCATTCTCTCGTCTTGCCCGATGTGAGCAGCGATGACTCGAATTCATAGTCAAAGCGATAAACTCCGCTGCTGATGTCTCGGCAAAGACTGTTGAATGTCTCGGCATAGCGTGAGAGAACACGTCCCGAGTCGAGCGCTTCTCTGCGCCATGTTTCGAGATCTGCGTCCACAAGAACTATGTCGCGGCACGAATCGCACATATAAATCCGTATACGCTTGGTCTCAAAGCGATACTCAAACGCAAGGTCGCTGATAAGACTCAATGTGCAGCGATAGTCCGAGACCTGCTGCTGTTTTCCGTAGGCAAGGCTTTCGAGCGAAAAAATATCGCTCAGAGCGATCTCAAATGAAGCCGCTCCGCCTCCTATATCAACGTTCCTCACACTCGCCAAAGCCCAGCGGAAATCCCCGTTCATGCCCTTGACGCGAATAACCGTGCGGCGCCGCTCCCCTGACGAAACACTGTCAATGCAGTCCTTTATCCGCGGAAAATCAGTGTCGTCAATAGTCCTGCGTATCGAATATATCACGTCATTGCCGAAATAGCTGAAAAAAGCCTCATCCGCACTCTGCGTATGAAAACTCTCGTCAATAATGACTCTGCCCATGCTGTATATCTGTTCGCCGGGGAAATCGCCTGAAGCAACCATAGATAAGCTCCTTATAATATAATGTATATAATATAAATATATCACATTGTTCAGCCAAAATCAACAGTAAAATTTTCAGGATTCGGTTGATTTATATTATAAAATAATGTATAATCATAATGTATAATTATATCAGAGAGAGGTTTACGCTATGGATAAAAAAGAAATCAAACGAAGTATCTTCATCGCCGCTCTTGCCGTAGCGGTATGCGTCACGGTTCAGAATTTCGCTGAGATCGCACAGGTTTTCATGATCGCGCTCAACGCACTGAAACCGCTTATCATCGGCTGCATCATCGCATATATTTTCAACATAATCATGAACAGCTTTGAAAAGCATTACTTCCCGAAGTCCACTTCGCACAAGGTCGAGATCACGCGCCGTCCGGTTTGCCTTGTGGCATCATTTGCCATCACTGTCGCGATAATCGTGCTGATACTCTACATTGTTATCCCGGAACTGGCAGGAGCGATCAGCGTATTGTATGACGAGATCCCGTCACAACTGGTCAAGCTAAAGGACTTCGTAGCAAAGGAACTTCAGCAATACCCCGAAATACAGCAGAAGATAAGTGATTTTAACGTTGACTGGTCTTCCATTGTCGAAAAGGCAACAAATCTCTTCACTATAGGTGTTACGGGTATATTAAGCTCCGCGGTCGGAATCATCGGCGGACTCACAATGACCGTCACCAACCTCATTCTCGGATTTGTTTTCGCAGCTTATCTGCTCCTGCGCAAAGATAAGCTTTACACGGACGTGAAAAGGATCATGACCATTGCATTCAGCGAGAGATCCAACAGAAAGATCCGCCGAATATACCACACCGCGCACGATACTTTCAGAAGTTTCTTCGTCGGACAGTTCGTTGAGGCTATAATCCTCGGCTCGCTGTGCTTTGTGGGCATGACCATACTCAAACTCCCCTACGCCGGCATGAGCGGAACTCTCGTCGGAATTACGGCTCTTATACCTATTGTCGGAGCTTTCATCGGTGCTGGAATAAGTGCATTCATGATACTCACGGAAAATCCCATGCAAGCGCTAATCTTCCTCATTTTCCTCATCATTCTCCAGCAGGTCGAGGGCAACCTCATCTACCCCAAGGTAGTTGGTTCTTCGATAGGTCTGCCCGGAGTGTGGGTTCTTGCCGCGGTAACAGTCGGCGGCGGACTTTTCGGGATCCTCGGTATGCTCCTCGGAGTACCGCTCGCAGCTACTATCTACAAGCTTTGTTTTGAGAAACTTGAGAGACGCGAAAAGGCACTGGGAATTACGTCTACCAAAACCGAGACTCCTGCCCAAAAAACACCCGAAAAATCAAAAATTCCTGTCTCAAAGTCTCAAAAAAAGAAATAACCAAATAGTTTTCAACCAAATTTTTCAGCTTTTAAACAAAATTTGCGCTTAATCAACAAGTATTTTCTGATATTTTTGTGTATAATCCAGATTGACAATTATCAGACATTATGATATCATAAGTAGTGCAAAGTAAAAAATAAAGGAGTGCCGATAGACATGACAAACACATGGTTTAAAGAATGGGACGGCTTTACAGAAGGCCGTTGGACTAAATGCATAAATGTCCGTGACTTCATCCAGAAGAACTACACCCCCTATGATGGCGATTCATCATTCCTCGCTGGTCCTACAGAGGCTACAAAGACTCTTTGGAGCGAGGTTCTCGACCTCATGAAGAAGGAAAGAGAAGCAGGCGGCGTTCTCGACATGGACACAAAGGTTGTTTCCTCACTCGTTTCTCACGGTGCAGGCTACATTCACAAGGATCTCGAAAAGATCGTTGGTCTCCAGACAGATAAGCCCTTCAAGCGTGCTCTTATGCCGTACGGCGGTCTTAACATGGCTGCAAAGGCTTGCTCTGACAATGGTTACGAGATCGACCCCGAAATCGCTCACATCTTCACAGAATACCGCAAGACTCACAATCAGGGTGTATTCGATGTTTACACTCATGAGATGAGACTCGCAAGAACAAACAAGATCCTCACAGGTCTTCCTGATGCTTACGGCAGAGGCCGTATCATCGGCGACTACAGAAGAGTTGCTCTTTACGGTGTAGATAAGCTCATCGAGGACAAGAAGGCTCAGAAGGAGTTCTACAACCGTCCTATGACTGAGGAGAAGATCCGTGCAAGAGAAGAGATCGCAGATCAGCTCCGTGCTCTTGAAAACCTCAAGAAGATGGCTGCTATCTACGGCTGCGATATTTCTAAGCCCGCTTCTACAGCTCAGGAAGCTGTACAGGCTCTGTACTTCGGCTACCTCGGTGCTGTTAAGGATCAGAACGGTGCTGCTATGTCCCTCGGACGTACATCTACATTCCTTGATATTTACTTCGAGCGTGACTTCAAGAAAGGTATCCTTACTGAGGAAGAGGCACAGGAGATCATCGATCACTTCATCATGAAGCTCCGTCTCGTTCGTTTCGCAAGAACTCCTGAGTATAACTCACTCTTCTCAGGCGACCCGCAGTGGGTTACTGAGTCTATCGGCGGCGTAGGCATTGACGGCAGACATATGGTAACTAAGAACAGCTTCCGTTATCTCCACACTCTTGAAAACCTCGGTACATCACCTGAGCCGAACCTCACAGTTCTCTGGTCTACAAGACTTCCTCAGGGATTCAAGGAGTATGCTGCAGGCATCTCTATCAAGACATCTTCTATCCAGTACGAGAACGATGACGTTATGCGTGTAACTCACGGCGATGACTACGGTATCGCTTGCTGCGTATCTTCAATGAGAATCGGTAAGGAAATGCAGTTCTTCGGCGCAAGAGCTAACCTCGCTAAGTGTCTCCTCTACGCTATAAACGGCGGTGTTGATGAAAAGACCGGTGTTCAGGTCGGTGCTAAGTATCGTCCTATCGAAGGCGATTACCTCAACTATGATGAAGTTATGGAGAGATACGACGACATGATGACATGGCTCGCAGGTCTCTATGTTGATACACTCAACTGCATCCACTATATGCACGATAAGTACTGCTACGAAAGCCTCCAGATGGCTCTCCACGACAGAGAAGTTAAGCGTTACTTCGCAACAGGTGTTGCAGGACTTTCTGTTGTTGCAGACTCACTTTCAGCTATCAAGTACGCTAAGGTAAAGGTTATCCGTAAGGATATCGAGATCAAGAACAAGAAGGGCGATGTTCTTGGCGTTTCTAAGAATGTTGCTGTTGATTACGAGATCGAAGGCTGTCTCTTATACACATCTCCGAGCCCACGCGACTCGACGTCATCTCGTATGCCG
>UQEM01000167.1 GCA_900540005.1 uncultured Ruminococcus sp.
CGTTGATGATACTTGGTTGGCGACGGCCCGGGAAACTAAATCAGTGCCGGTACAATAGCTTATTATTCGGAAGTCTTTTTGGCTTCCGAATAGTTTTATTCGGGCCATTAGCTCAGTTGGTTAGAGCATCCGGCTCATAACCGGACGGTCTGGGGTTCGAGTCCCTAATGGCCCACCATGATGGCATAACAAAATTGATGACATGCCGAAAAAAGCCCGAATATTCGGGCTTTTTTGCTACCCAAATCCAGAAAAATTTCCTGAAAAAATGAGGGATGACATTGGGGTGTTTTAAGGCTTTTTAGGGAGTTGAACCCCCACAAAGGCAATATCAGTACGTCTCAACGGTCGATATATAGGCAAATTCCACTTTTTTCAAAGAAAAATAGTACACAAAGTTTCGGACTCGGTTTTAGTGGTTTTCACGAAATGTGAAAACACTGGGATCGAGTCCTTTTTTTGTTTCACCGAAAACCAAGTGATAGAAAATCTATCAGCGATTTGTGAGCCGTTTTTGACGACATCGGTGGCAGGTCGGGAAACTACACCACCGAGAGCAGCTAAAGCCGCTGTGAACGATTTGTGCGGTTTGTGAAGCGGTCGAACAGTATAATTTTCCTGCGCGGAATATGAGTTACGATTGCAGAACAATTATGACGCGAAAAAGCCAGCGGAGGCTCTCCGCCAGATACATAGAAAGCAGATCACGCCTGCTGTCTATGGAATAATTATGTAACAGGAGGAATCAGATGAACAAATTCTACATGAACGGTAAGCTGATACACAAGGCTTCCGATCACAACACCAAACGCTGTGAGGTCGAGAAATGGGTATTTCTGCCTCACTCAGACTTTGAGCGGCTGAAAGCAAACCCATATCAGGAACATGAAGCGATAACCGCCGCCAAGCACCTTATGTACGAGGACAAGAAAGCCTATCACTGTATAATGCTGCTTGATGAACACGGCGATGATGGACTGCTCATCGAGGCTGAAGGATTTGATTATCCTCGCCTTTCCATGTTCGTACCTGATGCCAAGTCGATCTTCGAGAGGTACCAGACATCCGAACCCGAACTGAAACTTCACGATATGATAAAGGATACTGTTGAAAAAATCGCTGAACTTGCTCATACCGATAAGACGGATTTTAAGTCGGCTGATATGATCGACATGGACGAGATCAAGAGCCTTGTCAAAAATGCTATCGTACAGCAGCTCGCAATGAGAGATGACATCTCAATAGCGAAGAACACCTACATCGGCGTTGATTTTCAGCCGGATATTCATGTTGAGGCAAAGGACTTCACAGAGCTGAAGTTCTATTGTCCTCTTAAAGTTCAGAGAGAGGTTCAGCCTTCATTTGATGAAGACGAAGAAGAATGCTTTGATGAAACTGAGGAACTCTCAGACTTTGAGATCCTTGAGTACCAAAGTGAGATCAGCGATGCGATCGAGGCGTACCAGTGTGACGAGGAAGAAAATCGTGGTATAATGGCTTACCTCGGCGACAGAAAGCGTTTCGCAGATAAGGTCTATTCCATATTTCCCTCTGTTGAAAAGGTCGGAGATAGGCTCATGGGAGTTTTTACCTGTCAGATCTGCGGTGAACTTGACAGCTATGAGTATGACGAGTTGCTTCATGAGCTATCCGGACAAGCAAGTGATGGCTGGGGCGAGTCTTTCGAGCAGCATGAGATCTACAATTCCGAGGGAGATATCTACGTCAGCTTCTATGACACCAGCGGAGCATGGGACCTTATGACCGAGGAAGAAGTAAAGGCGACTCCTGAGTCTCCGTCCGAAGACGTGGACTTGAGAATGTGAGGTGGCTGTATGTTAAGAGTAAATATTCTCAGTAATGATAAGGATATTATCATTAAATTGCCCAAAAGCAGTCACGAAATGGCGGCGGAGCTGAGAAAGGCTGGTATAGACATATCCCCTGAGAGACTCACGCTCAAAAGCAATGTCGGACATAATTACCTTATCGGCCTATACACCGAGGATCCACTCGGCGATGTCGTCATCGACAGGATCTGTGATAATGATAACCTTGCTGAACTTAATAAGCTGTGTCAGGTCCTTGATGAGTCTTCTGACAGGGATAATATGATGAGGATACTGCTCAACAGCGATGTACACTGTATAAGCGGCATAAAAAAGCTGCTTGCAGACCGATTTATGGAGTTTTCAGATAAGCTGGTGCTGAACACGAGCCTTGAAAGAAAACCTACAGATTTTTCAGTAAAAGGCTGTATCATCGAAAAGGCTGTTCCTGTCAGCCACTCGAAATTCAAGGCTATAGCGAATGCTCCTCTTCGGGACGAACCGCTTATAGCTAAGTACAGCAATGTTATGTATGCAGACAGCAATGGTATGTGCCACTGTCTCTTGATTTACGATAAGGACTTCGGCGACGGTATCGTTATAAACTCTGAGGGCAGCAGCTACGCCAGATATGCTCAATATATCCCGCAGGCTAAGACCATCTATGACCAATATCGTGCCACACATCTTAATGAACTAAGGCTCTGCTGTCCGATAGAGATATACCAGCATATTGAGGACTACCCGAGAGACAACTGCATTCTCGATAATGCAGATATGGCTGGATATGCCGACGATATCAATACATTTATCTATGAAAATGACCTTCCTGCAGAACATGAAAGAGGTCTTATGCATTGGTATCATCCCGAAGGTCCAGATGATGAGATAGCAGAAAAGGTATATTCCGCACACTGTACAGTAGAGGTAATAAACGGCGAGCTGACAGGAGTCATAACAGCTAAGATCATGGGCGAGCTTTCCGATGAATCAATGGAAAGGTTCACAGACTACTGCATCGGTCAGTTGAGTGATGGTTGGGGCGAATCACTGGAGCAGAAGTACATGAAGACTGAAAACGGTGAGATCAATATCAGCTTCTGGTCGGACGATGATTCATGGGCTCTTGTCCCCGAGGACGAATATTTAAGCGCTAATACACAGGATATGGAGATGAGTATGTGAGTAAAATCGAGATAACAATACCTCCGCAGTTTTCAGAAGCTATCGAGAAAGCTGCGGAAAAAGAAGGAATAACCGCAGACGAACTGACAGAAAGAGCTATGAAGAAGCTCTTGGAAAGGGGCGATGAGAATGTCAGAAACTGAGAAAAAAGGCATAACAGTAAAGATCGATGCTGACCTGCACGCTCAGATCAGGCAGTACATCGAAGCAAACGGAATGACAATGGCGGAGTTCGTATCAAAAGCACTTGATGACGAGCTGCACCCGAAAATGAATATCAAGGAGGAAAAATATATGGGAAATATGCGTACAATGGCGTTTCAGGTGCCGGAGGATTTATTCCTTCAGATCAAGGATTATCTGGACAGGCACCACATGACACAGAAGCAGTTCGTACTCGGTCTCATCCAGGACGAGCTCGACCGTGACTATGAGGAACAGCAGTCAATGGCTGAAAAGCAGCAGTCAGAGGATGAGCCTGACGAAGATGAGGATGAAGACCTCGACGAAACTGAAGACGAGGACATGTCTGAGGAAGACGAAGAATCAGAGGATGAGGACGAAGTTGAAGCCCTCGATGAATCCGAAGATCCGGAAGAATCTGAGGACGAGGGAATGTCTATGGATATGTGAGGTGTTCAGGTGAAAGGATTTCCGTCAAGAGAACAGGTTGAGCGCATAAAAGCTCAGTATCCAGAAGGAACAAGGATATGCTGCGAATATATGCCTGATGATCCGAATCCGATAGAACCCGGAACTGTCGGAAAGGTAGTGTATGTTGACGATATTGGAACACTGCACTGCGCTTTCGATAACGGAAGACAGCTCGGACTTGTTCCCAGCGTTGACAGTTTCCATGTGGTTCAGCCTGCTGTATCAGAAGCTAAAAAAGAACTGACAGAGAAACACAGCAGCCGATATGGCGACGTTTATGTCTCCGCCTGTTACGATAAGTCTATCCCGAGAGTTGATGATAATGGCAATGAGATACTTTGTGAAGGATACTACTGTCAGGTGTTCAGCGACAGCGACTGCACGAATGAGATTGATAATTTCTGCCTTGCAGAAGGTGTTGAGATCACAGACCTGTCGGATGAAGCTGTTGCGGCTGGTATCAAGAGCTACCTTGGCTTGAATAATGAGGATATAGCTCAGGCTGAGGACGAATCTCAGGGAATGTCGATTGACTTATGACCGCAGGTATGGTATAATAGAGCTCGCAGTAATATAAGAGAGGAAAGATATAATGGGAAAAGAACAGAATGCTGTTGAACTTACAAGGTCACTGTATAAGGAAATCAAGGCTATGAACTGCGACCAGATGGAAAAGGTCTTGTCCAATATCTATGAGCAAGGTGCTAAAAGCGTCGAGCATGGTGCTATCGAGTTTGAAAAGCTCCGTGAAGAGATCGGTAAGATAAACGGCATCGGCGAAAAACGTTTCGATGAGATAATGGCAGTAATAGAGAGCTTCATTTCATCTGTCGGATGATACAACTTAAAAATATTTAATGCCGGAAGAACTTACTTCCGGCATTATTATTGTAATTATTGATAAGTAGATTTGGATTTTTGAATATAAACTTTTGACGTATCCAATCCATTAGCTAATAAGAAATACTTCACTTCATCTATTGACATAGGATTTTTAGGACCAATTGTGATTGATGAAAGTAAATCCTGAAAATACTCTTTGGAGCCTCTGAAAAAAAGTCTGTAAAAAGTCAGCAAACTGTGATAAAATAGAAAT
>UQEM01000168.1 GCA_900540005.1 uncultured Ruminococcus sp.
TATCGGTATTTTATTTTAATTTATTATTTTACAAATTTGTTAAGGAGAAAATGTATGGATTATTGCATCAAAAATAGCGATATTATCGTTTCTGAACCGGATCTTGACCTTGACGAAACTCTTGACTGCGGTCAGGCTTTCCGTTGGAAAAAGGTTGCGAGCGACTATGAGTGTACATACGAGGGCCACTTTCTCAATAGCTTTTTGAGGATTTCACAATCACAAAAGGGAGAATTCATTTTTCACAATACAACTGAAGACGAATTTCTCGGGAAATGGCGCGTTTACTTTGACTTCGACACAAATTACGGAGAGCTTAAAAGACAGTTTTCAGAGGACGAAACGCTCTCCAAAGCCTGTAATTTTGCAGGCGGTATCAGGCTTCTCCGCCAAGACAGTTGGGAATGCCTTATTTCCTTTATTATTTCCCAGAACAATAACATTCCGCGAATTAAGGGCATAATAGATCGTCTCTGCGAGCATTACAACGGAGACTTTCCGAGTGTTCAGCAACTCGCTTCTGAAACACCTGATTCACTTGCGTATCTCAGGAGTGGCTTCAGGGCGAAGTATATTGCAGACGCTGCGCACAGAGTTTCAGACGGGAGAACTGATCTTGCCGCTGTTTCAAAAATGCCAATCGACGAAGCAAGAAATTCTCTGAAAGAAATTCTCGGAGTGGGTCCAAAAGTTGCGGAGTGTGTTCTGCTTTTCGGTATGCACCGCACTGAGGCTTTTCCGATAGATGTGTGGATAAAAAGAGTTCTTGCCACTTACTATCCAAACGGTTTTCCCGAATTTGCTGCCGCAAACGCCGGCATTGCACAGCAGTATCTGTTCCACTATATGAGAAATCTTCCAGAAAATGAATAAAGTCACTCCTTTTACCAATACTTTCTTTGACTTTTTAAGGAGGTAAAATTATGGTAAAGGGTGTAAACAAAAAAATTATAGAGATCAATAATCCCGAAAGCATTTATTTCGAGCGAGCGGTATTCTATCTCAAGCCAAATGTTGTTACTCTTCCCGAAGCTGTTTCACGTTCCGAGATAAATCGCTTTATCTGTAACCTCGAAAGAGAATATCAGAAACCCAAATACAAGATTAATATAGGCAGGCTTATAGTTTCGCTTATCGCATCTATGGCTTTGCTTGCTTCGCTAATCGTCATTCTGCGTTAAAAGCAATATTATACTTTTGCAGAGCAATATTTTTCAAAAAGTATGGACAAACTCCGGATGCTGTGGTATAATTTAAATGACATTATAATATGCTCCATTCCCTCTTAAACCGCTATTCATAAGTAAGATGTGCAGTTAATGCTATGGATACAGGTTCTTATTGGAGCTTATAAGGAGTTGTTGCTTATGCCGCAGCAGAAACCCAAAACGTTTAACAATGCCCTGTCAAGACGCATTATCAGCACACCGGGGCCTGCCGCAAAAAACACTTTTTTCTATATGCAGGAGACAGGCTGTCTCAAAGCAGAGGACGCAGCGGTCACACACCGTCAGGATCTGGAGTCATTTCTGATCGTTGCAGTCGTGGCCGGACGCGGAGAACTAACCATAGGCAGTGAAACTCTGCCGCTTGTCAAAGGCGATTGCTTTTTCATTGACTGCCGCCAACCGCACCACTATGCAAGCTCAGAATCTGATCCGTGGGAGCTTATGTGGGTTCATTTCAACGGAAGCACTTCCCAGCAGTACTATGATTATTTTATGTCGCAGTCCAAGAATGTTTTCCGACCGCCGTTTTTTGACAGAGTGATCTCGGCGATCACGGAAATAATAGATATTAATGAGGCAAAAGACCCGAACGCCGAAATAATCACTTCAAAGCTGCTCGTCGATCTTCTCACACTTGCACTGACCGTTAACAGTTCAGATCAGCAGTTTGATTCGGCACTAAAACAAAAACTCGCAGCGGTTCACAACTATATTGATGACCATTTCAGTGAGGATCTGTCGCTTGAACAACTTGCCTCAAAGTTTTACATAAGCAAATTCTATCTAACGCGCGAATATAAAAAAATCTACGGTAAGACAATTTTCCAGCACATTATCACAGCGCGTATAAACTACGGAAAAAAGCTTCTGCGTTTCTCAGATAAATCTGTTGAGGAGATAGCCCATCTGTGCGGATTCAACGATCAAAGCTACTTCGCTCGTCAGTTCAAGAAAGCAGAAAACCTCACCTGTTTTTCATACCGAAAAATGTGGAGGGATTAACTTCTGACTCCTGTACCGCAATGGTATGAGAGTTTTTTCGCATACATAAAGAAAAAGAGAGAACCAAAGTTCTCTCTTTTTTATGACCAGACCGATAAGCCGGGTTCTGTCGTGTGCGGCAATTTATCTATGCTTATCGTCGCCAATAAGCTAAAGCCGTCATTACTTTATATCCGCCGAGCCGACGTTAAGATATAAAGCACCAATAGACGTTGCATCGGGTAGGGTTTACATGGCAGTACAGTCTCCTGCACTCCGGTGAGCTCTTACCTCGCCTTTCCACCATCACCGCCATAAAGGCGGCAGTATATTTCTGTTGCACTTGCCCTAAGGTCGCCCTCGGCTGCCGTTAGCAGCTACCCTGCTCTATGATGCCCGGACTTTCCTCGTAAACTATAAGCGTTCCCGCTGCCGCATAGTCTGCTCAATTATATATGATACCATTTTTTTGCATTTTTGTCAAGAATTATCTTGAACTTCTGCTCCGATATCATAATTTAAATGTTCAGCAATTTTTTCGGTATCCCCGGTACTCATTGCTCTGATGCGATATCTCTTATGTTCATCGCCTTCAAACCATATGCTTATGTTGCACTTTCCGCTCAATTTCTGCAAAAAATTCTGCTGAATCTCTATTTTGGCAACTTTATCTTTAGCCGCGGAAACAGTATGAAAACTCGTCCACATACAACTGCGTACTATTATCTTGTCTCCTCGAAAAGCTATGCCGCTTGAAAGAAGTGCAACAAATTTTACAGCGATCATCCATATCACAGGTATTTCAAGCATTATAGCAATGAACATTGAAAGATTCGAGATTTTCGGGTAGATCTGCACAATAAGCTCATGGGCAGGATAAAGCTCAGCCGCAGCAAGCAGAGGCATAAGTATATATGATCCGACTCCAGAAGGCTGCGGAGCAAAATCGTTCTTTATTCCGCTGTACACTCCGATATCCTCAAGCTCTCTGCCGATATTTTTTTCTTTCCTTACAGGCAGGATAACAGGAAGCCGATTCTTGGTAGCTACATATCCCGGACAACTTATGTTTACTGAAACTGCACGGAATAATTTCATTATAAGGTTTTGTCTTACGTCAGTATAATTGATATGTGATCTTTTGATGTTGTATTCCCTGCGCTCGAAAAGTCCATATGTTACGCGCATACACTTTTCATCGCCGCTTACTTCAAATCCAATATAGCGGAAAAGGTTCACTATAAAGGATATCAGCCATGACGCAATTATGAAGATTCCTATTGCAGCGGCTGCTGTCGGAATTTTCAGAAGCAGGCGATTTGTGAGCTTTTCAGTTTCTTCCGTAAAACGGTTAAGGTACTGCGTTATGATATCATACGAAATATCGCCGGCTTTCCAGAAAAAGGTCGCAATATAGACAGCTCCTGAAAACCCACTCGAAAAGAAAACCGAAAACATCAGAATTGACATTGGACTTGCCTTTGGTATATCCTTAAGTTTATTCTTTTCATCTACCTGCGGCATTGCTTTCATTATCTCGGCGCAGGTTTTTTTGCTTACAAGCAGCTTCAGATCGTTCGTTTTCAGTATTCCCGCTCTTGTATCACAGCAGAACCTTGACGCTCTGAACGGCACAAGATAGAACGGCTGTTCGATCGTTGCCGAACTTATATTGGAAAATGGTATGAAAGTATTTGCACGGACAAAGACTCCATATCGGTGGACAAGTTCCTTTTCGGTAAAATCAATAACGGAAAAATGCCAGCGCACAAAACCGAAAATAAGGATCGCTCCGAGAACTGCAATATCCATCCATGCACCGCGCAGCCAGCTATAAATCCAGTTTTTGTCAATACGCACATTCTGAATTGCTCTCAGTATCGGAAAAATAAGAAGCCATATGTTTTTCAGTGAATATTTAAGTATACGCAGAGGATGTTCATGGTACATTACTTTTCCTCCCCGACTGTGCTGCATGAGAATCGCAGGATCTCCTGTGCGTCGCTCTGTTTCAGGAAAAGGAGCCTGAGCTGTCCGCCATAGACAAAGAATACTATAAAATTAAGTCCCGTGTACTGCGAAAACGGCGAACTTATAACGGACGTATACTGTACCGAGGAATATCTTACAGACTGATGTGTCTTTATGAAAACTCCGCTGCTTTTCATTATTTCAGTTTCGGTAGCCGTGTATTTTATTGAAGAAAAATACAGTGGCAGATACACGAACATAACAAAGAAAGCAATTACGGCAACAGCTATCGTAATGGAAAGAACGAGAAATTTCGCAGGGATAAAATATCTTACCAGTCCAAGAAGAATGATAACAGAGAAAATTATGATTATCCTCAGCGTCGTAAGACAGCCTTTATCAGGATAATAGTGCTTCATCTCTCTCCCCCTTTGCAAACAAGTATATTTTTATTATACCACAAATATCCTTTAATGTACAAGACTTTTGAATAAAATTCAAATTTATGCGGGTGCTTAACGATAATGAAAGCACAGAGACTGCCGATAAGGCGGTAAGATAGCAATAACGGTAAGGAAGGGCG
>UQEM01000169.1 GCA_900540005.1 uncultured Ruminococcus sp.
ATTCGTCGGCAGCGTCAGATGTGTATAAGAGACAGTGTCAATACTTTTCTGAAATTTTCTTTTGTCAGGTTGATTTTTTTTAAATAGTGTGTTATAATGAAAAAAATACAATTATACAATTTTTGACATGAATATAAAGCAGTTTCACTCAGCGAAACTGTTAAAATAATCAGAAATGAGGAAAATCAAATGACAAATATTGGATTTATAGGTGCCGGAAATATGGGCTCTGCGATCATTAAGGGCATACTCGGTTCAGAAGCCGGAAAAACTTCAAAGGTATTTGCTTTTGACCCGAGTTCAGACAAGCTTGCCGAGCTTGAGAAACTCGGAGTTATATCATGTACAAGCGAATGCGATGTAATGAAAAACTGCAAGTATGTTTTCCTTGCAGTAAAACCGCAGGTAATTGAAGGCGTTCTCGAAACAATTGCTCCATGTACGACCGAAGATACTGTTATAGTATCTATTGCTGCCGGTATCAGTGACGAGTTTATTGCAAAAAAGACCATTCCTTCGGCAAAAGTTGTTCTTGTAATGCCTAACACTCCGCTTCTGCTCGGAGAGGGAGCTTCTGCTCTTTCACGCAGCGAATCCGTAACAGATGAGGAATTTGAACTCGTTCTCGCTATCTTCCGTTCATGCGGAAAGGCAGCAGTTATTTCCAAAGACAAAATGAAGGAAATAATCGCAATAAACGGCAGCAGTCCTGCTTTTATCTATCTTTTTGCCAAGGGATTCATAGATTATGCGAAGTCCGTTGGTATTGATGAAGCGGCAGCGCAGGAGCTTTTTGCGCAGAGTCTTATCGGTTCGGCTAAAATGATAACCGATTCCGGTTACTCGATCGATGAGCTTATCAAAATGGTATCATCTCCCGGCGGAACAACACTTGCAGGTCTTGACCGACTTTATGAAGGCAAGCTTACAGAAAGCGTGAAAAATTGCTGTGAAAGCTGCACGAACAGAGCGTATGAGCTTTCTAAATAAGTTCTAACTGCACCCTAATGCGCATATCCTTTGAAAAAGAAAGGATAGGTGCATTATGAAAGGTGTTATTAAAATAACGGACAGAAACAGGCTGAGGACAGGCTTTGCTCCGCTTTATGCTTTAGTTATTCTCGGTATAATTATTGGCTCAATGTACGCTGAAAGGGGACACCACAGCGAAAATATGCTCGTACATCAGTTTTTTATGCCTCTTTACGGCGGAAACACATTGTTTGCCGTCATGAAGAATACTTTTTTTAGTGTGGCAGCTGTACTGATCGCAGCATTTATTGGTGGACTTTCAGCCGTTGGACAGCCCCTTGGTGCGGCGCTTTTGATGTATCGCGGATTCGGTATCGGCCTTTCGGCTGCGATGATGTATGATCTTTTTGGAGCTAAAGCTGTCTCAGGAGTTCTGGTGCTTATCCTGCCCAAGGCTGTAGCTGTTATAATAATAAGCGTGTTGGCTGTAAGAGAACTTTTCCGTTCTTCGGGAGCTATATTTGCTTTTATCGTCAGAGGAGATACGCACGATGACAGCCGGCGTAGTTTCAGACTTTACTGTATAAAATTTGCTGTTCTTACAGTGATTTCACTTTTGATTTCAATTGCTGACGCTGCGCTGAATTATTTTTTCAGAGCGTCACTTATCAATTCTTAAATTATTTCGGAGGAGTAAAAATTGGGTCTTTTTTTCAAGGATTATGAAAGCGCAGGAGTAGGCATATCGAAGCACGCTCCGAAAAAAACAGGTATTTCATTGTTTTTTGATATACTGCTGAGAAAATTCTGGAAGCTTATGGGATTAAATTTCCTGTATATGCTTTTCTTTATTCCACTTACGTTAGTGCTTCCTGTGATAACGTTTGTAAGCAATTACAAGATCGCGATGACGCTTATAGTTTTGCTCTTGCTGACTTTCTCGATCATAATCGGGCCTGCCACTGCGGCGATGATGAGAATAATGCGAAGTTTTGTTATCGAGAAGCACACATTTATTTTAAGAGATTTTTTCCGTGCTTTTAAGAGCAACTTCAAAAAAGCGGCAATTGTAGGATTTTTTGACTGTCTCATAGCACTATCTGTATACGCGTCGCTGAATGTTTATCCTGCACTTGTAGTTCAGTTCCATTCAAAGCTTTTGTATGTTCCGATGATACTTACGATGAGTATTTTCCTTGTGACCATTATCATGAATTACTACATTTACCTGATGATGATTGCAACAAAACTTTCGCTGAAAAATCTCATCAAAAATTCATTTGCACTTGCATTTGTTGCAATGAAGCAAAACCTGCTTACTCTGTTTATATCAGTAATTCTCATAGTGGGAATGATTTTACTTCTTTTGTTTGCACTTCCGCTCTTTTTGGTACTGATACTTATTTTCCCTGCCGCATTTATTTTCTTTGTCACTTGCTTTAACTGCTATCCGGTTATACAGAAATATGTAATCAATCCCTATTATACGAGCATTGGTGAGGTTAATCCCGAACTTGTAAACGAGTTTGACGATGGCGAGGAAGCTATTTTTGAAGATATGGGCGGTAAGGAAAAGCCTATTGAGAAACGTAAAAAAGGTAAAGGAAAGAGAATTTCATAATTATTTGATCTGCCGTAAATTCTGCGGCAGATTTTTTATATCATTAAACAAGTCGTTCGATGATAATAATGCAAATCCGCTCCCACGAAATTTGATTCTGTGGGAGCGGATCTTGTATGCACATATTTTGCTCTTAGTGAATATATTATTGTATGGGAGTGAAAGTGACACGCGGTATCACACCAATTTAAATGTCAACGATATTCATCACAACCCCGGCAGGAGAAATATCGATGTGACCAAATGAAGGTTTGTTTCCGTCGCGAGGAGCACCTGCACTTCCGGGATTGAGAATATAAAATCCGTTATCAAAATTGTTATAGCGGCAATGTGTGTGGCCAAATAGGATAATGTCGCAGCCTTCTTCTTTTGCAGCTCTTTTGATTGGCTCAACAGAACTTTTAACGCCGTACTGATTGCCGTGAGTTGCAAATATTTTGTGTTCGAGGACGGGAAGTGTAAAGACATCGGGACTCATGCTGTTGAAATCACAGTTGCCTGCGACATGGATGATTTTTCGTGCAATCATGGGGTGACTGGTGATATATCGGTCAAGCTCACGCTCTCCGTCACCAAGGTGAAAGATCCAGTCAGCATCGGTATTTCTGTCGATAATGCTCTCGACAGCGCTGTAGTTTCCATGTGAGTCGGACATAACAATAATGCGCATAAGCAATTTACTCCTTTGCGTAAGATATAGTAAATTATAGCACATACTTACGAAAAAATCAACCTGCCGTCATTATAGCGATTCAATAAAATAATGTGGCATAAGGCGGCTGACATGAATTTATGGAGGTTATCATGAATATTAATAATATTGACCCTAAGAAATTATCCGGACTTATCGGAGCTGTCAGCAAAAAAATCGGAGTACCGCCTGAAAAGCTGCAAAAAGAGCTTGAAGAGGGAAGATTTGACAGCGCAGTAAAGGCAATGAACGGAAATGACGCGGCAAAATTTCAGCAGGCAATAAACAATCCCAAGCTTGTGGAAAAGATGATGAGCACTCCGCAGGCAAAGGCTCTTTATCAAAAGCTTTCGGGAGAAAAATAAGGGGCAATTCTTATGGATGATTTAATGGGGAAAATAGGCGAGGTACTCTCAGATGATGAGAGTAAGAAGCAGTTGTCGGAACTTCTGCAAATGCTGATCTCAGACGACACTTCAGATAATTCGGATTCTGTACAAAGTGATTCTGATAATTCAACAGAAAATGTATCCGATGCGGGGCCAGATCTCAGCTCTATCTTTAAACTGACCGGACTTATGAGCGCATTTTCACAAAGTGATAAGAATTCTGAGCTTCTTCTCGCCCTGAAGCCTCATCTTAAAGAAGAGAAGCAGAAAAAGGTAGATAAGGCGGTAAAAATACTTAAACTCATTGCAGTATGGAATATTGCAAAGGAAAGCGGAATGCTTGAAGATTTATTCTGAGGAGGGAGAAATATGGCAGTAAACGACGGCAGACGCCTTAACCGAAATCCAAGCAAACCGACTATGAATTTCGGTCAGGGAAACTACAGTCCGCGTAATCCGAGCTGCCGTAAACAACAAAACGGAGATTATCCGGTGAATAAACCTCCTCAGGAAACTCCGCCTCCCGAGAGCGAGCACGTTGAAGAGTGTACGGCTTCCACCCCAAAGCCTGTTTATCATCGCAGCGGATTTCTTGAAGATCTTGTCGGAGATAAAATCGATAGTGAAAAGCTTATGTTAGCGGCGCTGATATTTTTGCTCTTGAAAGAGGGGGCAGACATGAAACTCATACTGGCACTCGGATATATACTTTTATGAAAGGAAATAAAAAATGACGGCAGATGTAATTTTCAGAATCGCGTGTGCTGCGGTAATATTGACCATGCTGATATACCACTTAAAGCGCAGAAAACGAATCCTATCAATAATAACAGGAGCTGCAACAGGTTTAGCCGCTCTTATTCTCCTGAATAAATTCGGGAACTATGCAGGTATAGATATCTCACTTAACACATTTAATCTTGTAGGAAGCTCGGTACTCGGCGTCCCGTTTGTCATCGCCTTGGTCGTTATGAATTATTTGTGAAATTCTGATGATTATTTCAAAGAAACACTTGAAAAAATATCTCCTTTGTGGTAATATATACATATAGGCTGTCTCTTATACACATCTGACGCTGCCGACGAATA
>UQEM01000170.1 GCA_900540005.1 uncultured Ruminococcus sp.
CTAAAGGGGTGATAACCCTTTAGCGGATTCCAAAGGCAGAGCCTTGGGTGGGGGGGCAAAGCCCCGCAAACAGTCACAAAGCGCTCCGCAAGTGAGTGCGTTCCCTTATAAATTTACGTTTTTTGATACACTAAAACGGCGGACTTTTAAAGTCCGCCGTTTTTCATTTATCAGAATTTGAAGAAAATATCGCTCTTTTTCGGGTCAAAATGAAAAAGTCCCGTTTTGCTGCTCGAAATGACTCTGCCCTCGTGGCTGTCATAAACAGGGGAGAGGGTATACTCTCCGTCCGAGCGGTGAGCTGCTCTGAAAAGCTTGGCTGTGCGGTTCTTCTCAGTCTTTATCTGAACCGCCTTTGCATTCCTTGTAAAGAGAATGCCCTTTTCGGTTATCCTCAGCGTGAGTTTCGGAGTGTCCTTGAACGGCTTACATACCATGCCCTGTTCAAGATAGTGAGCAGCCTCGGGAGGTAGTGCTATATCATTGCAAAATCGGTAGAGCAACGCGGCAACGGCTCTTTCCGTAGCAAGCAGCCTAAGCTTTAATTCTTTGAGCGGCTCGGATTTGAGCAGCTCGACCTCTTTTGCCTCGCGTTCAACAATTTTATTCAAAGCAGGGCCGAAACTCTTGTGGTGGCTGAAAATTTTCAGCGTTTCGTCCGTTATCTGCTGCTTAGGAACAAAATCGGGGTAAACAGCGCTTGCAAGATTCTCGTATGCCTTGTGAAGCTTTCCTTTAGAGGAGAAGTAAGTCCACTTTGAAGCGTGCGGCAGACAGCACATATCAGAGAGCATATGAACAGCTCTGCCGAGATAAGCCGCGGACTGCTCATAGAATCCTGCATTGTACATGGTAAGCGCCATAGTATAATCCTCTTCAAACATAGTGCGCGCACTTTTTGCAAATTTACCTGCACCGTTTTTATAATAGCCGTGAACGGTGGGTAGTTTTTTGCCCGAGGCATTTACCGAACAGTAATAGTGCCTGCCCATGCCCTTTTCGTAGTCGCCCTTGAGGTCGGGGCAATAGCAATGGTGGAGCATCACGTCAAAATAGTTTCCAAGGATATTATCGGTATAAGGGTGAAAGGGACGGATAAGCTCGTATGCACGGATCAGCAGTTCTTTATGAACGGATTCGGTAATGCAGCCTCTTTTGCTGCGGTATTTCCGATAAAGCGATGATAGTTTCTTTTCGGCTTTTTTCAGTTCTGTCATATTGAGTCTCCCTTCGTGTAAAGTTACTATTCTTAATTATACCTAAAAATCAAGAGAAAATCAATAGTTACGGCGAGAATTTTTTCGGGTTTACAAAACATTTTTGACAAATAGTTTTGTAAAAAACTCCGATTGTTGACATAAAGAAAGCGGTATGTTATAATTTTATTGTAATAATATTCGGATTTGCGGATACTTGTTTTTGGACAAGTATTATTTCAACGGAGGCATAGCTATGAACGAGCTTATGACAATGGAAGAATTTGATTCGGCTTTAAGAGCGCTTTTTTTTCGTCAATGTGAGTCTGCACTGTCGGAATTGCACATTGATGAAGTTCCCGAGTCTAAGGACGTAACTGCCAACAGCGCTATGGAAGGGTATCTTCAGTCATCAGGAGGCTATACGGACTGGCGAATGGTTCCCGCACAGTCAGCGTTTAATATCGGCAGCGGTTTCGGATCTCATCCCGAATTCGGCGAGAAGCTCGGGTTTATAGATTTGGGTGTGATATTCAAAAGAGGCAAGTCGGGAATGCTCTTTTTTGAGCGCGGATTTGCGGTAAAGAGTTCGTCCGACAATACCGATACAGCGCTTTCATATGAAGATCTTTGCAGGACTATCATAAGAAAAAGCAGCGAGTCGGGACTCAATGACGGAAAATTCATCATAACTTACGAACGCACAGCGGTTATCCGGGCTTGCGGACGAATGTTCGAGAGACTGAGCGGCATTAAAGCGGCACTTCTAAGTTCGAGCAAGTCGGCGCAGTATGCTTTCTGTGATCATTGCAGGAGTATCATTGATAATGCGAAATATCATGCGGAAAATAAGGCGCTTGGAGAGGCTGGTCTGCTCTCCTCGCTCCTTTGCGAGTTTGCAGCCGGAGATTCACGCAGAAGTGTTCCGATACCTTATGCCATGTGGACAGCGGCGCTCATAATGCAGCATAAATTTGATGAGGCGGCTTCTATAGCGTCCGCAAACGCACTTCTGGACTGGCAGAAAACTGCTCTTGAAAAGAAAAGTGAGTATTACCGTATACTCGGCAAAAGCTATTATGACAGTGCGGCTGAGAATTATCATGCAGGGAAATGCAGTGAGAGTCTTGCGGATATTCACAGGTCAATTGATACATATCCTACCGTGGAAAACTGGAAGCTCTACTTCACTATCGTAAATGAATTTGCAGGCAGGGAAAATATGTACCTGTATGACGAGGTGCTCAGAATATTGAACTCCGATCCGTCGGCTTCGGATATCCAGAGGGCAGCGCTTGAAAGCAGCGGCGATGTGCTAAAATCGCTTACAAAGAAAAAGCAGAAGTTTACCTCGTATCTTCGGGAACTTATGATAGACCGCATAATAAACGAGGATATGGAGTTTTTCCGCGCGAACAAATACAACATAAATTCTTACGTTGATATTTACGGAATGACTACGCTCTCTTATGCGGCTCTTTATAGGAAAACAGCTATGCTGCCCGAGCTTATGAATCTTTCAAGGTGTGGCAGAGTAGTGAATATCATAGACCATGATATGGTTGATGTATGCGCATTTTCAAGCGTGAATATCTTTGAGTATGATAAATTTGCAGGCAATTACGATTTGCAGTACCAGAATCTCAAACGTTCCGCGGCATACAGCGCACCGCCTTATGCACAGAATTACGGAACGCCATATGCAGGAAATTTTCAGCAGCCGTACAATAACGGATATCCTGTTAATTCTGCGCAATATCAGAATCCGCAGGCAGTAAATAATCAGGTGTATCATGGTGCGCCGTCACTTGCTGCCGATCCGCGCATGATGCAGTATTATAGCTGGCGCGTGAGCAATGTCTGGACGCCTGTGCTGAACTTTGTGAGGAACGGACTTGAAAAACTTCCCGAATTCCTTGATGAAAACGCGTCAGCTAATGATTATGCAGCTCATCCGACTTACAGAGAGGCTTATGCACAGCGCAGAGAAGATTATATCGCAGGCTATCTTAGGAGTGTGTTGCAGCCAAAGGGCGAATTCGAGACTTCGGCTCAATATGAGGAGCGATATAATGCAATAAGTCAGCAGGCTAAGCACAGGTTTGAAGCGGAAGCCAAAGAGATCATGCGCGCGTATGAGGACGAGCTTCGTGAAAAGGTGCGTGTGAATGGGCTTTGCGTTGAGCTTTCGTACATTTATCTTTTTGCGTCGTTCAGCGGAAATGCCTATCTTGGACGTTATGATGCCGATGCGCAGAGATTCGCCATAAGGTGGAACAGCATTGAAAGTACTGTTGCTGTATCACTTCAGGACGCCCGCGGATTTAAGGAAGCATTCGCGGCAAACGGAGTTCAGTTTGAAGTTGAGGGCGTAACAGTTGATAATGAGCGGAATGTTTCAGCCTCGTGTACGATAGAATTCGGCGGAAAAAGTTATCCCTTTACACTTGTAAGGAAAGCATGAGGATTTAACTGATAATGATTCTGAAGGCAGAGCTTTTGGCGGGGGAAAATCGCAAGGGATAGTTTCTTTGTGCCAATTAGTTTTGCCGCTGTCTCTTTTTCATTTTCTGCCAGCTTATGAATCCGTATATGTCGTTGATCAGAAACATTGCAAAGCATATCAGAACCGAGAGAGACGAGATGTCCTGCATTGCCGCCATGCTCCACAGTATTATCAGGACTATATCATTCAGCGCATACGCAAGGGCGAAAAATGCACTTCTGCGGAACGTAAGATAAGCTGCGGCAAAACTTGTTGCAACGGATATGGTGCTTGGCAAAAGGTTTGCGGTGTGAAAGTGTTTAAGAATGAAGTAAAATATGAATGTTACAGCGGCAGTCATGAACGGGATCAGCATTATTTCAACAGGTGGAATAGTATTCACGCGAACTTCTGAGCTTTCGCCGTGAAACGGATTGCGTACCCATGAAATTAGTGAAATAAGTGCCATGGGAGCAGTCATTCCGAGATAGGTCAGCATTTCGCCGTAATAGGAGAATCCGAACGAGATGTAGCCGTAAATTCCCGAAAATACGATCATTATAAGCTGACCGAGAGGATTGCCCTTTGCGCAGAAGATAAGCGAGGTCGTTCCGAGAAGTGAGGCGGCAAGTGCGAGAAATCCCTTTCTGTCGAAAATACAGAACGAGACCACGATAATTCCGATAGATGAGAACCACAGCAGAAAATCGGTCTTTGTAAAAGTTTTGAAAAGTGAATTGAGTTTCATAAAATCCTCCTGAAAAATAGAAAATGCATTTACCGATACATCTTCAAAGGCCTAACGATGTATTGGCAAATGCATTGCATTTTGCTGCCCGGCGGCAGCGCTATTCAACTGTAATATAGTTTACGATCTCAGCAGCCTGAGACTGCGTAAGGCTCTCTACGAGCAATATTTCATAAACGTGACTGTATGCACCTATCTGTGAGCGTATGCTGATGATCCTGTCTCTTATACACATCTGACGCTGCCGACGAATAG
>UQEM01000171.1 GCA_900540005.1 uncultured Ruminococcus sp.
GCAGCGTCAGATGTGTATAAGAGACAGTAGGACTGGGATATCCCGAAATATTAGCTGACGGAGCCGCGATCGGTCTGCCTGAAAGTTCGATCAGCCTGTGCATTACCGGATGTGAAGGCACACGGATACCAACGGTATCAAGACCGCCTGATGTGATCATAGGGATCCTGTCGTTTTTGGGCAGAATTATTGTAAGAGGCCCCGGACAAAAATGCTCCGCAAGCTTATAAGCAAGCGGCGGAACACTCGTTGTATAGTCAGCAGCCTGTGAAAAATCCGCAAGATGCACAATAAGCGGATTATCGGCAGGTCTGCCCTTTGCTTTAAAAATCATTGCTACGGCTTTCTCGTTTGAGGCATCTGCTCCGAGCCCGTACACAGTCTCGGTCGGAATGCCGACAAGTTCGCCGTTTTTTATAAGTTCAGCCGCTTTTTTAAGCTGTTCTTCACTATTATCAAGAAATAATGTTTCCATAAAACTACGCTTCCTGATTTGCGAGCTTTGCAGCCTGATCTGCTGTAGCAAGCGCATCAAATACTTCATCAAGATTTCCGTTGAGGATATCCTCAAGCCGGTATATCGTAAGACCTATCCTGTGGTCGGTAAGACGTCCCTGCGGATAATTATACGTTCTGATCCGCTCAGAGCGGTCGCCTGTTCCGACCTGCATTTTTCTCTCTGACGCGATCTTGGCGTCCTGTTCCTGCTGCATTGCTTCGTAAACACGCGAACGCAGTATCTTCATTGCCTTATCCTTGTTCTTGTGCTGACTTCTCTCGTCCTGACACTCTACGACAACATTTGTCGGCAGATATGTTATTCTTACGGCAGATTCAGTCTTATTTATATGCTGTCCGCCTGCACCGCTTGCACGGAAATAGTCTATCTTGAGATCGGTAGGATTTATCTCCAACTCAACATCGTCCGCCTCAGCAAGAACTGCAACGGTAACGGTAGAGGTGTGTATCCTTCCCTGTGACTCGGTCTCGGGAACTCGCTGAACGCGGTGAACTCCGCTCTCGTATTTAAGGCGCGAATAAGCACCCTCTCCCGTAATGGAGAAGCTTATCTCCTTGAAACCGCCAAGCTCTGTCGGATTAGCGCTGAGTATCTCCTGTTTCCAACCGCGAGCCTCAGCATACATCGTATACATTCTGTAAAGTGAATTTGCAAAGAGTGAAGCTTCCTCGCCGCCTGCTCCCCCGCGTATCTCAATAATTACGTTCTTGTCATCATTCGGATCTTTCGGCAGAAGAAGAACCTTTAACTCCTGAGTGCAGGTATCCATATCGGACTTTGCCTCTTCAAGCTCCGACTGCGCCATTTCACGGAAATCCTTATCAAGACCGCCCTCGTCAAGAAGCTCCTTAGCCTCATTGTATGAATTTTCGGCAGTTTTATACTGACGGTATTTCTCGATTATCGGCGTCATGTTTTTGTAATCACGCATAAGCTTTGTGTAAAGCTTATTGTCGCTGACTGTCTCCGGCTCTGAAAGCCGTGCCGAGATCTCTTCGTATTTCTGCTCCATTACCGCAAGCTTTTCAAACATCTGTATTTCTCCTTAAAATATAGTTATGTGAATTGCCGCAGTATGCTATCCCTCGTCAGCGTGTTTTACCTGCCTTATACTCTTTTCTATTTTGTTTCTGGGAACCATAAACTCACGGAGACATTTTACACATCTGAGCCTGAAATCCATTCCCGAACGGATCACGAACATTTCATTTGCACCGCAGGGGTGATTTTTTTTCATCGTCAGTATATCACCGGGACGTATATCCAAAGCTCTTCCTCCCTTGAATTTCTTTTATACAGCCATAATATGCCGAAAAGGCGTGAGATATATTCATCACGAAAAGACTTCTTTCTCCCAAAAACCGTACATTAAACATTATACCCCAAATTTCATTCAAAATCAATATTTCACGGGTATATTTTATTCTTTTTGTGGAAAAACAATAAAAACGTCATATAAAAGATATGAATCTCTTACAATTTAGAAAGGTTGATGAATATGCTATCAAGAGTTACCGCTGAATTCGAGACTTCCGAGCTTGCTGAACTTGCTCTCAAACGCGCAAGAGAGTCCTCAAAGGACATTTATTCCACCGAGATCATGTATAATAAGCGGTCGGAAAGAGCCGCAAAGCTTAGCGGCGGAACGCACTTCACGGTCCTGCCAATGGCTCCAACTGCTTATAATTATGTTACCGCAGTCATGGAGTCTCCGATTGACGAAAGCTCCGTCCCTGAACCGATGAGGCGCAGAACTGCTCACGCCTGTATCGTTTGTTCCGAAAATGCCGTCAGCAATGTTACGGCACTTCTCAATGCAATGGGCGCGCTTAATATCCATTCTGCAAATTGATTGCATATCTTCGTATCCTGCGGCATAGAATTGACTATCCGGATATTACAACAACGGAGGTAAAAATCATGAATTACAGACCCGAAGGCTGCTTATACAAAACACCTGTAAATCAGCGGCTTATTTCGTCCGCAGAAGGTCTCACCGAGGCCATGAACTGCGGCACAATCATTGAGGCGAGAGTTTCAGTATGCACCAGCTCACACGACCTTATAATCGACCTGCCGTGCGCAAAGGGAGTGATCTCACGCAAGGACGGCGCACTCGGTATTCCGGAAGGCAAAACCCGTGATATAGCATTGATATCACGGGTAAATAAAATCGTTTGTTTTAAGGTCAGGGAGCTGAACTATGGATCCAACGGTTCACTTACCGCGAAACTCTCGCGCAGAGAGGCTCAGGAGGAGTGTCAGAGAAACTACATAGAAAAACTCCGCGCAGGAGACATTATCGAAGCAAAGGTAACACATCTTGAGCAGTTCGGCAGCTTTGTCGATATCGGCTGCGGTATCCCCTCTCTTATCCCGATAGACACGATCTCTGTTTCGCGTATATCTCACCCCTCCGACAGAATGAGGGTCGGTCAGATGATATACGCAGCCGTAAAATCAAACGAAAGTGCCCGCATTTGTCTCACTCACAAGGAACTTCTCGGCACTTGGGAGGAAAACGCAGCAGACTATGAAGTCGGCGAAACTGTCTCAGGAATCGTCCGCTCCGTTGAGAGCTACGGAATATTTGTAGAACTTACGCCCAATCTCGCAGGCCTTGCGGAAGCTCGTGACGGTATAACCGCAGGTATGCACGTCAGCGTGTATATCAAGGCGATAATTCCCGAAAAGATGAAGGTCAAGCTTGTTATCGTAGACAGTTGTGACTCACATGATGAAGTACTCGATTTCAAGTATAGGTTCAGGGAAAGCCATATAAATAAGTGGCGTTACTCGCCCGAGCAATCCGATAAAATTATTGAAAGCATATTCTGAAACAAAAAGGCTGCCGTACAACCGTACAGCAGCCGATTTTTTATCCTTAGAATGCTATCTCTTCGCAGATGTGGTGAAGCTTCTCGTCATAGGGCTTTGTCATTGAAAGCGCTTCCTGGATGTCAAAGTCAACGATCTTGCTGTCCTTGATTCCGACAACGCGGTTGCCGATACCCTTTTCAAGAAGTTCTACAGCATAGTAACCCATTCTTGTAGCCTCTACTCTGTCTCTTACAGTAGGTCTGCCGCCTCTCTGAACGTGACCGAGAACTGTTGCTCTTGCCTCAATTCCTGTCTTTTTCTGGAGTTCATCAGCTATCTCGTGTGCGTGACCGATGCTCTCGGCAACTACTACAACAAAGTTCTGCTTTCCGTTTGCCTTCTTCTTGAGCATTGTCTGAGCGATCTGATCGAGGTCGTAAGGAACTTCCTTTGTGATGATGTCAGTAGCTCCGCAGGCAATACCTGTGTTAACAGCGATATGACCTGCGCCTCTGCCCATTACCTCAACAACAGAGATTCTGTCATGTGACTGAGATGTGTCACGAAGCTTGTCAACGAGATCCATAGCTGTGTTCATAGCGGTATCAAAACCGATAGTATAATCTGTGCAGGCAATATCATTGTCGATAGTGCCGGGAAGTCCGATACAAAGCATACCCATTGCTGAAAGGTCAGCCGCACCTCTGAATGAACCGTCACCGCCGATCACAACAAGACCCTCGATACCGAGTTCGTCACACTTTGCCTTAGCCTTTGCAACGCCTTCCTTGGTCTTGAATTCAGGACATCTTGCAGTATAAAGTACTGTACCGCCGTTGTGGATAATATCTGAAACGCTCTTTTCGTCCATTTTGAAAATATCGCCGGTGAGGAGTCCAACATATCCTCTGTGGATACCATAGACATTCATTCCCTTGCTGATAGCGGCTCTTACAACTGCTCTTACAGCAGCATTCATTCCGGGAGCGTCGCCTCCGCTTGTTAAAACACCGATGTTCTTAATCATAAAAATTCTCCATTCTGCACCTTGCGTATATTATAATGAACCCACAGCAGTAAACAGCCTCGCCGTAGAATAATTCCATACATTTATTATTTTACTACTTTGTAAAATATTTGTCAAGTGAATCGTGCATTTTTTTATTTTATTAATTAGAATTCACCTTATAAGTCCTATATTTTTTGGTGAATACAGCTTTTTCAGTTCATTTATGCTTTCGCGGCTTATACCGAGTGTGAGTTTATTCCTGTCTCTTATACACATCTGACGCTGCCGACGAATAGC
>UQEM01000172.1 GCA_900540005.1 uncultured Ruminococcus sp.
ACGAAAGTGAGATCAGCAGTGCTATTGAGGCGTATCAGTCAGACGAGGAAGAAAAACGTGGAATAATGGCGTATCTCGGTGACAGAAAGCGTTTTGCTGATAAGGTCTACTCCATATTCCCCTCCGTTGAGAAAGTCGGCGACAGGCTCATGGGAGTGTTTACCTGCCAGATCTGCGGTGAGCTTGACAGTTACGAGTATGACGAGCTGTTGCAAGAGCTCCGTGGACAAGCAAGTGATGGCTACTGCGAAGGGCTCGAGCAGCATGAGATCCATACTTCTGAGGGAGATATCTACGTCAGCTTCTATGACACCTGCGGTGCATGGGACCTTATGACAGAGGAAGAAGTTAAGGCGGCTCCAGAGTCACCGTCAGAGGATATCGGTATGAGAATGTGAGGTGATCAGTATGATAGATTTAACTATACATCATAAGAAAGAGCCTTTAAATAAGGTGCTTGCAGTTGAACTGCCTATGAATGCCGATAATCTGTCGGATCTGTTACAGGAGCTCGGATATGAACCGCCTGAGAAGCTGAAAGTAAACAGTAAAGGCAAACCGTATGTCATTGAGCTGAACTCAGATACAAATATGGGCTTTGCTATCCTTGAAAGGCTTTGCGACAACGACACGATCGCAGAGCTTAATAATTTGTGTACTGTAATATGCAAGTGCTCAGATCAGGACTACATCTATCAAACTATATACAATAGTGATGTCAGATGTATAAATGGCATAAAAAAACTGTTTGCAGACCGATTTATGGAGTTTTCAGATAAACTGGTGCTGAATACGAGCCTTGAAAGAAAGCCGACCGAACTTGCGGTCAAGGGCTGTATCATCGAAAAGGCTATCCCCGTCAGCCACAGGAAGTTTGAGGCTATAACAAAAGCTCCTCTCAGGGACGAACCGTTAATAGCTGAAAACAAGGGCATCATGTACTTCGACAGTAAATATAATATGTATCACTGCATTCTCATTTACGACAAGGACTTCGGCGACGGAATCGTTGTAGAGTCCGAGGGCAGTGACTATGCCCGATACGCTCAGTATGTACCGCAGGCGAAGGTCATATATGAGCAGCATAAGGCTACACATCTTAATGAGATAAGGCTCTGCTGTCCGATAGAAATATATCAGCATATCTATGGCTATCCAAGAGAGAACTGCATTCTTGATAATGCCAATATGGTTGGGTATGCTGATGATATTAACGCATTTATTTATGAAAATGACCTTCCTGCGGAACATGAGCGTGGACTTATGCATTGGTATCATCCCGAAGGTCCCGATGATGAGATAGCCGAAAAGGTCCAGTCAGCACACTGTACTGTTGAGGTAATTAACGGTGAACTCACAGGTGTCATAACCGCCAAGATAATTGGTGAGCTGTCTGATGAGTCGATGGCAAAGTTCACAGACTACTGCGTCGGTCAGCTGAGTGACGGCTGGGGCGAATCGCTGGAGCAGAAGTACATGAGAACAGAGGGTGGAGAGATCAATATCAGCTTCTGGTCGGATGATGAAGCATAGGCTCTTGTACCCGAGGACGAATATTTAAGCGATAATACACAGGATATGGAGATGAGTATGTGAGTAAAGTAAAGATCTATATACCTCCGCAGTTTTCTGAAGTTATCGAGAAAGCTGCGGAAAAAGAAGGAATAACCGCATACGAACTTGCAGAAAGAGCTATGAAGAAACTCTTAGTAGCTGTGAGAGATCTAATTACTACCAAGCAGCATGTCACAAGCTTTGGTATACAGATGGAGAAGGCTAGAGTTATTGCTGACCTATTCATAATGAATTCAAATTATTGCAGTGAAGAAAGTAACTTTTCAATCAGGAATTTTATGCATCAGGGCAGAGGACGTAGATTGTTTATAGTTTTTGATAATGAGAGCCGCAAATCTTCGGAAAATATGGTAAGACTATTCTTAGACATTGCTTTGAAGGAAGCCTGTTCGGGTGAAGACCTCCTTGATGACGATAAAAGACGCTTTTACTTTATTATGGACGAATATGGTTATCTCCCATCAGGATTAGAATATTTAGAACTCAGTAAGGATCAAGGACGATCGAAGGGTATTCGCATTTTTGCAGCGTTTCAAACGTATAGTCATCTGATAAAACTGTACGGAGGCAAAGAGGAAAACGCTATGAATGATGCAGCAGGCTATGGTGATATTATTGTAATTACCCCTCACGATGGTGGCACACGAGATTTTATTGTCAATCGTTGTGGAACAGAGACAAAGGAGATTACTACAATTGATGTGATGTGTAATGTTCACACTGAAACTAAGGAAATGCCTGTTGTTCCACCTGCTGTTCTCAATTCATTGAAACGAGGTGAGGCAGTAATATTACCAGATGAAGGGAGACCGTTTTGGTTCCGCTTTGATAAGTGAAAAGAAAACATTATATAGAGAAGAGGAGATAAAATGAACGCATATTTCATCAATTTTACCAATCACCCGTCGAGCAGTTGGAGCAAAGAACAGATAAAAGCAGTGAGAGAGAAGTATGACAGCGAGATAATAGACTTATCATTCCCACCAGTAAGCGCATCAGCGGATGAATCTGAAATAAAGGAGCAGGCGATGAAGTGTGCTGAAAGGATATGCGGCTATGCTCCGGCAGCAGTTATGTGCCAGGGAGAATTCGGTCTGACATATCATGTGGTCAATATGTTGAAGAAGAGAGGGACTCGAGTTGTATACAGCTGTTCTGAGCGCAGAACGGTAGAAAAGAAAACAGATAGCGGTACAGTAAAAACATCTGAATTTTGCTTTGTACGTTTCAGAGAATATTAATGTGCACCAATTCAGGTAGAAGATGAATAACGATAAAAGTCACTCTGTGAAAACAGGGTGATTTTTTTGTAAGATCTCTAAAAATGTAGGTGGCTGAATCTATTTATTTACAGGGAATACTTTTCTAGGAAAAACCACCTAAATGTTAAAATAAAAAATATATACTTTGAGAAGGATTACCATTAAAAAACCTTGTTTTTGTCCTATTAAGATTAATAGAAACGAAAAAAATATCGACTTGAATTTAGAAGGAAAGACCGATAACGGCTATAGAGTATCATAAGGAGGTGCATCTTATGGCAAAGAATAAGAACAAGAACAAAAGTGGCTTCTCCTGCTTCATAGCAGGTAAGGTTCACAAGACTTTAAGGCTTGTGGCTATTAATGAAGAGGGGGAGGTGAATTCAAGTTTTATTGAAGACAGAAAGTCGATGTTTACCAGGAAAGCTGCGGAAGCAGTAGATAAAGCTCAGACATCGGTCAATGAAGCAAGAACAAGAGCCGACGAGGTCGTGGCACAGCTTTCAGAGGATGATATTAAACTGATCACTACAGGCTCTAAGGATGTATATGAAGAGAGAAGACGTAAGAAGGTCTTGCAGCTGCTTGAGCAGCTTGTGGCGATTCGCAATACGATAAAGGCTACATATGTCAAGCTGCATGCAGATCTTGACGAGGCACAGTCACAGACAAAGCGTGAGCTTACTGCGTATCTCCGGGCAGCTTTTTCGAGAAAGAAGCCTGTCGATATTTCGAAGAATTCAACTGTTACCTATTCCGATAAGAGCTTCTATCAGGCCTACTTAGAGGTCTATGACTACGCAGACAAAGCTGTGAATGACATTTGCGATAGTATTATCAGATCTGAGGCAATATCCAATTACATAAAGGAGGCAGCTTAAATGAAGAAATTCTGGAAGAAATTTTGGAAGGGGAAGAAAAGGCCGGAACTCTATGTTCCACTGACATACGATGCGGAAGCAAACAAAACGGAGCAGCCCTTCGTTTTTGAACACCCGGATGGTTCGTGGACTACAAGCGATTATGTAGTACCCAAGGACTTTGTGAAGTATTACAGCTTCTGCTTTGGTAAACGAGCATCTGAAATGGTAAAGTCCGTCGATGAGGGTGTCCCCAATTATATGGATCAGAGCATATATGATGCAACAGCGGAGGCACTTGGATACCTGATACACAAACACTCAGCTCATGCTGAATCCATAAGCGAGATAATTTCCCGTAAGAAAGTCACACGCAACTGTCTCGAGCGTGAGCTTGAGGCGGTAAAGGCTGAGAAAGAGCGCATATGTGCTCTCGTAGAAGAGATCGTAGGTTATGATTATGAGTAATACAGCTAAAACAGTTTATGAAAGAAGAGATCTGCTTAAGCAGGCAAGGAAGGAGATAAGGCCGAGTTTGCCGTTTAAGGCAGTACCGTATGCACTGTTCTTTCTGTTTGCTTTGTATGTGGACTTCAAATCTATTTATCCGTTTCAGGACCTTGTACTCAGGACGAGCGAGGAAATCGCTTTCTACCTTACTTTAGCTATCGTGTTCGCAATCGATGTGCTGATCCCGATTTCGCTCACCAAGCTCGTTAAGGCACACTTCAACCAGAAGAAACTCAATATGATCCTGATTATCTCGATTTTATGCAGCATAGGCATTCCGATGGTTTTATTGATCGTACAGAAGATGCTGGGCACAGATGTGATAAGCCACAAGGGAATAAAATAGAAAAAAGGAAAAACGTAGGATACGAAGATGTCAAAGAAGAGAGAATACGACGAGGAATACAAAGAGCAGGC
>UQEM01000173.1 GCA_900540005.1 uncultured Ruminococcus sp.
TTTAGCTTATCATTTTGAGGTCCTGGATTCCTCTGCTTTTATTGATGGTTAGATTGAATGGGAGCATAAGACCAATCAAACAGCAGATACAGCCCGATCCCGACCACCGCACCGAGCAGAACACCAAGCACAATGGATACGGGGATGTTCAGGAAGTCCGTGACCTTAGCCGAGCCGCCCTGCGCCATTGTTAAAAATGTGGAGAACAGAACTATCACAAAAATATCATCGCAGGAGGCTCCTGCAAGTATCATCTGGGGTATGCTCTTCCCGGTACCCCATTTTTCTTCGATGAGCTTTACCATTCTTGGTACGACCACCGCAGGAGACACCGCACTCAGCACCGCCCCCATGACAGTGGCTTCTATACGGTCTACTCCAAGCAAGATAGGTGCGAAAACAACATACCCGATGATCTCACAGCAGGCAGGCACAAATGACATCAACACCGCAGGGCTGCCGACTTTTTTCAGGTCAGACAAATTCAGCGAAATTCCCGACTTTATCAGTATGATTATGAGGGCTATCTGCCGAAGTTCTGAGGATATACCGAGTATTTTCTGATCGAGCAGATCAAGTACATAGGGGCTTGTCACGATACCTACGCCGAGCATACCGATGATACGGGGCAAGCCTATCCTTTCAAAGATCGCAGCGGCAGACAGCCCGACAAGAAAAATGATTGCAAGTGATAACAGCATAGAAATTCCTCCATAAAATAAAAAAGCCGACAACAATTGCGTAAAACGCAGAAGTCATCAGCTTATGATAGGCGGTTTCACAGGCTCAGTACAAGCCGTCCGTGGGAGAACATCATTCCCATATGAAGTTTTTTATAATTATTATAACACTTTGTTGGCAAGTTGTCAATAGTGAATCTCAACCGAGAATTTCAATTTTGTACTTGACATAAGTCGAAATCTGTGGTATAATTGACATAAGTCAGAAAGGAGATGTGAATATGCCAAGACCACAGAAATCACGCCGTATCTGCTGTTATCCCGATTACTGGAGCTTTGCGCCCGATCAGGATAAGGCAAACGATACGGTCACAATGTCACTTGACGAGTTTGAAACGATACGCTCTATCGACTATCAGGGAAAAACGCAGGAACAGTGCGCTCAGGAGATGAACGTGGCGAGAACGACTGTCACTGCGATCTATGACAGTGCAAGAAAGAAGCTCGCTGCTGCTCTGGTCGAGGGCAGACGCATCATCATTTCGGGCGGAAACTATACTCTTGATAACACGGTCTCCGAGGAGATTGCACGGAAAGGAAGCACTATTATGAGAATTGCAGTGACTTATGAAAACGGACAGATATTTCAGCATTTCGGTAAGACCGAGCAGTTCAAGCTTTACGATGTTGCTGACGGCAAGATCATAGGCGAACAGGTAGTTGGAACAATGGGCGCAGGACACGGTGCTCTTGCGGGATTTCTGAAAAATGCTCAGGCTGACGTTCTTATCTGCGGAGGCATCGGCGGCGGCGCACAAATGGCTATGCAGGAGGCAGGCATCACCCTCTATGGCGGCAATTCGGGAAGTGCCGATGAAGCGGTGCAGGCTTTCCTTGCACAGTCGCTTGTGCAGAACGAGAATCCAACCTGTGATCATCACCATGAACACGGCGAAGGTCACTCTTGCGGAGATCATGGCTGCGGAAGCCATAGCTGTGGTAATCACTGATGAAGTATGACCATACCGAAAAGGCAGTCGCTCTTTTCACACAGGGATATAACTGCGCTCAGTCGGTTTTTGTGGCGTTTTCAGATGTGACAGGCATGGGCGAGGAACTTGCCAAAAGGCTTTCATCATCATTCGGTGGTGGAATGGGACGGCTGCGTGAGGTATGCGGCACCTGCTCCGCTATGTTCATGGTGGCTGGTATCCTCTACGGCGAGGGAACGGAAACCGATCACGCCATAAAAACAGAGCACTACAAGCGTATCCAGTATCTTGCTGAGGAATTTCGCAAGAAGCACGAAACTATCGTCTGCCGTGACCTTTTGAAAGGACTTGCCGTTACAAGCGAACCAACTCCCGAAAAGAGATCGGAGCAATACTACAAGGTAAGACCTTGCGTTAAGTTTGTCAGGACTGCTGCGGAGATACTTGACCGCTATCTTGAAGAAAATCCGCCAAGAGGTGCTGAACTATGAAGATTGTCACACTTGTAGAAAATTCCTGCGGGAATGAAAACTGTATCGCAGAGCATGGGCTCAGCATCTATATTGAGACTGAAAAACATAAACTCCTGCTTGACACAGGGCAGACGGACGCTGTTGTGAAGAATGCAGATGTTCTTGGTGTTGACTTGTACTCAGTCGATACAGTGGTACTCAGTCACGGTCACTATGACCATTCGGGCGGTATTCTGCCTTTTTCAAAGCTGAACCGTACTGCACAGATCATTATGCAGAAGTCGGCTGCCGAACCGCACTTCAACGGCGAACGCTATATCGGGATTGATAAGGCAATTCTCGACCTGCCGAATGTCAGGCTTATTGAAGGTGATGTTCAGCTTGATGATGAGCTGTTTCTTTTCAGCCGTATCACAGGCAGGCGGTGCTATCCGCAGGGAAACCAAAAGCTGTCCTGCGTGAAAAACGGTGAAAAAGTCTGTGATGATTTCTATCACGAGCAATGCCTTGTCATTACGCAGAACAGCAAACGCTGGCTTCTATCTGGCTGTGCTCATAATGGCATACTCAATATCCTTGACAGATATGGGGAACTGTTTGACAGCTATCCCGACTTTGTTATTACGGGATTCCACATGATGAAACGTGAGGGCGAGCATACCGAAGAAGAAAAAGCTCTCATCATTCAGACGGCGCAGGAGCTTTCGCAGCTTGATACTGTATTTTACAGCGGACATTGCACGGGCATCCCTGCATTTGAGATAATGAAAGAGATCATGGGTGATAAACTTATTGCTCTCCACAGTGGGGAAACAGTCATATAACAAAAAGTCCGTGAGCGAAAACTCACGGACTTTTTTCATTATAAGCCAAGTGCATATCCTGCAATAATACCGATAACAGCAGATATACCTATGATCGCTATGGGGTGTAGCTTTTTGAACGCAAGCACAGCTCCAATGGCAAATATGATAAGTGAGAGCCAAAAGCCAGCACTCGAAAAAACAGTGGTCTGTAAACCGTTTGGAAAGAAAACCGTCATTCCGACAGACAGAAATGCTGCACCAATCAGACCAATCACCGCAGGACGCAGACCGTACATCACACCGTCAACAGCACGGCTCTTGCGGAATTTCTCATAAAATTTCGCTACAATTAGGATTATCAAAAATGACGGCAGGACTACTCCGAGTGTTGCACAAACAGCGCCAAGCACTCCGCCGGTGCGGATGCCGACAAATGTAGCCATATTGATTGCAAGCGGCCCGGGTGTGCTTTCGCTGACTGCAATGAAATCTACCACCTCAGCTTGCGTAAGCCAGCCGTGACGCTCGACTTCGCTCTGTATCAGTGGGAGCATGGCATACCCTCCGCCGAACGTGAATGCCCCGATCTTCAGAAAGGTCAGGAACGGCTCAATCCATATCATCGCTCGTTCCCCTTTCTGAACAACAGCGACCACACAAGCCCGAACACTGCACAGCCGATGATAACGAACACAGCATCTATTTTCAGAAAAGCTGTCAGCACCAATGTTGCCGCCATGATGGCATAGGAAACTGCGTGCTTTTTCGTTGTCATGAACATGGTATAGACCGCTTTGAGTATCAGGGCGAGAACGCCTGCACGGATACCCATAAAGGCATACTGCACTGCTCTCGACTCCTGAAAGGCTTTCAGGACAAAAGAAATAAGCGAGATAATAAGGAACGATGGGAGTACCACACCCAGCGTTGCACAGACAGCGCCGAGCGTTCCTGCGGTTTGGCTGCCCACAAAGGTTGCCGCGTTGATCGCCACTGGTCCGGGCGTGGACTCTGCAATTGCCACGACTTCCAGTATATCGTCCTCATTCAGCCATTGTTTATTATCGCAGATCTCACGCTGTATAAGCGGTATCATGGCGTAACCGCCGCCGAAGGTAAACGCTCCGATTTTCATAAAGGTCAGGAACAGGTCAAGGTTTTTGTTCATAGGATCACCCTGATTATTATACCACAATGATAGATTAGTGTCAATCTTCAACTGCTTGCAAAGCAGACAGTTCTTATGCTTACTACCGCCCTCCTGATTATAGTAGGTTACATTTACAGCTTGGTATGTCACTCGTAACAGCACGAGCCGGTGAAACGTAAACTAACTGTCTGAAAAGAAAAGCCCTGAGAAGTGATTGTGTGAGCAAATCTCATGTCTTTGTGTGTTATTCAGTTCCAATAGAGTATGTTGTTATTTTGCTCCACAATGCCTATTAGGACTTGTGTGGAACGGTTTACGGGTGCGCCAATAGACTACGGGCAAGTAGCACACATCAATATTGTGCCTTAACGAAATCTTAACACCTTAACCGTAATCTTAACAGCACCTTAACCGCTCATGTGATATAATAAAGCTATCATTTGAACGAGAGGTGTACGATGTTACATAAAAATAGAGTAAAAAACAGAACTCA
>UQEM01000174.1 GCA_900540005.1 uncultured Ruminococcus sp.
CAATATATCACTTTTATCACAGTTTTTGAATTTACAGAGATTTTTTCGCAGAGCCGTTGAGGGCGCTGCCCTCAAACTCCCGAGGTTTATCCGCTTTGGGAATATCCAGTGAAGATGAAGAAAAGCAGCAACATTTCTGTCACTGCTCTTCACCGTTTTATTCCGCAGCCTGCGTCGGGGCGCTCCTCAGCGTTGCCCTATTTGACTGTATTTTTAGTATTGGCATTAATTTTGGGAAAATTGCATTTACACAGTTTATTTTTCAGACCCACAGCAGACAATCTGAAACCTTTTCTTATATCTACTGGTGCAGACTTTGAGTAAAATTTAACCCTATACATTAGCAAAGATTACATTATGAATAGTCTTTAAACAATTTAATAGTGCAGGGATCTAGAAATTTAAAACTTATGCCTTTTTAAAACTTTTGATTCTTGCTAAAATATAATCTTGAATCTGCTTGTGATCATTTATATCTACTATGCCATTTTCATCCACATCGGCTGCATCCTGCGAGAGTGTATTCGTGAAACCATCTATTACGCCTTTTCTTGCCAAACACATATCAAAAGCATCAATCACTCCGTCCAAATTAATGTCGCCCTTAATAACTTTCTCCTGAGGAACAGCCATAAAAATGTAATTCGCCGAAGCACCTGAACCGCTGTTTGTACCCATTATAACTTTTTCGCCTGACTTAAAATTATGCTTATAAAGAATATATGTAAGATCATTTGAAATTGACATTGTGACTCCGGTATTTTTCCAGTCTTTGAGCCAATTTGGTACAGGATTTGTAACGCGTGAATCCATTGCTACATAAAGAGTAATATCAGCTCCTGCTGTGAAAACGCCCAAATCGGTTGTAACAAGCTTTGAATCGCAGGCAGTCTTTACGGTTTCGGCACCAACAAGATTTTCAGGGAAGCTTGTAAACGTAATATCTCTATCACCAAATAATACAGAGCCTACTCCCGTATTATTGTAGATCGACCAATCCGCCGCATTTTCGCTGTCGAATACCTGAAGATTTTTAATAAGCTTGCCGTTTAAAACTGTTTCCATATTCTTTGCAAATACAACATAGTTAGCGTTATCGCCAGTACCACCGTTTGTACCAAGTGTAACTTTTTCTCCTGACTTAAAATTATTTTTAAAAATCGTAAACGTCAGGTTGCCTGTAGCTGTAAGCACATCGTCAGTCTTAGTCCAATTCTTTAGCCATTCAGGAATTATCGGAATAACGCGATTATCGACTGCTATATAAATGGTAGTATCATCCCCTGCTGTAAACGTGCCCAGATCTTCGGCAAACATTTTTGAATCGCAGGCAGTTTTTACAAATTCTGCTCCTATAAGATTTGCCGGAATATCTATTGCAGTAACGTCACGGTCGCCGAATAAAAGCGCACCATTTTCAAATTTTTCGTTAATTGACCAATCAGCGGAATTTTCCTTATCATTTACAATAAGATTTTTTATAAACTTACCGTTAAGAGGCTCAACTGTAATTACCGCATCGCCAAAATCGCCCTCGACCTTAAAGTTATCAATGTAAAGCGAGCAGGGAAGAGTTGAATTAGCCTTGAGTTCAATTTTATTTTCTCCGACATTGAGATTAATATTTTCGCTTATTGTTTTCCAGTCGCTATATCCTGAACCCTTTGGAAGCGAAAGCGTTTTTATCTTAGAACCATTTACGTAAAGATCCACGCAATTGACATCAGAGGTTGCCGAATAGCGAAGCGTCCATTTGAACACACCTGCTTTTGTAGTTTTTACAGTATCCTTAACGGCAGCAGTATCCTTGGTTCCGAATTTTACAAATCCCATGCCCTGAAATTTAGTAACATCCGTACGACAGCCGTTCGTAACGTTTTCTTCAATATTTTTTTGATCGAAATTTTCCCCTTCATACTGACGAGCACCGGTATAGAAATCAGGGAATGAAGGTTCTGTTTGTACAGCCTGCGGATAAGAAGTAAGGCGTCCCGTCTCATTGCCTGAGCATTTGATAGAGATATCAACAGGTCCGTTATGCTTCACAGTAAGTGTGTACGTACCATTACTCCAGCTTTCTGTTATAACACTTGCTGTTTGATTAACGCCCCTATCTTTAGCTGTAAATGATGGTTTGGAACTTGCACCGGCAATTGTAATGCTTTCTGTTTTCAGAGTTGTTGATGCATCTTCGTCATAGTTGTTCATATAAACGTCTATGTGATCAGAATATTCATTAATAAAAGCAGATCCATAAAGCTGATGCTTAATATCAAAGGATTTACAAGTATTGTATTTAAGGTCAAACTGCGCTCCTTTATAGCCTTCGTCCAACTTGCTGTTATAATAAGTAACCCATGAATTCTGATTATTGGCAATATAGCAGTTTGCGTAATAGGAATCAGGATAAAGCTTGTTAAATTCAGCCTGCTTGTCAGAAATACTGCTCCAGCGTGAAGCTATTGTTGACTGCTTTATCTGTACTGGAATGGATTTTGCCAGATCATCTGCAAGACCATATACAGTTGGAATCGTCTGATAACGTCCCGTACTCTTGAAGGGGTTATGATTATCCTTATAATTTCCGTCATTATCAGCGCGATATAAGCCCTCAAAAAGCGTTTTATACGAACAGTACTTGTCATCATTGCTTCCGGAGTCCACATCCTGAATAACAACAACCTTTGTTCTGTCAATTACTTCTTTTCTGTCAGGAATACGAATTGTTCCGTCAATGAATTTACGCATCAGATCAAGATTTGCATTTTTGCACTGGTCGTAAAAATCCCAACGACGATATTTATAGCCTTCGTCATCAGTTCCGTCCCAAAGGCCTTTAATGCAGTCGTTCCATACAAGTTCAGGTCCGTCGATAACAGTCATACCGTTCATCGCCATACGTTCAAAGTATATCGGCAAACTCGTGGAAAGGCGATACTGCTCGTGAGTCTGGGGATCTAAATCCCCTCCGTTCCACGGATAATCCGACCAACCCGTATCATCCCAACGTATGCCGTAATTTCCGCAGTAACCTGAAATGTAAGCACCATATACCTCGCTTTCAACATCAGCAATATAACCTGGCTGAGTATATTTTTCTTCAAGTATAAAGTTCTGCGAATATGTACGGCATGCTTCTTCCCAGTTGGCATTGGTTTTCAGCATTGCAACTGGATTAAGAGCTGACCCCCACTGATTTTCACACCAGCTTACGTCCAGATAGCCGCCATATTTGTTGCATAACTTTAAGAGGGCGGCAAAGTGATCGTAACGCTGCTGATATGTTACAGGAAAGTCTTCTGTGTCAAATCCCCAGAACTGTTCGCAGTAGTTATATCCGATGAAGTTGGGATAATCCCTGAAGAACTCTCCGAAGATCGTATTATCCAGATCATAATCGGCAGCATAGTCAGGAAAATGGCACTGACCGCCGCTCGCAGGCTGAATCATTGTCCATACTCCTTTGTCCGCACAGGCTTTCATCCAAGATCGTGCACATTCAATACCGTCTTGAACCATCAGCCACCTGTGTTCCGTAGGACTATAGTTGATTGACAGAGAAAGGTTAAAAACAACATACGGCAGAACATCCTCCGGAACAATGTCAATAATTTTCTCAGGATCAGGGTAATTCCACGAATCGATATGTACTATCCATACGGGAGACTCGTTGCTGATCGGACGTCGGAAATTACTGCTTGCAGCAGAAACATTAATTGATTCTGCGTTTAATGAAAGGTCTTCAAACACTTGCTGTATCGGATTAGTTTTTTCACCGTTGCCCAATGCAGCGTTAAATGGCAGCATTCCAAATACCAGAACGCCTGACATTACAGATGCTAACAGATTTTTAAATTTCATTTTATGACCATTCCTTTCTGCTACGCTACAAGGCACAAAAGAATGAAACCTATGTGCGAGTATATGGCGCAGCAAGTAATAATTCGTTAGAGCCTGTTCAGTATCTTTTTTTGTACGGCTTTTCGAGTATAATTATGCTGAGGACAAGGAAAAAATCCGCAGTAAGACTGTCGCCTTACAAGTATTTTTAACGCAGTCGCCGTCAAAATTTGCCGAAAGGACGTACGAAAAATACCAAACAGGCTCTTATAATATCTTTGAGGAAACAGGCACATTACAGAGCACGTTAAGGTGAGTGTGAACAGCATTCACTGAACCGAATTTTATGTGTGCCGACTTCTCTTTCTAACACAAATAAGTATGGTTCGAGCCCTGTAACCTTATCTTTGAAGAGACACACTGCTTCAATCTTTCATTGAGAATCCAGTCAATATCCGTATTTCTCAAAAACTATTTGCGAGGAATGTGTTATGCTGAAAATCGTTTCCCCCATCAGCTGTGACATGGATGTCCACAAATCATTTATCGTTGCCTAGAGAACCGCTGATTAAATACCGCTTTCGGCTTGGCATGTCATCCTGTGCAAAAATCCAGCGCACCATATTTACCTGTCTCTTATACACATCTCCGAGCCCACGAGACTCGACGTCATCTCGT
>UQEM01000175.1 GCA_900540005.1 uncultured Ruminococcus sp.
ACGAGATGACGTCGAGTCTCGTGGGCTCGGAGATGTGTATAAGAGACAGGTTTACGTTATAGGAACGGAAAGCGTTGAGCGAACCTATAAAGCTCGGCGACTCGCAGAGGAGAGTGTCCCCTTCATTGAGAAGAACCTTGCATGAGAGTTCGTTTGCCTGCTGACCGCCGGAGGTAACGATAAGCTCGTCAAATTCCGGGTGGAAGCAGTTTTTTGAGCCGAGCCATTCCTTCAGAAAGTTGCGCAAGGGAGTATATCCCTCGGTAACGCTGTACTGGAGTGCGAGGATCGGGTCGGTTCTGAGAAGTTCGTCCGAGATATCGGCAATTTCCTTTTTGGGAAAAGCTTCGGGAGCGGGATTTCCTGCCGCGAAAGAGATGACCTCGGGGTCTACTGTGAATTTAAGGATCTCCCTGATAGCAGATGCCTGTAGTCCTTTAACTTTATCTGAAAATTTATATTCCATATAAATTGACCAGCCTTTCATTGTAAATTTCAAGACAAAATCAGTCTACGTTACATTATAGCACATATTTACAGAAAAAGCAACTATTCATAGTAACTTTTTATGTGCGGATCCACAGGTTTGCGAGGAGAAAACGAGCCTGCTCCCAAATAGAGTGGCAGTCAGGGTTCTATATTGAGGCTTTTGGCACATATACTGAACTGAATCGGGGTGAAACAATGAGAAAACAAAGCTTTATAAAAGCTTCTGTGATACTTATGCTCTCGGCAGTTGCGGCAAAGGGGCTGGGAGCGCTTTTCAAGATACCGCTGACCAACATTCTCGGCGGAATAGGCATGAGCTATTTCAGCAGTGCATACAGCCTTTTTATGCCGATATACGCGCTTACGGTCACGGGACTAACAGCCGCAGTTGCAGGAATGACGGCAAAGAGTGCGGCACGCGGAGAGATACATAATGCGGAAAAAATCCGTCATGTTGCTATGCTGTTGTTTTCAGCCTGCGGAATTGTCGGCAGCGTGGCGATATTCCTCCTTGCCAAACCTTTTTGCCTGTATTTCGCGGGAAGTCCGCAGGCTTACCCTGCTGTTGCGGCGATAGCTCCTGCCGTATTTTTCGGCTGTGTTACCGCAGTTGAGAGAGGTTACTGCGAGGGCATGAGCAATATGTACCCGACAGCAGTATCTCAGGTCATTGAGGGTATCGTTAAGGTCGCGGCAGGGCTTTTCCTCTGCGGATATGTCACAAGTCACGAGAGCGCCATGCTTGCGATGTTCCCCGGAATCGGCGATATAAAGGCGATAGCGGCGGCTGCCGGAATTCTCGGTGTAACACTTTCAAATGTCGGAGCAGCGGCCTATTTCAGAATTATCCGCCTCCTTGAACGCGATAGATACGATAGAGCGGCGCGGTCTGAACTCAGGAGCAGCAGAGATATTTCACGCGAGCTTATGCGAACCGCTCTGCCGATAGGAGTGAGCGCAGTTGTGACGAATCTCACTGCGCTCATTGATATGTGGACTATTGTGGGCTGTCTGCCGAAAAATTCGGCGCTGCCGGGGGAGGTTTCAGCGCAGGAATACCCTCAGTTTGTCTACGGCTCTTTTGCTGGAATCGCCCTCACAGTCTTTGCGCTTGTGCCCTCGGTCACGAATATGCTCGGCAAGAGCGCGCTTGTATGCGTTACCCGTGCGTGGGAAAGCGGCAATAAGGCATCGCTTAATGCCAACACTTCGCAGGTTTTGCTCACAACGGCTATCCTTGCAATGCCGTCAGCGTTCGGGATAGGCGCGCTTTCAAGTGAGATACTGAGCGTACTCTATCCGCTCCAGCCTGACGAGGCGGCGGTTTGCGTGAACGCCCTGCGGCTTCTCATGCCGGGAATGGTTCTGCTGTGCTTTTCTGCGCCACTTTTCAGTATGCTTCAGGCGATAGGCAGACCCTCGCTGCCGCTAAAAATAATGCTCCTCGGAACAGCCGTTAAACTTGGCGGAAACCTGCTGCTGATACCTGTTATGGGCGTTGACGGAGCGGCTGTGTCTACTTCTGTTTCATATACGGTCGTATTCGCCGCGGCATTTGCGGTCTATATGCGCGTGACGGCGGTAAGACTTAGTGCAGTGCCGTTTGTAAAAATTGCATTTTGCGCGGCACTATGCGGAATTTCGGCACATCTTACCTCAGATATCTGCTGCCGTGCCGAAGTCTCGGCTTTTGTTTCACTCGTGCTGTCTGTAGGTATCGGCGGAGCTGTCTACATCGGCTCGTTGTATTCGCTTTCGGGAGCAGCCTTTTTGAGACAGCGCAGGGAAAAACACGCTTAATGCAGCGCTTGGAGGGTTTGCGGGGCTTTGACCCACGTCCCACCAAAGGCTCTGCCTTTGGAATCTGCTAAAGGGTCAACAACCCTTTAGAATCCCATTATTAATAAAACTCCTGTGGACTTAGGGAGTGTTGACACTAAGCCTAACAACGCATCTTTTCGGCAAAATTTCACGCATCCTGCGTTAAAAAGTCTTGACAGGCGACAGCCTGCCTGCGACTTTTTGCCTTGTCTACGTAAAATTTATGCTCGAAAATCTGCATATTATCTTAGTGTCAACGCTCCCTAATATCCGCAGGAGTTTTTGCTATTTCTTCTTTTTCTTCTCGCGAAGCTGTCTGAAAAACTGTGACAGCAGTTCTGCACACTCGTCCTCCATGACTCCGCCGATGACTTCGGGACGGTAATTGTAGGGCAGTGCAAACATATTCTGTACTGATGTGGCTGAACCGCTTTTGAAGTCATACGCTCCAAAATAAACATTGTCGATACGCGAGTTAATTATCGCTCCGCAGCACATGGGACAGGGTTCAAGCGTCACATAGAGCGCACACTCGGGAAGCCGCCAGCCGCCAAGAGTTCGGCAAGCCTCGTCAATGGCGATTATTTCGGCATGAGCGAGAGCATTTTTTGCAGTTTCACGCCTGTTTCGCCCCTCGCCGACTATTTCGCCCGTGGTTTTTTTTACCACGACCGCTCCGACGGGAACTTCACCTTCTGCGAAAGCTTCCTTGGCAAGCTCGATGGCTCTTTTCATGTACTTCTCCATACACTCTCCTAAAAAATAATTTTGATGATTGCTGAAATCAGGCACATTACAGCGACTGCCGGGAACGGAAAGAGTCTGACTGCATTAAGTATTCTGCGGGGCATGGAAACTCCCGAGTTGTACTTCACAATGCGCAGACTATTTTTGCGGTAAAGTACGAAGTAGAAGTGGATCGAGCAGGCAGCGCCGATAATGAAAGTTCCGAGGATAAAGGTCGTCAGCATTTTGTTCGAGTTGCCGAGCGCTCCTGCCTGAATTATCACGACTGCGAGCTGATACATTTTGTAGATAGTGCGCACAAAGATAGCGGTTATCAGCGAACCGCTCCTTAGCATACCGATAGAGGCAACGAGCGAGATAAGTACAGCCGCAGGAAATTCCTGAATATCCTGCACGAGCAGACCCGTCATAAGGGTGGTTATGATTATCGCAAACCAGTCCCCGAACTGCCTGAGCGCGGCAAAAATAGCACCTCTGAAGAGCATTTCTGCGAGGATAGGGATAATTATTACATTAAAGATAGTGTATACAACGTATTCATTCTGATCCCATACGGAGATATCCACGTTGAGGTTCTTGAAGTAGGTGTACAGTGCTTTTGCACTGCTGTTGTAGAGCAGGGGAATGCTTGAAACTGACGAGACCACAAGCGTCATGCAGATAGAGCATATCATGTCTGACGGGTGGTGCAGAGTGCGCATAAACTCCACTCTTTTGGGCATTTTCAGCTTTTTATGCAGGTAAATTGCAGGTATGATAAGCCTCAGAAGTGCAATAAGCATAAGGGCGGTTATGATCTCGACACTTCCGCCGAAAATAGCCGAACTGAAAATAGATGTATGTATGTCAAAGCCGAGAAAATCCAGAACAGTGATGACCATTCTGCTGAGTATATTGTCGATCGTTACCCATATCAGCATGGCAATCCCGATTATGTACATAAGGCGGCTGATACACTCATTTTCGGCTTCTTTCAGTGAACCGGTCTCAAAGCCCTTTCCGTCAACATAGATGCTTTCCTTTTTGTTCATTGAGAAGTTAAAGGCGAAGTGGTTTGATCTATTTCTGCGCCAGTTTTTGAATTCCTTGCTGTATTCTTCGTTTTGCGTTGAGTAGTCAAATTCATCTGTTACGTCAATAATAATTTTCTTGTCTGTTTCAGTAAGACTGTTCACCAGTTCACCTCCCGAACTTATTATTTATATTAATATTACCACAAGTATTTATACCTGTCTCTTATACACATCTCCGAGCCCACGAGACTCG
>UQEM01000176.1 GCA_900540005.1 uncultured Ruminococcus sp.
TTACGGTCTTCTGAAGATCGATGATGTAAATTCCGTTTCTTTCTGTGAAAATGTACGGAGCCATTTTCGGGTTCCATCTTCTTGTCTGGTGTCCGAAGTGAACGCCTGCCTCAAGAAGCTGCTTCATTGATACTACTCCCATGGTGTAGTCCTCCTTAAAATTGGTTAAAATTAATCCTCCGCCCGACTTAGCTTGCAGTAAATGCCCGACGGGCACACCAACCTGCAAAAGTACAAGCGTGCGAATTGCCTTAATATTATAGCATTTTCTTCATTTTTTTTCAAGAGTTTATATATCGTCATTTAAACAAACTTTGCAAACTTATTCTTCTTTTATTTGTAATATGTGACAACCTCGAGGCTTCGCTCCGCTCTATAAGGACTATATCGCTCCCGACTACTCTTATGTCGGCGCACGGTATCACTATGTCCTCCTCCCTGCCGAAAACGCCAAAAATCCCCCTTCTACCATATATCACAAATGCCGAAACCTCCGCCGTGTCAATATTTATCTCCGCATCGTCAATGTAGCCAAGTCTCTCGCCCGTCTTTACATCAATGACCTCCTTGCACCTAAGATCCTCAAGTCCGCAAACCATTCTCCCACCACCTATATATAATGTGGTAAATTATATGCGGGAGAGCACGGACTTTTTCTAAAAAAACAACAGAACCGCAAAACGCGATTCTGCTGTTTATTTGTTAGTCTGTTAAAATTTTATTCTTACTCTCTTTTGTAATACTTAAAGCGAGCTGTAAATCAAACCTTTAACTGTTTCAAGCCGTTCTTACGGAACAGCAGATTCGCCGCTGATATATGAGCCTTCAAGAACTTTCTTTTCTATCTCAGCCTCCAATTGCCTTTGTTCCTCCTGAAGTCTGCTCAGTTCTTCCGCCTGACGCTCTGTATATGTGCTTTCAAGAGCTTCCTTTTCCATCTCATCCTCCAATTGCCCTTGTTCCTCCTGAAGTCTGCTCAATTCTTCCGCCTGACGCTCTGTATATGTGCTTTCATTAGTCTGTATTTGCCGTTCCGTCTCAAAGTCATTTCCTTTGGCTAAAATATATTGGTCAATTCCACTCTTATAATCAATGTACACCTTAGCTGTCTTTCTTATTATGTTGTCATATGGCATATCAACAGAGCCAAGTGTGGAAAATCCGTATGTTGATTCCTCCGCAAGAGTCAGCGGCATTGCTCCGCTTTCGCCGTCATAATTTTCTAAAGGCACGACCCACGCACAAAGCGAAATATCCGATACAGCCGAGAGCATTTCTTTTCTCTCAAAACGTGATCCACTCTGCTTAGGAGTTATCTGACACCCGTCAAAGCCGACCGCATTTCTCCACTTGAACGCCTCGCCCGACAGTTCGGCAGGGACCGGCTCATCATTTTCATACTTGTAGCAACTGAAATCGTAATAATACTTGATCCCGCCATTCTCATGCGAGTTGTGATAAAGAGCATAGACAGCGATCGGATAGATCTGTTCCCCCTCTCTTATCAGAGTTTCGTATGAAAACGATGCCGCCATATCCGAATTTGTGCCGTCTCCGGTGTACTTTTTCAGATCAAGCGTTGAATAACCGTTCTCTTTTGTCATTTCTTCAACAGAAGATTGGAGTTTCTCGACAGCGTCGGTGTATTCCGCATTGCCGGAGTCAAAATCCGCAAGTTCCTCATCGGTGAATTTTGCCTCCGATTCGGCAACGGCTATAAAGTTCGACTCTGTATAGTCTCCGCTGTACTCGACCGCGTAAACCTGATTGGTCAGCAAGCCATCATTTTCCCTGATGAATATCCTTACCCTCATATCTTCTCTGTCAACGTCCTCAAACGGACAGCTATAAAGCGGAGTAATAAGAAAATCATCTGCAAGATACTCGCTCAGAGTTACATCATATTGGCGGTAATCGTTAAGCTGTGTCTCGGATTCGATTTCCGAGATCATGCTGCTGTAAAGCTCGTTTCTATTCTTGCCAATATTGGCAAGGAAATTATTCATGATCGCGGTTTTCGGAAGAACTCCCACACAAAGCACGATCGCAGCAGCCGCGGCAGTCCACCTGAGAAAGACTGCTCCCCTGCGTTTGCCGGTCACATTTTCAAGGTCGCTTACGAACAGCTCGCTGTCGGAAAAATCCGAACTTTTTTCAGGAAAAGCCCTTGCAGAAATTTTGTCGAAGCAATCTACGGAATCGGAAAGCTGATCCATTTTCTCTCTCAGCAGTTTTTCAAACTCCTGATTTTCGTTATATTTCTCATTTGTCACCGATCTTCACCTGCCTTTTCCTGTAGGATCGATATTGCCTTTTTGTATCTTGATTTTACTGTTGTTTCGGGACATTTCATAATTTTTGCTATCTCCCTGAATCGCAGCTCCGCACAACACCTCAGTATAACTATCTGTCTCTGCTTGTCATTAAGGTGCTTGAGAAGCTGATTTATGAATATACTGTCCTCGACAGTCTGCTCCGCCTCGCCGTAGCTCTGTATTATAAAATTTGCTGCTTCTTTCTGGTATCTGCGGCGAAGCTCCAATGCAACGTTGCGTGCTATTGTCAGGATAAAACCTTTGCCGTCACCTTTCTTTTCGGAGAAATTGCGTACCGTGGTAAGTCTGACAAAAGTTTCGGCAACGCAGTCCTCTGCGAGATGATAATCGGCTGTTATTCCGAATGCAACGGCAAAAACGCTCTTTTTGAACATCTCATAAAGCTCAGCGAGGCTCTCCTTAGATGTTCTGCATTCGATTATAAGCCGGTTAACGCTGTTATCACGCTGCTGTATCATATTATCAGGTTCAAATGCTGTAGAAATTGCTGCGTCACCTCCGACAAAGATTTTCGTATCGGCAGTCATAGGTCTCACTCCTTTTTCAGAACCGCTCTGCAAATAGCGATTCGCGATCCTCCCGCGACATCAGCCGCGAAGTTATATGAAAGCTTTCATATATAAGTGATTTTCAGGAGTGAAAATGACGAAAAAATCCAAAATAATTTTTAAAAGTTGTTAGCATAATAAAACTCATCGACTTTTTGCCTTATTTTCGATAACAATATCTATAATTATAGCACTTTCCGAAAAAAATGCAATCTTATCACAATAAAATTTCTGAAAACTATTGACAAAAGCTTTCTTATGTGCTATAATAATCATATGAACAATTATTCATATGATTACGAAAGGATCTTTCTCTATGGAAAAAACTTATTCGATTAAAAACCTTGGCTGCGCTCATTGCGGCGGTAAGATAGAAGAAGCGATAAACAAAATGGACGGCATTGAAAAAGCAGTCCTCAATTTCCCGATGATGAAACTTAAAGTTGTCGGAAATATCACCGATGACACGCTCGCACAAATGAACAAGATCGCTAACTCAATTGAGGCAGGTGTTGAGTTTGTTCCCGAAAGTCACGGTCACAGCCACGAACACCATGGCGAACATCACCACCATGAACACGGCGATTGCTGCGGTCACGAGCATGAACATAAGCATAAAACAGTTACCTACTCCGTCGAAAATCTCGGCTGTGCTCACTGCGGTGCAAAAATCGAAGAAGCCATTAACAAAATGGACGGCATTGACAAGGCGGTTCTCAATTTTGCGATGATGAAGCTCAAAGTCGAGGGCGAAATAACCGATGATACTCTCACGCAGATGAACAAGATCGCCAACTCCATTGAGGCAGGAGTTGAGTTTGTTCCCGAGAGTCACGGTCACAGCCACGAACATCACCGCGAACATCACCACCACGAACACGGCGATTCTTGCTGCTGCGGTGATGATCACGAGAACAAACACGAGGAAGAACATAAACACAGTCACTCTCACGGTGACGATCATGGACTCATACTTCTTTTAATAGGTATAGCAGTTTTTGTAGCGGCTATTATTCTCGAACACACATTGGATATCTTCCCGATTACGCTCGGATTATACATCGCGGCTTACCTTATTCTCGGATTCAATATTCTCAAATCTACATTTAAAAATATAAAAGCCGGAAACTTCTTTGACGAGAATTTCCTCATGACTGTCGCAACTATCGGCGCTTTCGCTCTGGGCGATTTCACCGAGGCTGTCGGCGTAGTGCTTTTCTTCCGCATAGGTGAGTTTTTCGAGGACTTCGCTGTTGCAAAAAGCCGAAAGGCTATTACCGATGTTGCTTCTCTGAAAGTCGAGGAGGCTGACGTTCTGGTAAACGGCGAGTTCGTCCGCACTCCGTCCGAGGACATCAATGTAAGCGATATTCTCCGTATCAAGGCAGGAGAGCGAATCGCTGCCGACGGCATTGTTGAATCGGGAAC
>UQEM01000177.1 GCA_900540005.1 uncultured Ruminococcus sp.
AATATATCACTTTTATCACAGTTTTTGAATTTACAGAGATTTTTTCGCAGAGCCGCATGATCTAAAATGCCTTGACGGTCTTTTTCTGTTTTTGATAGACTGACACAGATGGTAGTGCGGTCTGACGGGCAAATTTCATTATAGCATTCTCACCCACGATGGCTACGCCCCACTCACTGACGGACACTTTCCGTTTTGGTTGCTGCCACTATATCCTCCACACCTAATATCACCAGATATGAGGCTATAGATTGCCCTTATATCTGGTTCTTTTATATCTTGCTTTTTCCTTGAAGTTCGAGTAATATATGATACTGATACCCAAAGTATAGGAACAAAAGGCAGTCTTATGTTTGGATATCATGTAAAATCTCATCCGCACAATAGAAACAAGCCACACCGCTGACTAAGCAGTATGGCTGCAACCTTCTGAAACTTGCGTAGAAGTGCTTATTTTGCGAAGGTAGCAGCCGTTTTATTCAGTTTTCAAGATGCCACGCCCTAATCAAAAAGCCATCTGAACACGCTTCATATACTCTCTCTTTTGATCAAAAGAGCTGTGAACATAGCGATTCAGCGTAATTTCTACAGAACTATGCCCCAGAAGTTCGCTCAGAGCCTTGACATCGAAGTCCAGTTTGATGCAATTTGAGGCGAAAATATGGCGCAGAGCATGAAAATGAACTGACGGAAGATTTGCGTTTTTCAGTATCGTCTGGAAGCGATACTGCATTGCCCTTGGTTCAATCGGCCTTTCAGTGCCAGTCAGGATATAATCGTTGGGTTTCCCCTTGAATTTAAGCAAAAAGCTCACCATACACTCCGGAATCGGAATCTGTCTGCGGGAAGATTCGCTTTTCGGATCAGTAATGATGAGCTTTGTTTTACTTGTTTCGGTCGGACACTGAATGCGCTGCATGGTTTTGGTGACGGAAAATATTCGTTTTTCGAGATCAACATCTCTCCACTGCAGAGGACAGATTTCCCCTATATGCAAACCTCCGGTCAATGCAATAGCGACACCAAGAGTGCTGTGATTCTGATGCTGCCCTATATACTGCTGCAAAGTCTTCTGCTCTGCCTCATCGAGGAGTTGAATCTCAGGTTGCTTTTTCTTCGGAAGCACAACCCCATCCAGCGGATTAGCAATCTGATAGGTTCGCACGGCGTATTTGAACACTGATTTCATCAAAATTACCATGTCGGCAATATATCGGGGCGAAAAACCTGCCTACTGTTTCTCGGAGATGGAGGCGTAGATGTGGTTTGCGGTAATATCTCCTACATGCAAACCGCCAAATGCTGGCAATATATGCTTGTCAGCTTTCATGGCGTAGTTTGCAGCAGTCGATTCCTTTACACGATGCAGGATACTGCGGTGCCATTCGGAGAACAGGTCAGCCATAGTTAAGAAACAAGTGTTCATGCGGCTTGTTCTGTTTACATATTGCTTGGACACGCTCAATACACTGCTCTTTTGTACGTGCAAGAACGTACAAAAACGATCTTTTTCCGTCATTTCTTTTGCCGTTTGGGATACGACTCTCGAACCGTCCATCTTTTCTTAAATTAAATTCATATTATATCCTCCAAGTTTCTCTTGATTGTTGATTTTACACCAACATCAATCCACAGTATAAAAATTTTCTCGACATTTTTCTGTAAAACCTATTGCAATTTTTGAAGATTTGTGCTATACTTAATGTAAATTATTTTATAGCACAAGTCAAGTGTTTATCATAGTGCGAAACATGGGCTCTTTATTATGAAAGTACTATACACCCTTCGCAAAATAAGCACTTTTAGGATAATTAAAACTTCTCCTTACAAAAAATAATAATAAAGTATTGAAATGATTGAAGGTATTATGTAATGAGTAATATAGGATTCGATTTCGGAACGACTAACAGCATAATTAGCTATCACGATAGTGAATCTGGAACACTGCGTTGTTTCCGTCGAACTGCAAATGATACCGATTATATCCCTACAGTTATCTCATATATTCAGCGGAGAGATAACTTGTCTGTTCAAATTGGAAAAGCCGCTAAAATGCGTGGGGATGGAAATCCGAATACCTATGGCAGATTCAAGTTGCGTTTAGGAACAAGGTTTGATGCTCCATTACCAGGTAAGGAAAAAACAGCTCATGAAGTTGCAAGAGATTTTATTAGTAAACTTCTGCAAGATTTCCGTGATAGCGGCAGAACAATCGAACGATTGGTAATGACTATTCCAGAAGCTTGGTATCGAGAGCAAAGCAACTATACAACTAGAGAGAATATACGCACTATTTTAACGGATATCGGTCTTGGTAGGGAGCAGTTTTCTTTTCAAAGCGAACCAGTTGCGGCTGCAGCTTATTTTTGTTGGCAATGGGAGAAAACACAAAATGCTCCATTTCTAGGAAAACTGTTAGTTATTGATTACGGCGGGGGAACGCTTGATGTAACTCTTTGTGAGGTTTCAGAAAGCGGAAGAAAAATACGCACCATTGATAACTATGGGTCCGGAAGTGAAGATAACGGCGTAGAAAGTGGGCATGCTGGAAGTGCCTTTCTTGCACGAGTTATAACAAATGTTTGTAAACAATATGGCTACGAATTAAACGATACGGATTTTGCCTTGGCATGTACTGAACTGGAAGACTATTTAATAAATGAAAAAGAATTAGTTGATCGGGAAATGGGAGATTACATAATAGATCCGGAATCTGCTGATTTGGATGAATTGGAACCATTATTCTCTCTAACAAGAATGGATGATTGTGAAGTTAATTGCAGTCATTTATATAGGGCTTTCCAAGAAATAAATGCAACCGTGTTAAAGGACGCTTTGAATCAAATTAGTGGTGTTAACGAGTTTGATTTGCAGAACACTAAAATTGTATCTGTTGGTGGATTTAGCAATTTCTTCTGTGTAGAAAACCAGGTTAGGCTCCATTTTCACTCAAATCCTGCTGCTAATGATCCTCGGTTCCCTCGAACACTTTCAGATGAAAACAAAGCGCTAGCTATTGCGAAGGGTGCCGCTTTGATTGCTGATAATAAGGTTTTTATTGATCTTGTACTTCCATATGAGGTCGGTATCATTGTGGGACATGCTGCTCCGGATCATCCAGAAGTGTTTGTAGATGATTATGTTCCGCTTATAGCTAAAAACGACAAAATTGCAGATTATACTGAAGCTAAATTCTTAGGTTCGGTAATTAACATATTTGCAGGTCAAAATCTATTTATTCGTATGTATCGTAAAATTGCAGGAGAAACTCAGGTGTTTCGCTTAAGCAATCGAGACGATTTAGGGCGCATATTTCCCGACTCTGATCACGCTACAATCCATATTGGAATCTCTGTCGATCAAGATATGATACCTACGCTTTATACAAAAGATGAAAATGGCAATATTCGAACCGCTTCTTTAAATCGAATATTAGAACGCTTAAATATGCAAATTGAAAGCTGATGGGTGAATAGCATATGAATACTACATATATCCTGGAATTTATCAAGGCTCAATTTGATGAAATTCCAAATTCGAATTCTCCTCAATGCGGAGAGGCTTTGCTTATGATATCTGCTTATATTCTTGAACAAATTGAAAACGAACCTAATGTTTTCACTCATAGTCTAGATGAGCGATCTCTTCGCAGAGCATTTTCATACTGCAGTAAAATCTCTCGAATTTTAACTGGCTTTGCAAATACATACAGTTCTCCAATAGAACAAAAAGCCAAACAAGCATTGAGTGCTATTACAGAAAGCGAAGCAAAATTAAAAAGTGTTCAGCACGATTGTGAAGAATGCGAGAATAGTGCAGAGTCCATAAAGAAACAAAGACTTGTTTTAGAGTCTGCAAATAGTGCATTACTTGCAGCTCAAGTAACACTTGAAGCACGTAAAGCTGATTTTGAGGTTCTGTTGGCTAAAATAGAATCACTTCATCAGATACAATCTGATATCACCGATGAGAAAATTGCGGCTCTTCGTTCAGAAATTGTTGCTTTAGAACCTACGGTTCAAAAACGACAGTTAGAATATGAAGAACTCGTAAGCCAACATAACACCCTGTCTAAAAAGGTAACAGAGTTGATGGCTCTTTTTGAAACTGCAAATAAAGAAGATGAGAAGCTATCTGAAGATATTAGAATTAAACAAATCGAACTTGAAAAATTAAAAAATACGATAAG
>UQEM01000178.1 GCA_900540005.1 uncultured Ruminococcus sp.
GGAATCCGCTAAAGGGTTATCAACCCTTTAGAATCCCATTATTAATTAAAAAAGAGATATCTTATAATTATAAGATACCTCTTTATAAATAAGCTTTAACCTGCGGCTTTTTTATTCTCAGGCTTATTTGCAGGCTTGTCGGGAACGCTCACCTTTTCGATATCTGCGCCGAGTGCGCGGAGTTTGCCCTCCATGCAGTCGTAGCCGCGTTCAATATGATATATGTCCTCGATCTCGGTAATGCCGCTCGCAGCAAGACCTGCTATAATGAGAGCCGCACCTGCGCGAAGATCGCAAGCCTTAACGGGAGCACCCATTAGCTTGCCCGTGCCCTCAATGAGAGCGACCTTGCCGTTTACGGTGATATCTGCGCCCATTCGTCTCAGTTCGTCAACGTAGCGGAAACGCTGTTCCCACACGCCCTCTGTGACAATGCTTGTGCCCTCAGCGAGCGTAAGCAGAGTAGCGATCTGCGGCTGCATATCGGTGGGAAATCCGGGGTGAGGTGTAGTTTTTACGTTCGCCTTGACCAGCGGGCCGTCCACCCATACGCGCAGACTGTCGTCAAACTGTTCTATGTTCACGCCGATTTTTTCAAGCTTCTTTGTAATTGATTCAAGATGTTTCGGGATAACGTTCTTGATGAGAACATCGCCCTTTGTTGCTGCGGCAGCTATCATGAAAGTTCCTGCCTCGATCTGATCGGGGATGACCGCGTAATTCGTGCCGTGGAGATGTTCAACGCCGCGTATCTTGATAACGTCCGTTCCTGCGCCCATAATATTTGCGCCCATGGAATTGAGGAAGTTTGCAAGGTCAACGATGTGGGGTTCTTTTGCGGCATTTTCGATTACCGTAAGGCCCTCAGCCTTTACAGCCGCGAGCATGGCGTTCATGGTAGCGCCAACGGTAACAACGTCGAAGAAGATCTGACTTCCCGTAAGCTTATCAGCCTTGAGGTCTATCATGCCCTGACTGAGCGTGTATTCAGCTCCGAGAGCCGAGAAAGCCTTGAGGTGCTGATCAATAGGTCTGTCGCCGAGAGGACAGCCGCCCGGCATGGAAACTCTTGCCTTATTGAACTTACCTAGCAGTGCGCCGAGGAAGTAGTAGGAGGCCCTCATTTTTCTTGCTGTTTCGTAGGGAACGCAGAATTTATTGATCCCCCTTGGGTCTATCCTGTAAGCGTCCTTGCCGATATTTTCGACAGTTGCGCCCATTTCCTTGAGTATTCTCAGGCTTATGTTAACGTCACTGATCGACGGAACATTTTCAACTACACATACATCGTCCGAAAGGATAACTGCCGGAAGAATCGCTACAGCCGCATTTTTCGCGCCGCTGATTGTTACCTCGCCCACAAGGCGTCTTCCGCCCTTTATGACAAACTTATCCAAATAATTTCTCTCCTTATTTTTTCAGGACTATCTGTATCTTCCGCCCTGAATTCTTTCTTTTGCCCTTTATCGGGAGATAAATACAGCAAATAGCTGCGGATCACTCATAATCCGAGATGTACCACTTTACGTCCTCACCGGCATACTGCTCAACGGTTATCGACTCAACGACAACGTCCTCAACGGGCTTGTCGCTGGAATCGGTCTCAACGTTCTGAACTGCAAAAACCGTATCAAGACCGCTGTAGACCTGACCGAAGATAGTGTATGAACCGTCAAGCCACGGTGTACCGCCTGCTGTCTCGTAGACTTCCTTGGCGGAATCGGAGAAAGTATAGCCGTAGCTTTCAAGTGTGGCGATTTTGTCCTCGGTGTAAACCTCTCCTGTAACTATATAGAACTGGCTTCCGTCTGTTGACGTAGAGCCGCTGTTAGCGTAAGCGACCGCACCTGCTGCGTGAACGAGGTGGGGATCTGTGCCGCCGTCAAAGCTTCCGCCCCATGTGGACTCTCCGCCCATGCCTGTGCCCTCGGGGTCTCCGCCCTGTATCATGAAGTCCTTGATAACGCGGTGGAAGGTAAGACCGTTGTAGTAGCCTGACTCTGCAAGCGCAACGAAGTTTTCAACGCCCTTGTCAGCGTATTCGGGAAAGAGCTTTATCTTAACGGGATCATCATAGCCCTTGAGCTTCATGCTGACAACTGTTTCACCCTCCTGCGGAGCGGTAAAGTTCTGAGCGTCAACATTCAGGTCAGCAGCAGCGGTGGTCGATTCCTCAGCGGAAGAATCATCATAGCCGTCATAATCGCTTATATACCACTTGATCTCCTCGCCGTCATATTCGCCGACCTTGACTGATTCCATGATAACGGAATCCATGGGCATATTATTTGAAGCGTCAGTTGAGACGTTCTGTATCTTGAAGATGATGTCGAGTCCCTCATAGACCTGACCGAAAACCGTGTAGCTGCCGTCGAGCCACGGAGTTCCGCCGACAGTCTTGTATATCTCCTTTGCCTTGTCCGAGAAGGAATATCCGCTTGACTCATAGGAAGCGAGGGTCGCGTCATCGACCTTTGTGCCTGTGACAATGTAGAACTGGCTTCCGTCCGTTGCCGTAGAACCGCTGTTTGCATAAGCGACTGCACCGGAAGCGTGAATGAGGTGGGGGTCTGTGCCGCCGTCAAATTTACCGCCCCAGACAGACTCTCCGCCCGTGCCGAGACCATCGGGATCTCCGCCCTGTATCATGAAATCCTTGATAACGCGGTGGAAAGTAAGACCGTCATAGTAGCCTTTCTTAGCAAGCTCGACAAAGTTTTCAACGCCCTTGTCAGCGTATTCGGGAAACAGCTTGATCTTTACCTCGCCGTAATCCTTGATATTCATAATGATGACCGTCTCGCCTTTTTCGGGAGCGGTGAAGTTTGCGATATCGACATTTTCCTGTTTATCGGAAGAAGATGAAGAACTGCTGTCCTCGACATTTATTTCCTTGCCGCATGAAGCGAAAACCGATGCGGACATGACTGTGCACATGAGCAGAGCCAGAGTTTTTCTGAATTTCATTAAAATTTCACTCCTTGAAGATATTGTTAGTGTGAAATCAAGTAAGCCCAATCCGAGCGATTGTTCTGAAATTATATATCTGTAATTTTTGTAGATTTATGCTAACTAAATTATTATACATCAAAAAATCGTTTTTGTAAATAGTTTCCGTAAATTTTGTGCTATTCGGGCAAAGCGGGTAATAAATCCGCGGGATATTTTCTTCAATATGCCGTAAATCAGTAGGAATTATTCTGATTTTTCCGAATTTTCGGGAGAATACTGAGAAATCACAACAGAGTTTATCTTGATATCCTCCTTGGGGACATTGAAGTGACCGTTGTTTTCCGAATCAGCAGCAGTAATAGCTTCGATAACTTCTATCCCCTCATAGGTCTGACCGATAACGGTCATCTGCTGAGAGAAATTCGGGATACCGCCCTTTTCGATAAAAGCGTCGGTAACGTCCTGATATTCGGAGGAATCGCGCATCTCCTTGATAGTGTCGTCGTCGAATTCGATAGTGTTGAGGAGAGCAAAGCGGCTGCCGTTCATGTAAGTTCCGCCGCCGAAAAGCTTTTCCTTGAAGGTCTTGTCCACGGAGGTATTGAGCATACAAACCGCGCCCTTGAACGGCCAGAGATTCTGGTTCAGTTCGCGCACAGTTTTCTCGTGTGAGGTATCGCCGACAGAGCCGTTATTGTCGGAAGAACCGGCAGATGCGTAGACTCCGCTCTCGATATTGTAAACATAGCTGTCATTGTAGTAACCGCTCTCGGCAAGGTCTATGAAATTTGCAACAGCGTTGGGGCTGTACTGCGGATAGAGAACCATTCTGAACTCGCCGAGCGTAGTGTCAACGATAGCGATAGGGTCGCCTTCTTTGGGTTCCTGAAGCTGAACGAGCACGAGAGTTGAGGGGTCAATAGCAATGGTTGTGTCATTTTTAGCGCTTTTGAGGTTTGCCGAAAGCATGATAACGAGTGAGAAAACGCCCATGATGAGCGTAAATATGAGGACTGCCTTTATTGCAGGATTCTTTGTGTTCATTTTGTTTCCTTTCAATATGTATATTTTATAAGGATATTATACCTAAAATATGCAAAAATGTCAATATTATCGGATAAAGCAGCTTTAGCTAATAATGGGATTCTAAAGGGTTGTTAACCCTTTAGCGGATTCCAAAGGCAGAG
>UQEM01000179.1 GCA_900540005.1 uncultured Ruminococcus sp.
GTGAAATTTTGCCGAAAAGATGCGTTGTTAGGCTTAGTGTCAACACGACCTAATACACTTACATTATAACACATCTTTTCCCTCAGCGCAAGCTTTTATTCATCGCTCGCATGGCAGAACACTTATTAAAATCGTTTTTGTTTCAGCCTATTTTTCAAATTTTTCCTACATTTTGCAATATCTATTGTATTACTATACAATGATTTTTTCAAAAAGGGAAATAGACTTGACAAGCGCATTATTCGGGAGTATAATATAGCCAAAGTTATCTGCAACTAACTCATTGCAGTAAAGCTTGACAAATGTTCTGGGCCGTGTTAAAATACCCATTGTCCGATAACAGTATTCTCAAATGAGGTGAAAACATGGGAACAGATCATGAAACCGAAGCAAAATTGCTTGCAAGTGCAAAATCAGAATTTCTTGAAAAGGGATATGCAAAAGCGTCTCTGCGTAAGATCTGCGCCAATGCGGGAATGACCACGGGTGCGCTGTATTTCTTTTTCAAGGACAAAGAAGATCTGTTCCGTTCGATCGTGGAAAAGCCTTTCCGCGAACTGCTTGAAATGATGAAGATCCACTTTGCCGAGGACGCACAGCTTTTTTCCGAGTCAGCAGGTTATGTTCATGCTGCCGGAGATCACGAGGAACTGGTTCAGCTTCTCATTCACCACCTTTATAAAAATCGGGAGGCATTTCTGCTGCTCCTGACGAAATCTCAGGGTACAGCTTTTGAATCCTGCATAGATGATGTGGTGGAAATAATGGAACAGGGATATCGTGCAATGGCAGGCAATATGGCGGCTAAAATGACGGGAAAGCAGATCGATCCGTATATGCTTCATTGGATGACACATATGAACATAGATTCATTTGTTCATCTGTTAACGCATGAAACCAATGAGCAAAGCGCCATGCAGCATATGCAGCGGATAATGGATTATCTGGTCAAAGGGTGGATGGAACTTATTCTGACACCTGTGCCCGATGAAAAATAGGAAGAAATGCCGTGCTTCGGTGCGGCATTTTACATAACGACAACATAACATTGTTATGTAAACAGGAGGAAAATGTATGTTTCTTGAAATCAGCAAAATCAAAAAGCATTTCGGAGAGGGCGAAAGCCGTGTGGAGGTGCTGAAAGACATTGACGCACAGATCGAAAAGGGTGAAATATGCGTACTGCTTGGCCCGTCAGGTTCGGGTAAGTCCACGCTGCTCAACATTATCGGCGGAATTGACAATGCTGACAGCGGCTATATCCAGATCAACGGCGAAAAGACCGAGGACATGAACGAAAAGGCTCTTACTCTTTACCGCAGAAAGCATCTGGGATATATTTTTCAGATGTATAACCTCATACCTAACCTTAATGTCAAGGAAAACGTTGAAGTCGGAGCATATCTCAGCGATAATCCGCTGAATGTTGACGATCTTCTGAAAACACTCGGTCTTTACGAGCACAGACACAAGCTCCCCAATCAGCTTTCCGGCGGACAGCAGCAGAGAACAGCGATCGGAAGAGCTATCGTAAAAAATCCCGATATTCTTCTCTGTGATGAACCGACAGGCGCTTTGGATTACAACACCTCCAAGGAGATACTGAAGCTTATCGAGGATATCAATCAGAAATACGGCAACACAGTTGTAATGGTAACTCATAATGACGCTATCAAGAATATGGCTGACAGAGTTATCAAGTTGCGTGACGGTGTAATACGCAAGAATTACAAAAATGAAACAAAGACACCTGCCGCAGAACTGGAATGGTAAGGAGGAGATAAAATGAAGAATCCTCTTAACAAAAGAATTTTAAGGGAGATAAAGGGCGAATTCGGAAAGTACGTCGTCATCTTCCTGTTTATGACCGCGCTCATCGGGATCGTTTCAGGCTTTCTGGTTGCAGATCAAAGCCTTACCGTTTCTTACAACCAAAGCTTTGAAAAGTACAATGTTGAGGACGGAAATTTTGAGCTTGCACAAAAGGCAGACGCTGATACCATAAAGTCCATTGAAGAAGAAAATGTAACGCTTTATGAGAACTTCTATGTGGAAAACAGCACAGACGACTTTGAAAGCACTCTGCGTATTTATGCCGACAGAAAAGAAGTCGATAAAGTTTGCCTGCTGGACGGCGATATTCCGGCTGCGGATTCAGAGATCGCGCTCGACCGTCTTTACGCGAAAAATAACGACCTCTCGATAGGCGACACTATCAGCGTTGCAGGCAAGGAGCTGAAAATCGTTGGTATCGTTGCTCTGTCCGACTACTCCGCACTTTATCAGAACAACACGGATTTCATGTTTGACAGCATTAAATTCGGTGTCGGAATCATGACCGATGGCGGATTCGAGTCAATGGGAGACTCTCATCTTCATTACAACTACTCATGGAAATATGACACTCCCCCTTCTGATCCGCAAGGCAAGGAAGCAAAGGATATGGCTGAGGACTTCATGACTGCTTTGTCAACAAAGGCAGTACTGACCGGCTTTATTCCGCGCTGTTACTCCAATGCAATAAACTTTGCAGGCAACGATATGGGCGGCGACAGAACAATGATCCTTACTATGATGTATGTGCTCATCGTTATCATTGCCTTTGTATTTGCTATTACCACAAGCAATACTATCACAAAGGAATCAAATGTTATAGGTACGCTCAGAGCATCAGGTTACACAAAGGCTGAACTAATACGCCACTATATGGCTTCACCTTTGATAGTTCTGTTTATTGCGGCTATCGTAGGTAATATACTCGGCTATACCATTTTCAAAAAGCTCATGGCTGACCTCTACCTCGGCAGCTACAGCCTTACTACATACAAGACCTTATGGAACGCAACGGCATTTCTGGAGACTACCTTAGTTCCTATCATTATCATGATGCTGATAAACTTTGTAATGCTTGCAAGAATGCTCAGCCTTTCACCGCTGAAATTCATCCGCCGCGACCTTAAACGCCACCAGAAGAAAAAGGCATTCCAGCTTAATACAAAAATCAATATCATGACACGTTTTAAGCTGAGGGTCATTTTCCAGAATATCCCCAACTATATCACGATATTCGTCGGCATAGTGTTCGCGGGATTCATACTCGTTTTCGGAACAATGTTCACTCCGCTTCTTGACTACGTTGAAGATGAGACTATCAACAATATGATAACATCGCACCAGTATGTGTTGAAAATGCCTGCTGAAACTGAAACAGAGGACGCGGAAAAATACTGTGTCGGTTCTCTGAAAACCACCGGCAGTGACTTCGTTGAAGATATCTCTGTATACGGCATTTCGGAAAACAGCCGATACATAGACGAGGACATCAGCGGCGAAACCGTGTATATTTCCAGCGCATACGCTGACAAGTACAGTCTGAAAAAGGGCGATGAATTCACACTGAAGGAAGAATTCGGCGACAAAAAGTATAAATTCCACATAGACGGCATTTATGAAAATCCCACAACTCTCACAGTATTTTTAAGCCGCGAACGATTCAACAGTATGTTTGATAAGAACGCTGACTATTACAGCGGTTACTTCTCCGATGAGGGGATCACAGATATTGACGACAACCTTATTGCCGCTGAAGTAACAAAAACGGATTACACCAAATCCTCCAGACAGCTCAAACAGTCAATGGGAAATATGATGAGCATATTCTGGGTACTCGGAGTAGCGGTATTCATGCTCGTTATCTACCTTCTTGCCAAGATAATTATCGAAAAGAATTCACAGTCGATTTCCATTGCAAAAATACTCGGCTATGAAAAGAAGGAGATCAACCGCATTTATATCCACACCACCACTCTTGTCACGATACTTTCGCTGATTGTGGTACTGCCTCTCATAAACGTTCTCCTTGATAAGATATGGCACATAATGATGATGCAGTTCACAGGTTGGATACCTTGCGTCGTACAGTGGACTGTTTACCTCAAAGTTGTAGTTATCGGTATTGTAACTTACGCAGTCGTTGCAGCTTTGCTCATGCACAAGACCAATAGGATACCGCTCGGAGATGCACTTAAAAACGTGGAATAACTCCCCTGCTGATAATACTGAAAATCCGGCTTAATGCCGGATTTTTAGGGAGTGTTGACACTAAGATAATATGCAGATTTTCGAGCATAAATTTTA
>UQEM01000180.1 GCA_900540005.1 uncultured Ruminococcus sp.
ACGAGATGACGTCGAGTCTCGTGGGCTCGGAGATGTGTATAAGAGACAGTGATAAATCAAAATCAGGGACATATTTATCGGCTGCCGAGGTTCTCTCTTGCGTGAACCCGTTTATTCCAAGTTCTTGTGCACGTCTCACAACGCTGTTATACTCCATCTTAGTGACACGGCGTTTAAGTTCGGGAAATTCATCACTGATAAAATCGAAAGGCGTGTACTGATTCATGATACTGACGAGCACATCTTCCGCAGAGGTGTTCTGTGCGATCCATTCCATTATCTTTATCGAGTCATGTCTGCCTTTTGGGAGAACAAGGTGGCGGATTATCGTGCCCTTTATCAGTCCTCCGTCAGAGTTATACTGCAAAGCTCCAACCTGTTTTATCATTGTAGTTACAGTTTTTGAAGCATATTCAAAATAATCCGCGGCGTTAGAGTATCGCTTTGACATTTCGGACGAATAGTATTTAATATCAGGAAGATATACATCAACATAGCCATTGAGCATATCAATAGTTTCGGTGCGCTCATAACCGCCGGTATTGTAGACTATTGGAATACTGAGCCGGTGTTTTACAAGGTCAAGCGTGCTGATAATTTCGGGCAGGAAGTGGGTGGGCGTAACAAGTTCAATATTGTCAGCACCATTATCCTGTAAACGAAGAAATACATCTGAAAGTTCGCGCGGTGAAAGTTTCTTTCCGAACAATTCAGCGCTGATAGTATTATTCTGACAGTAGCAACAATGGAGACTGCACCCAGAAAAGAATACAGTTCCTGCGCCGTTTTTGTACGATATACAAGGCTCTTCCCATTGATGAAGATAAGCCTTTGCGGCATACATTTCTGCTCCCATTCCGCAGAAACCTCTGGAAACGTGTCTGTTAGTCCTGCAAAGCCGAGGACATAACGTGCAACTGCTGTAAATATCCGTGTTCATCAATAGCCGAGTTCTTCACCAACAATGATAACCTTGATACGACCCTTATGGCGCTGATATGCTGAAATGAGATAATTGCAGCATATACGGGCATCTCCGCCGCAGCCGTCGTAAATTTGTCTGCCGCTTTTGCTGAGTGATACACATTCGCCGGTCTTGGAGCACGGAGTATCGCAGTTTAGACGAATGCAATTCGGCGGAGCAGCTTCGCGCTTTACTCTGAGTTCAGCCTCCTCAAGATCCTTTACTATCTTGTTGTATCCTGCTATAACTATTACGGATTTCGGTCCGAAAGCAATAGCCGCGACACGATTGCTGTTGCCGTCAACATTATAAAGTACACCGTCCTCGGTGATAGCATTTGAACTTGTAATATAAACATCGGCTGAAAAAGCTTTTATGTACACGTCTCTTACTTCTTCGGGAGCAACCTTTGAGCGGTCAATATAGTTGTATTCAGGGGAGGAAAGCATATCATAAAGACCACATTCCTGCATAGTCATAGTGCCGCCGTTAGTGATAACATCACCCTCACTGATAAGTGACTTTACTATTTTGCGTATATCGGCAGAGGTTTCAGCGTAGTAAAACTCCATATTGTTCTTTTTGAGTTTTTCTCCCGTCCTCATAATTCTTTTTTCGATTACAGCTTTCTTGTTGTTATCCATAGTTAGTCCTTTCATAAAACGGGACGCATTAAGCGTCCCGTTTATTTGTTATTAATCATTGTCAGGTTCAAGAACCGCATAATTTCCGTCATCTCTGAGGTAAACCACATTGATCTGACCTGTCTTGGCATTCGTGAACATAAAGAACTGGTGATCCAAGAGATTCATCTGAAGGATAGCTTCCTCAACATTCATCGGACGCATCTTGAACTTTTTGTACTTGATGACCTCATAATCATTATCTTCAGGAACAGGCTCTGCAAATGCTTCCTTGAAAGCTGTATCCTTGAGTTTTTTCTCTACCTTGGTCTTGTTCTTGCGGATCTGTCTGATGATCTTATCAATAGCGTCATCAAGAGCTACGTTCTTATCTTCAGCAGAACGCTCTGCGCGGAAGATCATACTGTTATATTTAACCGTAACTTCGAGGATGATCTTGTTCTTAGCCTCTGACATTACGATTTTAGCATTCGCTTCATCACCAAAAAATTTGCTGAGCTTAGAGTTGATCTTTGTTTCGGCATATTCTGTGAAGTTCTGAGGTATCTGCATTTTTTTTGCTGTGATTGTAACTTTCATAGTAGTCCTCCTTTAAGCTTTGGAAATCAAAGCATTAAGTTTATGGTTATATTATACCATAGTATTGGTGCATTTACAAGAGGTTTTTGTAATATTCATTTAATTCTCACAAATTAATCACATAAAGTTGTGCGTTTTGCTAAATGAAACATTTACTAAGCAATAATTTTACTTATAATGGATTGAAATAAATTTCGAGATGTGGTATAATAACAAAATAGGCATATTTTTCTATACTTGTAGATCTTGGAGGTGTTTGATTGGATTCATTAAATCTGATACTTTGTGCGGCTTCTGTTGCAGCTCTTGATATATGTATACTGGTTCTGATAATAACGGCATACCGCGAAAAAAAGTCGTCAAATAAACGGTGGAGATCGGTTGCTCATTCAATGGAGCTTGCTGAACAGGGAGCTGTTTATACACTCGGCTGTGACGAGGTAATAATCGGACGCCATGCATCTGCTGATGTAAGGCTTCCTGACCTTTCGGTGTCCAGATATCACGCGCTGCTTACAGTTTCAAACGGGATCTGGACTATAACTGATATAGGTTCAAAGTCGGGAGTTTTCGTAAACGGAAACCTTGTAAAGCAGGCTCGGCTGCACGAAAATGATATTATAAAGCTTGGAAACCGCCGATTGATTTTCCGCAGAAGGAGGGAACAATATGATAAATAATCCTGTCGCGTATGTATTTTCCTCTTTATTTGTAATCATCGCTCACGGCGCTATGCTTGTGAATGTTTTCATGAACGGAAATTATGACGATGTGTCAAGCGTAATAGTCCTTGCAGCAGCCGTAATAGGATTGGACGTAGTTTACTTCATTGTTTCGCCCTTTTTCAGGCAAATGTCTTACACAGTAGATTTTCTGCTTGTGCTTATACTCAATATGAGTGTGATTTTCCAGTCGTGTTTTGGCGGAGTTCAGTTTTCGGTCAAGCATTACATAACCGCTGTAGTATCTCTTGCAGCCTGCAAGGGGGGATATCTGCTGTGCAGAAACTATAAATGGCTTCAGGAGAAAAAGCTGTACGCCTATATAGGTATTGGTGTCTTGATGATCGTCATTCTGACGCTTACGGGTTCGCGCAGTATGTGGATAGAGCTTGGCCCTATTTCCATTCAGCCGTCGGAATTCATCAAACCGCTGTTCGTCTTAGCCTGTGCTACCTCTGTTGCCGAACAGCAAAAAAAGCATAAGATACTTTTTGTAAACGTGGTTTACGAAAATCTGGCGCTTTTCGGGCTGATCGCAGCGATTTTTCTGCTTCAATGGTGGTGCCGTGACCTTGGAAGTCTGCCAACATTCATAGGAATCTACGCTTGCGGATTTCTGTTCAGAATCTGCTACCCCAAAGCGAAATTCTCAAAGAAAAAACTTATTGCAGCAGGAGTGGTTCTTCTGATTGTAGCTCTTATTGGCATAAGATTTGCTCCTGAGTATGTTCAGCAGCGACTTCACGCTGACATATGGAGTGACAGAAATGGAGAAGGATATCAGCAGTCGCAGGCTCTGATAGCAATAGCGAATGGCGGTTGGTTCGGAGTAGGGCCCGGAAAGGGAGAACTATGCAACGTATTCGCGTATGAAAGCGACATAGTATTTGCGACAATATGTGAGGAATGGGGACTTCTCTACGCTCTTATGATGATATGTGTAATCCTTATTATGGTCATGATTCCTCTGATAAATCCGCCCCGTTCGTACTTCCACGGAACGATGTCTGCCGGAGTATGTGCGGCGTTTATAGTTCAGATGGCACTGAATATTTTCGGCTCGTGCAACCTCATTCCGTTCACGGGAGTAACAATACCTTTTGTATCAGCCGGAGGAAGTTCGATGATGGTGAGCCTGTCTCTTATACACATCTCCGAGCCCACGA
>UQEM01000181.1 GCA_900540005.1 uncultured Ruminococcus sp.
GCGTGAAATTTTGCCGAAAAGATGCGTTGTTAGGCTTAGTGTCAACACGACCTAGAACAAGTTCTTAATATTATAGCACGGAATGCAGGTTAATGCAACAGGCGGATAAATTTATCCGCCTGATATGAGATCTTATTCAGCCTTTGTAAGCTCGATAGTCTCGCTGTCGTTTGTAAGTGTAAGCTTATCGCCCTCAAGAGTATATGTGAACTCTGAATTTGCATCATCTTCACCTATGAACTTGCCGTAACCATCAAGAGTGAACTTATCGTCCTTGATGCTGTATGTGAGAATGTCGGTTACGATAACTTCTGTTTTCTGACCGTCAAAAGAAAGGTCAAGGTTTACATTACTTGAATCTGAACCGGAAGAAAGGTTGTTCTGGATCTCCTCGGAAAGCATACCGCCTTCCATCTTGTACTTGCCGTTGAAGTCGGTAGCGTCTGTAGGCTCATACTTTGTCATTGTGAGCATATCCTGACCGGAAATGTTGAGCTTGAAGTTTGTTCCGTCATAGTCGATGTATTCGCCGTCAAGAGTCATGCCGCTGAGGTTCATGCTTCCGTCCTCCTGCATATAGAGCAGAGAAGAAACATCAACGTAGATAGAACCCTTGCCGTTCTTGTCGAAGATGATTCCGCCGCCGTCAGCACCTGATTCGGACATTTCTGCCATTGCCCACTTGCCTGATACGTCGGGAGCTTTCTTTTTTTCCTTATCCTTCTTGCTGTTTGAATCGCCGCATGAAGCGAGGCTTGCAACAGCAACTGTGCATACTACTAAAAATGAAGCGAGTTTTTTCATATTTTACCTCCAAAAATTATCGCGGATAATGTGCCGCGATTATATAGCCCTATTATTATATCACAAGTTTTTGTTTATTTCAAGAAAAATTCAAAAAATCGCCGAATTGTAAAGAAATATCGTTGTAAAATCTGCATTGTAGTGCTTCTTGCACAGATTATTATTCACAATTGCGCTGTTTTTTTCACGGAAAAAATGTGCTCACCGCTTGACATCGTGGCATTCTGGTGGTAAAATACTAATGTAATATAAAAGGGAGTAGCTTCTCCGCACTATTATTCTGCGGAGCGTTCGCATCGCCATAACCACGGTGAGAACCGTCGGGCGGACAAGGCAGGGTCATGGCTCTGAGCTGTAGCAAGACTTTTATTGCGCATTTTTCGCTGCAATAAAAGTCTTTTTTGTTTGCAGCGAAAAAGAATATCACAGGCGGTACTGTACGGGATTTTTGCAGTATCGCCCGCAGACGGAGGTAAAAATGGAGTATTTCAATCAGGACGCCGAAAGCGTCATCAAGGAGCTTGGCTCTGACCGCGTGAACGGTCTTACTGAGGAGCAGGTAAAGGAAAGCCGTGAAAAATACGGAGAAAACGTGCTCTCGGAGGAAAAGCAGAAAAGCATTTTTATGGTCTTTCTTGAGCAGTTTGCGGATCTGCTCGTTGCTATCCTGATAGCCGCCTCGATAATTTCCATGATAAGCGGCGAGGTGGGAAGCACTATCGTTATTCTTGTTGTGCTTATAATGAATGCCATACTCGGAACGGTCCAGCACGTCAAGGCTCAGAGATCGCTTGCGAGCCTTAAAGCGATGAGTTCGCCGAATGCAAGGGTGATTCGCGGCGGAGTACAGACCGAGATACCTGCATCAGAGGTCGTTGTGGGAGATATTCTCCTTATCGAGGCTGGAAACATCGCGGCGGCTGACGGACGGCTTATCGAGGCGGCTTCGCTCCAGATAAACGAGAGTGCTCTTACGGGCGAATCGCTCAACGTAAACAAGAGCGCCGAGACTATCGACGCGCAGGAGCTTTCGCTCGGCGACAGGCTCAACATGATATACTCGGGCACAAACGTCTCGAACGGACGAGCAACAGCCGTTGTAACAGGCGTGGGCATGGATACCGAGATCGGCAAGATAGCTTCGCTTATGCAGAATGCCAAGAAAAAGAAAACTCCGCTTCAGGTCAGCCTTGACAAGTTCAGCAAGGTTCTCTCGTTTGCGATTATCGCGATATGCCTTGTGGTTTTCCTGCTGACCTATTTCGTGAACGGCAAGCCGATAGTTGACGCGCTGATGTTTGCGGTTGCACTTGCGGTTGCAGCGATCCCCGAGGCGCTCAGTTCAATAATCACTATCTCGCTCGCTATCGGAACGCAGAAAATGTCCAGACAGAAGGCTATTATAAAGGATCTCAAGGCTGTTGAGGGTCTCGGCTGTGTTTCTGTCATCTGCTCGGACAAGACCGGTACGCTCACGCAGAACAGAATGACTGTCCGTGACATGACTTTTGCGGACGAGAAGTCGGCAAATGATCTTATTCTTGCAATGGCGCTCTGCAATGATGCCGCAAAGTCGGGCGATTCATGGCTCGGCGATCCGACAGAGACCGCGCTTTCGGACTATATCGGCAATGACGAATATCTGCGGATAAGAGAGGAAAATCCGCGAATCGACGAGATACCTTTTGACAGCGACAGAAAGCTGATGACTACGGTTCACAATATCGGCGGTGAGCGTACGGCCTACACAAAGGGCGCGGTTGACGTGCTTTTGCCGAGAATGAAATTTGTTCTCACCGAAAGCGGAACTCGTCCCTTTACAGACGAGGACGCTGAAGCCATAAGGGCGGCAAATCTGCGATACTCGGAAAACGGAATGCGTGTGCTTGCATTTGCCAAGAAAATTCTCGCGGCGGACGCTCCGATTACACTTGACGATGAGTGCGGCTACACCTATGTGGGACTTGCGGCAATGACCGACCCTCCGCGTGAGGAGAGCAAGGCGGCGGTTGCGGAATGTATATCGGCAGGCATAAAGCCTGTCATGATAACGGGCGACCACAAGCTCACGGCGGTTGCAATAGCAAAGGAGATCGGCATATACAAGGACGGAGACCTCGCACTTGACGGAAGTGAACTTGACAGCATGAGCGATGAGGAGCTTTCCGCGAAACTTGAAAAAGTCTCCGTTTACGCACGAGTTTCACCCGTGCATAAGATAAGGATAGTTGACCTGTGGCAGAAAAAGGACATGGTCGTTGCGATGACTGGTGACGGAGTAAACGACGCGCCTGCGCTGAAAAAAGCCGATGTCGGCGTTGCAATGGGAATTACGGGAACAGAAGTCTCAAAGGACGCTGCCTCGATGATACTCGCTGACGACAACTTTGCAACGATCGTTAAGGCTGTCGCAAACGGCAGATGTATTTACGGCAATATAAAGAACGCGATAAAGTTCCTGCTTGCCGGAAATGCGGCTGCTATCATAGTGGTTCTGCTTACGACTCTGCTTGATCTTCCGCTCCCGTTCACAGCAGTTCACCTGCTTTTCATTAATCTGCTGACCGATTCGCTCCCTGCGCTTGCGCTCTGCATGGAGCCTGTTCAGCCCGGTGTTATGAAAGAACGTCCGCGCTCATCAAAGGAATCCGTCCTCAATAAGGAAACGGGACTGTACATTCTTTTCCACAGCGTTATTATTGCTGTCTGCGTAATGGCGGCTTTCATGATAGGAAAAAATTCCGCTGATTCTGCGGCAATGGCAAGCACGATGGCTTTTGCCACACTCTGTCTTGCGAGACTTTTCGAGGGATTTGACAGCCGCGGCAAATATTCGCTTGTAAGGCTCGGATTCACAAAGAATCTCTTTACGGTCGGAGCTTTCTGCGCAGGAGCGCTTCTGCTCATATGCGCACTTATGATACCCGGAGTTCATGGGATCATGAACGTCAGCAATGCTTTCACGGTAAAGAACCTGCTTGAAGTTTTCGGACTGGCGGTTATTCCGTTTGCACTGACACAGATAATACGCATTATTCGTGAAACTGTCCACGCCTGAATGCAAAAACCGCCGCAGAACACATTCTGCGGCGGTTTTTTGTCAAAAGTGTAAGTTTTATAAGGGGACGCCCTCACTTGCAGGGCGTTCCCTCTTAAAAAACAGTCCACCGGACTGTTTTT
>UQEM01000182.1 GCA_900540005.1 uncultured Ruminococcus sp.
GGACTGTTTTTTAAGAGGGAACGCCCTGCAAGTGAGGGCGTTCCCTTATTAAATTAACTTATTATGACTGGAAAGAGGGCGTTTTTGTCTGTGAATTATCACTTGTCTCATTTTCAGCCGCAGTTTTGAGTGTAACGGGCAGACCGTTTATCTGTATAGTCGGGTCATCTATATCAATGAGAAGGACTCTCCTGCCGTCCATAACGCTTGTGCGAACCTTATCAGCGGCATCGGGCTTGATATTTACCGTGATCCCGGGTGATGTGAGTACAGTCTTGCTCTCGACCAGATTTGAAGCAGTAAGCGGAACAGTTCCACAGACCTTCTCGTAAACGGGTTCTACCATTTGGACGCGCTCCTCGGGCAGACCTATGTCGCTGAGAATATCCCTGATAGTGTGGTTGTCTATAACCGTCTTATCGGTATCGTCCTTGTTCTCGTCAACGACTTCCTTGATTTTGTCGTTTACGGTTTTGATGATAGTGTAGTCGAGTTCGTCTCCGACAACGCTCTTGAGAATGCTCTGGAAGCTCGCCTTTTCATTCTCGGCGGACATCACGAACGTACAGCCGAGAACGTCCTCCACGATAGAGCTGTTCGGCTTGTTTGCAGAGCGGCTGTAGTACATTACATGGTTGATGTCGGAACTTCTGTTGCTGAATACAGGGTACAGAAAGCCGTCGGATGGAGCTTTGCTGATGATAAGCTCAGTGTTGACCTTTTTGGTTATCTCGTCATTGGCAGAGTCGAAAATGAATCCGTCCGAACTCGTATTAACGGGACATATAGCGGTAAGCAGATAGCGGTAAACTTCATCGTCATTCTCTGCAAATTCGTCATTCTTGTCCTTGCGGCGGATCGTGTACGAGCAGTAAGCCGTTATAACTGCGAACGGGCCTGTATATGCAATGTTGTTGGCAATGTGATTGAGAAAGTCCTCACAGACCTCCGAGTCTTTCAACTCCGAGCGGAGCAGAGTGTAGAGAACATTCTGCGGCTTGCCCTCCTCGTATGCCTCGTTCGGAAACTCGTACTCCACGAACGACTTGCCCACATTGGTGTTGAGAACCTTTTTCAGAGTCTCGTCGTACACATCATGTTCCTCAACCGGCATTGTGAGACAGGAATTTATGTTGTGATAGCGCAGGTTCTTTTCTGCGTCAATAAAAGCCGTGAGGACGCGCTCCATTATGAAAAATCCGCTTTTGTCGGAGAAATTCTTCTTTATTTCGGCAGTTTCCTTTTTATTCATTGTCATATCCTTTCTGCTGAAAATAAGAACCCATCTTCACAAGAAATATATGTGGAGTTTCGAGCAAAATTTGCCGGAAAGACACGTTTATATGCTTGTGAATACGGGTTCTGTATCAAATTGTATTGCTATAAATAATCGCCCTGAAAGAGGACGATTATTTTTTATGCATAATTATTTGCGGGTGATTACTTCTTGATGATCCTTACTCTTACAACACCGTCGATAGAGTTTATCTCGCCCTGAACAGTGTCGGGAATATCACCGATGATATCGAGCATTGTGTAAGCGAAATCCTTCTTGCTTGCGTTGACCATGTTCTCGATGTTAAGACCCTCATTGCCGACAACAGTTGTGATAGCTGCCAGAGTTGTGGGAACATTCTTGTGGATAATGCAGATCTTTGTGCCGATCGCATTCATGGAAGCGTTCGGGAGATTTACGCTGTTTGTGATGTTTCCGTGCTCGATGTACTCGATAAGCTCATTTGCAGCCATGATAGCGCAGTTATCTTCACTCTCGGGAGTAGATGCTCCGAGGTGGGGGAGAACGATAACATTCTCCTCGCCGAGAACAACGTCATCAGCAAAGTCGGTAACGTACTTTGCGATTTTGCCGTCCTTGATAGCCTTTACAACAGCCTCGCTGTTGATAAGCTCGCCTCTTGCGAGGTTGATGAGGCGTACTCCGTCCTTCATCATAGCGATCTGCTCAGCGTCGATAGTGTTCTTGGTCTGGGGAGTGTACGGCATATGGATAGTGATGTAGTCGCACTCCTTGTAGATAACGTTGATATCGTTAACTATTTTTACGTTCGGATTGAGGTGGATAGCTGCGTTTACTGAGAGATACGGGTCGTAGCCGACAACGCTCATGCCGAGGTCGATAGCTGTGTTTGCGATCTTTCCGCCGATAGCTCCGAGACCGATCACGCCGAGCTTCTTGCCGAAGATCTCAGGGCCTGCAAACTTAGCCTTGCCGCCCTCAACAGTCTTGGGAGCGTCGGGAGTTCCTTTAAGAGAAGCAGCCCATGCAGCAGCCTCTGTGATTTTTCTTGATGAGAGGAGCAGAGCGCAGATAGCAAGCTCCTTAACAGCGTTTGCATTAGCGCCGGGAGTATTGAAAACGCAGATACCCTCATGAGCGCAGCGGTCAACAGGGATATTGTTTACGCCTGCACCGGCTCTTGCGATAGCGAGAAGATTCTCGCCGAATTCCATATCGTGCATTTTAGCGCTGCGAACCATGATCGCATCGGGCTTTTCGCAGTTATCTGAAACAGAATACTTGCTCTTGTCGAAAATATCCGTACCGATAGCGGATATCTTGTTGAGAGTCTGGATATTATACATTAGTATTACCTCTTTTCGTTATAATGGGAGCAGCAAGCGCCGATCAAGCGTTTTCTGCCTCGAACTTTTTCATGAACTCAACGAGCTTTTCAACGCCCTCGATAGGCATAGCGTTGTAGATAGAAGCTCTCATGCCGCCAACGGTTCTGTGACCCTTGAGGTTCTCAAAGCCGGCAGCCTTAGCCTCAGCAACAAACTTCTTGTCAAGCTCCTCGTTGCCTGTAACGAAAGGTACGTTCATGAGAGAGCGATCCTCGGGAACGACAGTACCCTTGAAGAGCTTGCTCTGGTCGAGGAAATCGTAAAGGATCTTTGCCTTCTTCTCGTTGTGAGCCTTCATAGCCTCAAGTCCGCCCATTTTCTTGATCCACTTGAATACCTTGCCGCAGATGTAGATATTGTAGCAGGGGGGAGTGTTATAGAGTGAGTCAGCGTCTGCCTGAGTTTTCCACTTGAGCATTGTGGGAGTTCCGGGGAGAACATCATCAGTAATGAGGTCTTCACGAATGATAGCGATAACAACGCCGGCAGGGCCTACATTCTTCTGAACGCCGCCGTAAACAACGCCGTACTTTGTTACGTCGATAGGCTCTGAGAGGAAGCATGAGGAAACATCGGCAACAAGATCCTTGCCCTTGGTGTTGGGGAGAGTCTTGAACTTTGTGCCGTAGATAGTGTTGTTTTCGCAGATGTAAACGTAGTCAGCGTCCTCGGGAATGTCGAGGTCGGAGCAGTCGGGAATATATGAGAAGGTCTTGTCAGCAGAAGAAGCAACAGCAACAGCTTCGCCGAAGATCTGAGCCTCCTGATAAGCCTTCTTAGCCCACTGACCTGTGATTATGTATGCAGCCTTTCTGTTCTTCATGAGGTTCATGGGAACTTCTGCAAAGAACTGTGAAGCACCGCCCTGAAGGAAGAGGACCTTGTAGTTGTCGGGGATGTTCATAAGGTCGCGGAGATCCTTTTCTGCTTCCTTGATGATGTTGTCGTATACCTTTGAGCGGTGGGACATCTCCATAACGGACATACCGCTGCCCTGGTAATCAAGCATTTCATCTGCTGCTTCGCGAAGGACTTCTTCGGGGAGCACAGCAGGACCTGCGCTGAAGTTATAAACTCTGCTCATTGTAAAAACCTCCAAGTGATATGTAAAATGTGTATTTTTTGTTATACTACCTTTAATTATACTCCTTTATTGAGATAAAGTCAATATAAGCGGAAAAATTTTCCCGAAACGTTAAACCCGGTTAACTTTGGAGAGGAGCGGCGGATAAGAAATGAGCGCTGTTTGGGACTACTTTTGCTCCAAAGCCGTTTTAATTAATAATGGGATTCTAAAGGGTTGTTAACCCTTTAGCGGATTCCAAAGGC
>UQEM01000183.1 GCA_900540005.1 uncultured Ruminococcus sp.
ACAAGGCTATTCGTCGGCAGCGTCAGATGTGTATAAGAGACAGGTATAATGTATGTAATATTGTTTAAAGGAGTGCTTTCACAGATGTATAATGATCTTATGGATTCTATCGGCTTTGTAACCGGCTATGACAAGGAAGTCGGCGAAGCTATGGCTCAGGAACTCGCACGTCAGCAGAGAAACCTTGAGCTTATCGCAAGCGAGAATATTGTTTCCCCCGCAGTTATGGCTGCAATGGGTTCAGTTCTCACAAATAAGTATGCTGAGGGTTATCCCGGCAAGCGTTACTATGGCGGCTGTCAGTATGTTGATATCGTTGAGCAGATCGCTATCGAGCGTGCTAAGGAACTTTTCGGCGCAAAGTTTGCCAATGTTCAGCCTCATTCAGGTGCTCAGGCTAATACTGCTGCTTATTTCGCAGTTCTCATGCCCGGAGACACAGTTCTCGGCATGAGCCTTGCTGACGGCGGACACCTCACGCACGGTTCACCCGTTAATCTTTCGGGAAAATACTTCAACTTCGTTTCTTACGGTCTTGACGACACAACAGAAGTGATCAACTATGACAAGGTTCAGGCACTTGCTGATGAGCACAAGCCAAAGCTCATAGTTGCAGGCGCAAGCGCTTATCCGCGAGCTATCGACTTCAAGAGACTCAGAGAGATCGCTGATTCCGTAGGTGCTCTGCTTATGGTAGATATGGCTCACATTGCAGGTCTCGTAGCAGCAGGTTTCCACCAGTCACCTGTTCCTTATGCAGATATCACAACAACAACGACTCACAAGACACTTCGCGGCCCGAGAGGCGGTCTTATCCTTACAAATGACGAGGCTCTCGCAAAGAAGATCAATTCCGCTATCTTCCCCGGAACTCAGGGCGGCCCGCTCATGCACGTTATCGCTGCAAAGGCTGTATGTTTCGGCGAGGCACTCAAACCAGAGTTCAAGGATTATCAGAGAAGAATAATCGAGAACTCAAAGGCTCTCTCGGAGGGACTCCTCAAGAGAGGCTTTAACCTCGTTTCAGGCGGCACAGACAACCACCTCATGCTCGTTGACCTTCGTCCGTTCCACATCACGGGCAAGGAGCTTGAACGCCGTCTCGATGATGTTTACATCACAGTAAACAAGAACGCTATCCACAACGATCCTGAAAAGCCTTTCGTAACAAGCGGTGTTCGTATCGGTACTCCTGCTGTTACAACAAGAGGTCTCGGCGTTGAGGAAATGGAAAAGATCGCAGAATACATCTACCTTTGCGCTACAGACTTTGATAATAAGGCTGACGAGATCCGCGCAGGTGTTAATGAGATATGCGAGAAGTTCCCGCTTTATAAGTAAGAACTTGTCTTTATAACAGGACGGACACACTGTCCGTCTTGTTTTTTGTTTAAGGAAGTGAAACACTATTGTATCTGAAAGAAAAACTGATAAAAGTATTGAAGGTCAAGAATGTGCTCTTTAATATTTTTGCGGTATTCTGCATTGCTTCATCTGCCGCTGTTCTTATTTCTTTGTTCGCACACTACAGCGATGACCTTGAGACTTTCAAGTCTGCAAGAGCACTTCCCGAATGCATAAACGCCATATCTGTCGGCATAATACTGCTCATAATTTCGGGATTTTCAAGGAGATCCATAGGTGACGCGAGTTTTTACTCGGGCTATTTTGAAGCTGACCTTGACGGTTTTGTAAAATACAGCAATTTAGCTGAAATAATGGGAAAAAACAAGCACCTTATAAAGTTTCAGCTATATTATTTCCGAAAGATCTACATGAAAGGCTTTACTGTAAGGCTTGCCAATAACTCTGATTCGGTTGAACTTGAAAGCAAGAAATACACTTGCGAATGTACACACTGCGGTGCGAATATCGAAAAAAGCGTCTATTTTACAGGAATTTGCGAGTATTGCGGAAGCTCCGACCTTAATGCGAGGGTCATTGCAGGCCACCGCTTTTACAGCATAAAAAATGAAATGTCAAACGGCAGCTTTAATCCGGGTTATTATACTGCGCGAAATATGCGATTGAAAATGGCACTCCTTATTATTTGCCTTATTGTCGGTTTATGTGCTTCGGTGATTTCCACGATCGCAGTTATTGATCACATTTCTAAGTATAACGATCAGGATTATCTGAAAGAGGTGCTGCTTTCGGGAAAAAGCTATTCCTCGTACAAACTTATCAAAGGTGAGATAATGGATATGATAATCTTCTTCGGAGTTATTGTAGCTGCTTTTCTGCCGCTTGTCATTCTTTCAATAATCAGACTACGTTCTCTGTTTGCCGCGTTGAACTGCTCTGCACAATTTGCGTCGATAAATTGTCCGTTCGTTAATGTGGATGATCTTGCAATTTATACTATGAGCCATAAGCGTCGTATCAGCGTAATGAGAAAAACTCTGCGCAGACGTTATCTGAGAAACTGCACCTTTGAAATGCACGAAAATACGCTGAAAATCGCCCTTGCCAAAAAGATAGTAAAAGACCAGTGTCCGTCATGCGGTGCTCCGATAGTAGGGGCAGTTGACGAGAATTACAAGTGCAGTTACTGCGGCAATACGATCATCGGCGTTATCGAAAAGAAATAATCTCTCATTAAAGGAGTGAGCTTTATGTCAGCACCGTTAGCTGATAAGATAAGACCCAAAACTCTCGCCGATGTTGTCGGACAGGAGCACATTCTCGCAGAAGGCAGACCGCTCAGACGAATCATCGAGAGCGGAGCTGTTCCGAATATGATTTTCTACGGCCCTTCGGGTGTCGGAAAAACTACCGTTGCACGCATTATTGCCGAAAATTGCGGTATGTCCCTGTACAAACTCAACGGCACGAATGCTTCGATTTCGGATATTAAGGACGTTGTTGCACAAATAGGGACTTTCGGTTCGGAAAATGGTATTCTTCTCTATCTTGATGAGATACAGTACCTGAACAAAAAACAGCAGCAGAGTTTGCTTGAATATATCGAAAACGGCGATATTACGCTTATTGCCTCTACTACTGAAAACCCGTACTTTGCTGTTTATAATGCTGTTATCAGCCGCAGCACTGTATTTGAGTTCAAGCCTGTTTCCGCAGAGCAGCTTGCTCCTGCAATAAGACGAGCTTTCAGTCTGCTTTCGGAAGAACGCGGCAAGGAGATTGTTTGCACTGATGACCTCGTTATGACAATTGCCTTTAGCTGCGGCGGTGACGTTCGCAAAGCTGTAAATACCGCTGAACTTGCTGCAATGTGCGGAGAAGTATCAGACGATAAAATAACTATCACCGAAGATTCACTTAAAATTCTTGCTCAGAGAAGCAATATGCGTTATGATCGCGATGGAGATCAGCATTATGACATTCTTTCAGCCTATCACAAGTCCGTGCGTGGTTCGGATGAAAATGCAGCTCTGCATTACGCTGCACGTCTTATAGAAGCCGGCGATATTATTTCTCTTTGCCGCAGAATGCTTTGCATTGCGAGTGAGGACGTGGGACTTGCATATCCGCAGGCAGTTGTCATAACTAAAGCTTGCGTGGATTCAGCACTTCAGCTTGGTCTGCCAGAGGCAAAGCTGCCTATCGCGGAGGCTACGATTTTGCTTGCAACAGCTCCTAAGTCAAACAGCGCTTGCATGGCAATAGACGCCGCGATCGCCGACGTGCAAAGCTCTGACGCACTTGATTTTCCGCGCCATCTTCAGAACAAGCACTTTGACGGAAACGGAGCAAAGGTAGTCGGTCAGCATTACCTCTATCCGCATAATTTCCGCAATCATTATGTGAAACAGCAATACCTGCCGGACGCTCTTGAAGGTCGGGTATATTATCAGTTTGGCGACAACAAGCAGGAACAGTCAGCCCTTCAATATAGAAAGCGGCTTCTTGACGAAGCTGAATAGTCATATTAGGTCGTGTTGACACTAAGCCTAACAACGCATCTTTTCCTGTCTCTTATACACATCTCCGAGCCCACGAGACTC
>UQEM01000184.1 GCA_900540005.1 uncultured Ruminococcus sp.
TCCTGCGGTACTTCTATTTCAGTTTCTCCGAAGTTTCCGCGAATTTTCTTGGTTTGGGGACACCCCAAGCCCCGAAAAAAAGACCGCACAGCGGTCATAAAATCGGCTAACGCTGAAATAGAGATAAAGGAGACACCACTATGGATACCAAAAAGAAAAAGCGTGGCAGACCACCCGAGCAAAAGGTTTTTGAAACCACAGGCATAACTTACGAGGGCGCTATCAATTATGCACTGGACAAAGATATGCAGTCCGAGCTTGACGATACTCTTGCACACAAGTCTGAGGGTGAGCTTACAGACGATGAACGGAAGTACCTGAAACGCAAGAGGGAGAAGAAGTCCTACACCCTTAATGTGAGGTTCACGGAATCCAAAATGCAGGATATTCTTTTGAAGTGTGAGCAGTACGGCTATAAGAACAAGACCGAGTATATCCGTGACTGCGTGAGAGCAAGGGTTAATCTCACTCCCGACAGCGGTGGACTCGCCGAGGTCAACAAGGCTATGAAACGCATCGGATCGAACATCAATCAGATAGCCGTTCGACTGCACAGCATAATCAGGGCAAAAAGACTGAACGTGCGTGGGCAGAGCTGCGGCAAATATCGGACGAGATATGCACCGAACACGGCATACCTGTTATTGAGCCGAAAGGTAAAGGGATATCCCACTTTGAGCGTGATATGCAGATCGAGGGCAAGTTGTGGAAAGATAAGCTCCGTGCGAAGATCGCAGAGGTTGCATTTTACAGTAAGAACTTTGAGGATTTTTTGCAGAGATGTACTGAGTGCGGTATCGAGTATGTTTATAAACTGCAGAACAAAGTCAAGCTGAAATTTAGGCTATCGGGCGAGGGACAGCAGAAGTTCACAAGAGCCGATACGCTGGGCGAGAATTACACCGCCGAGAAGATTGCAGAGCAGATAGAACAGATACAGAAAGCTCAGGCTGTTTTGGAAAGGCTGTCTGAAAAGAAAAAGCCCGAAAAGCCTGTTGCGACCGCACCTGTTACCACCACCAAGACCAAGCCGACGGCGGAAGTATCAGCACCGACAACACCACCGTCAGAATCAATTCACTTTATTGCAGATACGGTACTTGCCCGTATGCGTGAAAAAGGTATTACACCACCAACCCCTGCACCTAAGCCGACACAGACTGTCGCACCACCCAAGCCTGTTGAGGTCAAAGCACCTGAAAAGAAAGAAGATGTATGGGCTGGTATCAGGGGTATGCGTGATTCAGCTCAGGTCATTGCAGACCTTGAAGCCAGCGGTATCACTTCACTTTCAGAATTACGGAGCTTTTTCTGGAATATCAAACATAATGATGACCATACGGCAGAGCTTACCGAGCTAGAAAAGAAGATAAAGACGGTTGATAAGCTGATAGCTATGATGAAGCAGCGAACCGATAATTTTGCTACATACAAGGAGTATCAGGAACGCTCTGCATTTACGCAGAATCGTTTCCGTAAGAAGAATGCTGCCGCTATCGACAGCTACGAAGAAGCCGTCAAGTATATCAAGGATTACTATATCAGCGGAAAAGCTCCCAAGCAGAGCGAGTTACAGGCAATGTCTACGGAGCTGAAAAAGGAGTATAACGCTCTTATTCCCGAACATAATGCTTTCCTCAGAAAGGAGTCGGCGGCAACGAAGTATTCTCGTCAGGTACGAAAGTATCTTGAAACCAAAGAACAGCAGGAACGCAACAGGCAGCACCAAGAGAGAAAGCGTTCTCAGCAGAAAAAGAAAGATTATCTTGAATGAAGAAAGGATACAGATTTATGAGTAAGATCGGATATATTCGTGTTTCCACCGAACACCAAGAAACCGCCCGTCAGCAGGAGATCATGGACAGCTATCAGGTTGCCCGAATCTTCTCCGAGAAGCTGTCTGGCGCGAACGCAGACCGTCCTCAACTCAGGGCTATGCTTGACTATGTGCGTGAGGGCATCGAGATCGCTAAGGCACAGGGCAAATATACGGGCAGAAAGCCTATTCCTATCGACTGGATGAAATTCAGTCAGCTTTATGGGGAATGGAAGTCAAAGAATATCACAGGCAGGGATTTTATGCGGAGAATGGGCTTGACTGCTAATACATTTTACCGCCGTGTGCGTGAGTATGAGAGCAACCACCATATCACCGAGCCGACCACCGCTTGAAAATAGCTGTCAGCGGAACGGGAATGTCCCTCACAGCCGTCCGAGCCCGCGGAGCGTAAAAGTTTACCGCTGAAAAGAAAAGCCCTCAGAAACGCTTGCACAGCGTTTCCGAGAGCTTTGCGGTTATTGTATGCCGTTATGGTATGTGCTTATTGTGGTATGCTCCACAATGCTGATTTTAACTTATGTGGAACAGTTTTGGAGTGTGCCAATAGACTAACCAATAAATCATTATTGATGAATACCAATGATATAAAGAAGAGGAATTTTCTTTGCTCATGTTTCATTCACTTCTTGACTACAGTCAACCTTCCCTTATCCATTTCACAAACTGTATTGCAAAGTATTTCAATATCCTCTGCCGAATGAGAAGCAAGAAGAATAGTTTTTCCTTGTTCTTTCAAATTAAGAAGGTATTTGCGCATATCCGCGACACCCTCTTTGTCAAGACCGTTCATTGGCTCGTCAAGTATTAATATATCGGGATTTTCCATTATCGCCTGAGCAAGTCCTAATCTCTGTCTCATTCCAAGAGAGTATTTTCCGACGTGCTTTTTATTGTCCGGATCTAAGCCAACGCTTTGTATAGAATTGCGTATTTCAGATTTGCCTATCTTTGATGTGATTTTAGAAAGAAAAAAGAGATTTTGATATGCACTATAACTCGGTATGAATCCCGGATTTTCAATTATTACTCCAATATTTTCTGGAATTTCTATATCTTTACCAACTATTTTGCCATTTATTGAAATTGTTCCTGATGTAACAGGAACCAGACCACAGATACACTTCATAAGCATGGTCTTTCCACTGCCGTTCCTGCCGATTAGTCCATGGATCTTTCCTTTTTCAAATGTGATATTTATATTTGAAAGAACCTCTGTTTCTTTAAATTTCTTAGTTAGATTTTCAATGATTATAACATCAGTCATATTTCTACCTCCGCAAATCAACACTTTTTTTCTTGCTGAACATAAATACAACTATTATCAAACCTACAATTGCAAGCCAATAAAAACATATGCAATACAAAAAGCTTGGATTTTCTGTTTTTCCTCCGATATCAATTTTATCCAATGTGATCCATGAAGTTGGAGAATACTTGATAAGCTCAGGACGTCCATAATTGAGTACAAAACAGCTAAAAACTATCAGCATTGATGATAATGATATTCCAAAATATTTTAGTTTTGTAAGATAGTTGCATGCAAAAATTATCATTCCTATAAGAACAGCGTTACTCCATGAAACAACAAAAGTAAACCATACTGCTTGTAATGGCGTGAAATAATCCAGAATGATACTTGAAACCTCAACGTAGAGGCAGTTTCTTTGAAGAGCTATATTTGTTTCGGATATCGTGTAAAGCACTTTTCCCCATTCCATTTCAAAGCTGCCGTATATTGATGTTGTCAGCAGTGAAACAAAGAAAATAAACAAATAATATATTGCACTTGCTAAAAATATGTATAAAATCTGGCCCAAAATCCACTTCCGTCTACCAGCACGTATGTACACGTATACTTGATTATCATCAATAAAAGGTGCGTTACAAAACAAAAGAATTATCGGAATGGTAAAAAGCAGCTTGGTATAAAACTGTGAATACATAAACGGAAAAATCCAAACAGGAACGTCTGCCTCAAGAAATGAAGAAATGTTTTTTATGTCATCAACATATATTTGAATTATTATAACTAATAATATTGCTATACTCCTGTCTCTTATACACATCTGACGCTGCCGACGAATAGCCTTG
>UQEM01000185.1 GCA_900540005.1 uncultured Ruminococcus sp.
TCTACACAAGGCTATTCGTCGGCAGCGTCAGATGTGTATAAGAGACAGTTATAGATGTAATTAATAAAACCAAAAGATCAGTTCCGCTCACACAGGAAGAAATTTCCTATCTTGTAACTGATTATACCAATGGTAAAATACCCGATTATCAGATGTCTGCATGGCTCATGGCAGTTTGCCTGAACGGACTTACTGATGAAGAAACATTTGCGCTTACCATGGCTATGCGTGACAGCGGAAAAGTTCTGCATCTTGACATTCCGCTTACGGTAGACAAGCACAGCACCGGGGGAGTAGGCGATAAGACAAGTCTCGTCATCGGGCCTATAGTTGCTGCCTGCGGAGTATGTGCCGCAAAAATGTCGGGACGAGGTCTTGGGCATACAGGAGGCACTATAGACAAGCTTGAAAGCATTAATGGTTTCAGAACTGATCTGCCTCTTGAGGAGTTTCAGTCTGTGCTGAAACAAACTGGATTTTCGATAATTTCGCAGAGTGATGAACTTTGCCCTGCTGATAAGAAAATCTATGCACTCAGAAATGTAACAGGAACCGTTGACAGCATTCCGCTTATCTGCGCAAGTATCATGAGCAAGAAACTCGCAATGAATGCGGATTGTCTCGTACTTGATGTAAAGTATGGTTCGGGGGCTTTCATGAAAACTTCCGAAGATGCAAAAAAACTTGGTGAGCTTATGGAGCGAATCGGAACATTCGCGGGCAAAAAGTGTAAGGCTGTCATTACGGATATGAATACTCCGTTAGGCAGCAATATCGGCAACGCTCTTGAGGTCAAGGAAGCTGTCGAAACGCTGCAGGGCAAGGTCAAAGGGCGATTTTACGACGTATGCATTGAACTTGCTACGGATATGCTGGAAATTGCAGGAAAGGGCACTAATAATGAGTGCCGTGCTATGGCAGAAGAGGCAGTTTCAAGCGGAAAGGCTCTCGATGTGCTGAGGAAAACGATACGGCTTCAAGGCGGCGATGAGCGGATCTGCGATGATGTTTCACTTCTTCCGCGTCCTGAGTTCCATTACGAAGTCAGAGCCACAGAAGATATGGACATAGTTTCTTTCAACACAGAGGAACTTGGAATGACCTCGCTGCTTCTTGGTGCAGGTCGTACTGAAAAGGGAGACCGAATAGATCCGTCCGCCGGAATCGTTATGAACTGCTCGCCGGGAGATACGCTTTCGGAGGGAGATGTCATAATGACGCTGTACTCGTCATTTTGCAGTGACTTTTCAAACGCCGCTGTTCGTGCGCTGAATGCTGTTGAATTTCGCAGCATAGGAGTACGCAGCTACACTTGACTAAACAACATTAATATGATAAAATTATAGCAGTAAAATAGTTATGGAGGTAACTGAAATGGGATTCATGGATTCAATGAAAGATTTTGCAGGAAAGATAGGCGAATCAGTCGAAAAGGGCGCTAAAACCGTTTCTGACGGTTCCAAAAAGATAGCTGACAAGTCGAAGATCAAACGTGAGATTTCAAGACTTGAAAAGGAGATCAATGATTCATATATTGAAATTGGAAAGAAGTACTTTGAGAAAATTTCAGAGTCACCTTCTGATGAATACAGCGAGGCTGTTGACAGTATCAAGTCCAACACGGAAGAATTGGAAAAGGCGAAGCAGCAGCTTATGAAGCTTGAAGATAAGATCATCTGTCCGAATTGCGGCGAGCCTGTTCTGAGATCACAGAAATTCTGCGACAAGTGCGGAGCAAAGGTAGCTGTAGAAGAGCCCGAAAGCACGGTTACCGTAGAGAAAACCTGTCCAAACTGTGGCGAAACTGTTCCGGGCGACCAGTTATATTGTGCCAATTGCGGAGCAAAAATCGAATAAAGCGAAATCAATAAGCTGCTGCATTCATTTACGGCAGCTTATTTTATGCAAATTGCAGTAATTTCCAACAGGTATTTTGTGTATAAAGTCTTGCAATAAGTCTTTACTTTTTCACTTTTTTGTGGTAAAATAATTATAGTTTATCGCTTTGAAGCAGAATAGGATCGTGCTTCTTGCAGAAAGGAATTATAATGCCTATTACAGATTTACTTGTAAGAAATGCCAAGCTCTACGGCTCAGATGTGGCTCTTGTCGAGGTTAATCCGGAGATCACTGAAATACGCCGTGTCACATGGAAAGAATATGAACTTATTGAACCCAACCCCGAATGTCACTACAGACGTGAGATCACATGGGAGGTTTTTGACGAAAAGGCAAACCGCTTTGCGAATATGCTCATTCAAAGAGGAGTGCGCAAGGGTGATAAAGTAGGAATTCTTCTTATGAACTGCCTTGAATGGCTGCCGATTTATTTTGGAATACTTAAAGCAGGCGCACTTGCAGTCCCGCTTAATTTCAGATATACCGCTGATGAGATAAAGTACTGCCTTGACCTTGCTGAGGTTGACGTACTTGTTTTTGGTCCCGAATTTATCGGACGAATTGAAGAAATTGCTGAGGATATCAGCAAAAAGAGACTTCTCTTTTATGTCGGGGAGGGGTGCCCTTCATTTGCAGAACACTATGATAGCCTTGTTGCAAACTGTGCAAGCTCCGCTCCAAATGTTACGATAACCGATGACGATGATGCGGCTATTTATTTCTCCTCGGGTACAACAGGTTTCCCGAAGGCGATACTTCATGATCATACAAGTCTTATGCACGCAGCTAAGGTCGAGCAGAAGCACCATTCGCAGACGAGAGATGATATTTTCCTCTGTATTCCTCCTCTCTATCATACCGGTGCAAAGATGCATTGGTTCGGAAGCTTATACTCCGGCAGTAAAGCTGTTCTCCTCAAGGGCGTAAAGCCGAAGTCGATTATTGAAACTATTTCAAATGAGGGTTGCACTATTGTTTGGCTTCTTGTTCCGTGGGCGCAGGACATTCTTGATGCTATCGACAGGGGAGAGATCAATCTTGCCGACTATGACCTTTCTCAATGGAGGCTTATGCACATTGGTGCGCAGCCTGTTCCGCCGTCACTTATTGCACGTTGGAAGAAGATTTTCCCGAATCACCAGTATGACACAAACTATGGACTCAGCGAATCTATTGGCCCCGGCTGTGTACATTTAGGCGTTGAAAATATTAATAAGGTCGGAGCAATCGGCATTCCCGGATACGGTTGGAAAGTAAAGATCGCCGATGAAAACGGAAATGCTGTAGCAAGGGGTGAAGTTGGAGAGCTTTGTGTTAAAGGTCCCGGAGTTATGAAGTGCTACTATCATGATGAAAAGGCTACCGCAGAAACTCTCAAGGACGGCTGGCTCTTTACGGGAGATATGGCTCAAGAGGACGAGGACGGATTCATCTACCTTGTAGACCGCAAGAAAGACGTTATTATCAGCGGCGGCGAGAATCTTTACCCTGTTCAGATCGAGGATTTTCTCAGAAGCCACCCTGCTGTCAAAGACGTTGCTGTTATCGGCTTACCAGACAAGCGACTTGGTGAAATTGCTGCGGCTATCATCTCAATCAAGGAAGAATGCACCTGCACAGAAGAGGAGATAACAGCTTTTTGTCAGAAGCTTCCGAGATATAAGAGACCTCACAAGATAATCTTTGCAGATGTTCCGCGAAATCCTACAGGCAAAATTGAAAAGCCCAAGCTTCGCGAGAAATACTGCGGTGAAAGCCTTGTAGCAACACAAATTAAAAATTGATTTACAAAAATCCCTTAATTTATTTAAGGGATTTTTTGATATTTACTCTGACTAAATGCCCGAAAAACGGCAATTATATAAAAGCAGATATAAATTATTTGTATTATATAATACTAACAATAAATGTAAAGAAAAATAATAATTTCTTTGTTTTTATAGACAAACTTTATTGAAATATAGGGCTGTCTCTTATACACATCTCCGAGC
>UQEM01000186.1 GCA_900540005.1 uncultured Ruminococcus sp.
CGAGATGACGTCGAGTCTCGTGGGCTCGGAGATGTGTATAAGAGACAGTTTCAAATGTTTCCGCAAGCGGCAGCGGTGCGCTCAGTGACGCTGTAAGATTCACAGGCGGAACATTCAGCGTTGACCTGCCGAAAGGTCTGTATCAGGTCACGGTAACTACCGGCGACAGTCCGCGAACAACTATCAACATCGAGGGTATGCCGCAGATGATGAACCTCACGGGAAACAATGCCGTTGAGAGCATTCAGATACCCGTCACGGACGGAAAGCTGGAAGTAGCGGCGGTTGCCGGAATGAACAACGCTCAGTACACGATCTCTGCGCTTGAGATAACGCAGATCAACACGACCGGCGAAATGAAGCCTACTGTCTGGATATGCGGAGATTCCACCGTTGCCAACTATTACAACACAGCCGATACCTCACAGCACGGCTGGGGACAGTATCTCAAAGACTATATCAACACCAACGTTTTTGAGGTCAGGAATCAGGCAACAAGCGGTCAGTACGCAAAAGGCTTTGTTGATGCAGGACAGTTCAAGCCGATAGAAGCCTACGGCAAGGCAGGCGATTACTACATCATCTCTATAGGTATCAATGATACCAATTACTCAAACGCAGACGAGTATTACACGACTGTAACGAGCATGGTCAAAACCGCAAAATCAAAGGGCATGAACGTTATCCTTGTAAAGCAGCAGGGTAGACACGGCGACCTTAACAGAAACCCAAAGCTTGGGGGAAGATGGTTCGGCGGACAGCTTGATACTATCGCTTCCGAGCAGAATGTTCAGGTCATTGATCTGTTTACGGCTTGGCAGGACTTTGGTATCGGTATCGGCGGATATGACGCTATGACGGAATACTATGCAGCAAACGACGACCTTCACCAGAGTGCAAAGGGTGCGCAGAAGAACGCCGAGCTTGCACAGAGCCTAATGAAGATCGGCGATACCGAAATGGACACAAGCAAGATATACACGTTCAAGAATACCAACAGCGGTCTTGTAATGGATATCGTTAACGGCAAAATGGAGGAGGGTTCAAACGTCCAGCAGTGGGGCTCAAACGGACTCTCGTGTCAGCAGTGGACTCTAACACCTTTCATGAACGGAACTACCTATTACTATGTTCGTTCCGTTGCCGATCCAAACTATGTTCTCAAGGCAATGTCAAATGCTCAGGGCGGAAATATTGAAATAGTTCCTTATTCTGGCAGCGACAGCATGATGCTTTTCCAGTTCACAAAAATCGGTGACGGTTCGTACTATATTTCGACCCGAGCTTCCCGAGATGCCTGCTTTGTTGAAGTAAGCGGTGCGAGTATGGAAAGCGGTGCGAATGTTCAGCAATGGGGAAATACCTACAATAAGTGTCAGAACTGGCAGGCTGTAACAGTTACCACCACCGCGACAACCACAACAACTACTACAACCACGACAACATCTGCCGTACCGGTGACTTCAACGACCTCGGCAGTTCCTGCTGAAAGAGTAATTATAAAGTACCCGGGCGATGCTAACGACGATAATACTGTCGATGTGGCAGATGCGGTTATGATATTACAGTGCATTTCCAATAAGGACGTTTACGGCGTTGACGGAAGCAACATTAAGTTTCGTATTACCGAACAGGGCATGATAAATGCCGATGTTACGGGAAATAATGACGGCGTTACGGCTCTGGACGCGCAGTTCGTTCAGATGTACTGCGCTAAGCTGGTCGAACTCCCGCCTATCGAGTACGGCGATATCCCCGAAACCACAACTACTGCCGCAGATCCGTATGCTGGCTATTACTTCGCAGTTGACCAGACGTGGGAAAGCGGTGTTGTTGAGAATACCAATTCGGGATTTACCAAGACCGAGGCTTCAATGGGCAAAAGTGATAACACAGGTTACGTTAACCTTGAAAATGCAGTCGGCAGCAACATCACCTTTACGGTAAATGCCGAAAAATCCGGCAATTACATGACTCATATCAGATTTGCAAACGGCTCGGCTGCTGACAGAAAGATGAAAGTCTTTGTAAACGGTGATACCAACACATTCTGGTTACAGTCCTTTACAGGCACAGGTGCTTGGACGGCTTGGAACGAATTCGGACTCGTTCTTCCGCTTAAAGAAGGTCTGAATACTATCAAGTTTGAGTCGGCTGTTGCAGAGGGCGGCCCTAACCTTGATTACATTACTATCACTCTCACAGATGAGCCTATCGGCGAAACCTATGACCCGAACAAGTACGAGCAGGAGGTTGACGCAAGCAAGCCTGCACTCTATCTCGCAGGTGACTCCACTTGTATGTACTACAGCGCAAGCAAGCAGAACGCAAACGGCGGCCCGATACAGGGCTGGGGCTACTATCTCGCGGATTACTTTACGGAAGATGTGAACATCTACAATCACGCTATTGCAGGCAGAAGCTCGAAGAAGTTTTACGATGAGGGCAGATTCACAACGATAGCAAACAGCCTCAAAAAGGGCGACTATGTTATGATACAGTTTGCGATAAATGACGCAGGAGCTTCAAACGCTGACAGATATGCTCCTGTTTGCGGAAACGTTGACGCTCCGACAGCAGGCTCATACGAATGGTACATGACGGAATTCATCAAGGCAACTCTGGAAAAGGAGGCAACTCCCATTCTGATGTCGTGTACGTTAAGTGCAAAGTCCTACTCCAACGGCAGTTTCAGCACAAGCTATGGCAATTACAGTCAGGCTTGCAGGGATCTTGCGGCAAAATACTCCGTTCCGTACATTGATGTGAACGGGATCATGGCAGATCACTACAATTCAGTCGGCTATGACACTGCCGTTTCCTACCACATGGCGGGAGCAGTTTCAGGTTCGACGGACTACACGCACTTTAATGAGGGCGGAGCAAAAGTCATTGCAGGTCTTATTGCAAATGCTGTCAAGTCGCAGAAAATAGGCGGACTCAGCGGATATGTAAAGTAGGGACTGCGATAATATATGGATCACGAAAGAGGGCGGCTGCCGAGTGCAGCTCCCTCTTTTTCATTATATCACAGTGCAAAAGGTTTATCAACACACGGAACAAAAAACGTTTCATCCGAGAGCCACATCGAGTATCATCATTGCGGTAAAGCCGACTGCAAAGGCAATTGTTCCCGAATCCGACTGCTCTGCGGACGATATCTCGGGGATAAGTTCCTCGACAACTACATATATCATTGCACCAGCTGCGAAACTCAGGCAATAGGGCAGGGCGGGGATAATAAGTCCTGCGGCGAGTATCGTGAGTACTGCTCCGACAGGCTCTATAGCGCCCGACAGCGCTCCGAGTATGAAAGCTTTCGGTTTGCTCATTCCCTCAGCGTGAAGCGGAAGTGAAATGATAGCGCCCTCGGGAAAGTTCTGTATGGCTATTCCGACAGCGAGCGCGATCGCCGCCGCGTAGGTCACTTCCGAGTTACCGTAACACAGTCCTGCAAAAACCGCTCCGACAGCCATTCCCTCGGGGAGATTATGGAGCGTAACTGCAAATATCAGCATTGTGCTCGGCGAGAGGTGAGTTTTTATTCCCTCCGCCTTTGTGCTGAATTTATGAATGTGGGGGATAAGCTTGTCGAGAATGAGCAGAAATGCTATTCCTGCCATGAATCCGCAGGCTGCGGGAATGAAGGCGAGCCTGCCGAGTTTTTCCTCTGATTTGCTTATTGCAGGCAAAAGCAGACTCCAAACGCTTGCGGCGGTCATGACTCCGGCGGCGAAACCTGTTAATATGCAGATGACAGTCTTGCCAAAGTTTTTTTTCATAAGAAAGACGCTGTCTCTTATACACATCTCCGAGCCCACGAGACTCGACGTCATCTCGTA
>UQEM01000187.1 GCA_900540005.1 uncultured Ruminococcus sp.
TCCGCTTTGACTATCGCTGCTTAACTTCAAAATCCTTGCGGTTAATGTGTCAAGTGTTATTGACAATTTCAGACTTTCAGCCTCCTCAAGAACTCTTTCGTTGAATTTCAGCCACGAAAGTTCCCTGTTCATATACACCTGTTTTTTCTTTTCTTCTGCTTTTTTCACTGCTGCTGTAATATGTATATTGTATCTTTCTGAATGTAAATTTTGCTATCTTTATAATGTAAAAGCTAAGTAAAGTTAAAGAAAAAGACCGCCTGCATCAAAGCGGCGGTCTTGAATACGCTATTTCTTAATCGGTCTCTCGCGTTTTTCTTCGTTATCAAATTTTATACATCGTACAACATGGATATTCTTATCAAGTTTATCGCGGTCTATGTATGCGTCCGCCTGTTTCTTCGTCCTGAATCTGCGGGCAAATTCACAGAAGTGAACATACAGCGACTTTGTTGCAAGATACTTTCCGTCAGTCACCCTGACAATTACCCATTCCATGATTTTCTCCTATCCGAAAACGGCATAGTAAGCAACGCCGAACCATTCGCGAACCCAATAAGTCGGCACAAGCCACAATGAAGTCGGGCACGAAATGCTGTCTGTATCTATTCCCTGCTTGTCCGCGATCATCTGTGCGCGTAGCTGATGATAGCCGTCAGTCACAAGACACACTCTCTGCGGAAGTCCCTCACTTTCAATGATAGAATGTGAAAATTTAAGATTTTCATATGTACTGGTCGAATTTTCTTCCATGTAGATCCTTTCGGAGGATATTCCGCGCTCTGTAAGATAGTTTTTCATGCAGAGTGCCTCACTTATAGCCTCGTCACTGCCCTTTCCGCCGGAAACCACTACGCTGACATTTTCGTGCTCTGAAAGGTAATCATACGCCGCATTGAGACGCTTTCTCAGCATAATGCTCGGTCGGCCGTCCTTTACCTGACAGCCAAGAACCACTACCGTCACGTTTTCATCTTTTGGCGGAGAATTTGCGGCTTTCAGCATAAATATGCTGATCGCCAAGGCGAGTATCACACATACTGCCGCAACTGCTCCTGCAATAACAATGATGATCTTTCCTGCCCTGTGCTCCCACATTCTGCCTATAAGCGACTTAAACGCAGACCAGAATATAAATATCGCGAGAAGGGCGGCAGAAATTACAGTTCCCGCACAGTTTCCAAGGCAGGCAATGCCTTTGAAAAATGGTGCAATGAACAAAATGAGCAGTACCGCCGATATAGCCGCAGGTATAATTTTTACTTCCATTCTTTTTAACATTTTCCGCCTTTCCTTACTTCTTAGAAGTAAGTTTCAGTATTCTCTCAAGGTTCTTTTGGGTTGTTGTTTCACTTCCAAGGTGCGTCGGAACGCAGTTGTAAAGTCCGTGAAAATCCGAACCGCCCGTTTCAATAAGCCCATACTTTTCTGCAATAGCTGAAAGTTCGCGGCGGTAATTTTCATCAGCGGAATAATGTCCCACTTCAACACCGTCTATCTTACCGTTCCTGGCAAGTTCCTCAAGAAGTTCAATATTGTCATACTGCGCAGGGTGAGCCATTACAGCGGCTCCGCCTGCCGTGTGGATGAGGTCAACCACAAAATTAACGTCAGGGTACTCTCTTTCGACATAGCACGAACCGCTTTTCGGATTAAAAAGCTCATGGTCAAGCTTGCCGTAAAATTCAAGGGCGTATCCGTAATCTATCAGCGCACGCATTATATGCTGCTTGAAAATGCTGTTTGAAGCTGTGGTGTGTTTCAGGATACTCTCCTGCGTTATCGGGAATTTCTCCATAACTTTAGCCATCATCTCTTTTGAGCAAGCCTTGCGTATTTCACAGCTTTTCAGGCACAGTCCCTCAAGACGGTCGGGTTTTGTCGGATTATAGCACAAAATATGAACCTTGCTGTTTCGCGCCTTATCCCATGCCGAAAGTTCAACTCCGCGAAGTATCTTCACTCCTGCCCGCTCTCCGAGAACTCCTGCCCTCGAAAATGAAGCCATTGTGTCATGGTCGGTGATTGAAAGCCAGTCAATGTTTACCCGCTTTGCCTGAGCAATGATATCCTCAATGCCGAGCGAGCCGTCTGAAAGCTTGGTGTGACAATGCAGATCGCAGATCATATACTTTACCTCCTGATGTGATACATATATTATATACAAATTATAACAGCGTATCACATTATTTAGAACCTTACAGGTGTTTTTTCGTATAAAGTTGATGCTATCGAAGTTATTGTACCATATATTTTTGCTTATTTCAAGTGTTTTTAGTTATCATTGCATACATTTGCTAAAAATCCATAAGTCAAGACTGATCGCATATTTTGTCTTTACTCATGGATCTTAGTGACGTTAGGGAGTGTTGACACTAAGATAATATGCAGATTTTCGAGCATAAATTTTACGTAGACAAGGCAAAAAGTCGCAGGCAGGCTGTCGCCTGTCAAGACTTTTTAACGCAGGATGCGTGAAATTTTGCCGAAAAGATGCGTTGTTAGGCTTAGTGTCAACACTCCCTAATTTATAGTGTCGGATCTCTCATCTGCTCAGCCATCGTTGGGGATTATTTTTCTGCAACGATCAGATAACGGTGTATCGTTCCCTCAATTTCTCCCGTATCATCGATCTTCATTTGCATTTTCAATAAGGCTTCAAAGCATTTATCAACTGAAAATTCAGGAAATTCCCATTCAATTATATGTGCAAACCAAATAAACGCACCAACATCATAGAACTTTATCGGCCGATACGCTTCCTTACCCTCAATAATATGAAAGCCTGCTTCTTCAAATGCTTTCTTCTGTGTATTCAACCGTAAGTCAGCAAACGGCTTCTCTGTGTCCGGAAGAACCATTTCAACCAGATCCCTGTCATTATCACATCCGACCTGTTCGGTTATAAATACACCGCCGTTTTTCAATAAGCGATATATTTCTTTTGCATTAAAATTGCCATGCCTGTTTATTATCAGGTTAAAGGCTTCATCTTTAAAGGGAATATGTGTCGGATCATTGCAGGCTTTAAAGTTTACTCCCAGAGGCAGTAATGTTTTCCTGCAAAGCTCTACATTAGGCTGGTACCCTTCTGTTGCAGATGTTTTATGAAACGGGTGACCTAAAGATAGCAAAAACTCACCGCCGCCCGTATCATAATCCAGAATATTCATGTCAGCATTCAAAAAATGCCTGACTATCGCCTCATAATCCCATGGTAAGTCTCTTTCTTCTTCGTATCTGCCGTTAATGTAAGAAAAATCCCAACCGGTGATATGAGCCTTATTTTCCTCAGTTTTCCAAATTTTCTTCAATTCTTCACGCTGCATTGTAACTGCGTCCTTTCCGAAATATTATTATGAAAAATAATTCGGTGCAGTTTCTGACAACATAAATCTGTTTTATTGATCTCGGTGCAACCTGCTGCCAGTTTTAAAACTGCACCGAGTAGTTAATTCGTTTTATCATTTTTATGTCCGGTCTCCGATAAATTGATATTTTAAGGTTTCAAACCTTACGATCATTATATCATATGTATTTGCGGTATGTCAAGGAAATCTGAGCCGAGTGACTCACTTGGAATGTTGCAATAGAGAAAACTATCTTTTCTAACAAGCGTGAGCGAATATACCGATACTCTCCATGCACTTGTGTCAAATCACGTTTAGCTGATTTTATGTGAAAAGGCAGAAAATTGTTACAGGACGGTCAAACGTATGCTGAAGCTTTATGAAGAAATGGGTGCAAATGCGATCTATCAGT
>UQEM01000188.1 GCA_900540005.1 uncultured Ruminococcus sp.
GATGACGTCGAGTCTCGTGGGCTCGGAGATGTGTATAAGAGACAGTCTCTGTCCTGTTCTATTTCCATAGCAGGTTCGGCAAACATTTCGGAATACTGTTCGATCTGCTCATCCGTAAGCGAACATGAATCCCACTCGCCGTATTCATTTTGATAGTTCCCCGATATGAAAAAAGTACCGTGAACAAGGCATTCTCCTACCATTCTGTTGGGTTCTGAGCCGTTCAGCAGGAATTCATCATTGCACCAGGCTATCGCTTTGTTGGTAGGATCAAAATATATCGGTTCAATATATCCGCCGACCACCTCCTGCATTTCATGTAAATCATCATCAATATCCCTGATATATGGCTCTTTTTTCGGTTCAATTACAAGTATCTTCATTTTTCCTCAGCTTTCTGTTTCTTCACTGCAAAGCTCAGAAATCGGACACACTCCGCAGCCTTCAGTTCTGTCACATATCCTCATCTTCTCCTCATCAGTAAGTTCCTTATGCATAATTGTCATGACAACTCCGTCCTCGTTTACCTCAAGTTCAACATTTACCGGCAGACCGTTTTCATCGTAAAGTCCGCTGAAATTTGTTATGCCGTTTTCGGCAAGTACCTGTGAATAAATAACCTTTTTCATATCTTTCCTTTCTCCATTTTACTGATTTTAAATGTGCGGCATGGGTTCAGTGTCACGCTGAAAAAAATGAGAGTTGGTTAACTGCACCAACTCTCTGTGTTGTATCGTAATTTGAAATCAGCAATTCCGAATACTGACAGCCGCCTTCGTACCGCTGTGCAAGATTATTCAGTCTGCTGATCTCCTCAATTTGAATATTGGGTTGATCCCAGATTTCCCGAATCTCAGGACAGTCATTGTAGGACACAAGGAATTTTCCTGAACATTTAAGCAAAGAATCTCTGAGCCTGATGTGGTCGTCTGCTGTAAATCCTACATCTTTATAGTAGTTTTCCGTTGCATAATACGGCGGATCGCAATAAAAAAAGCTTACCGGACTGTCATACTGTCCGATAAGCCTTTCAAAATCACGGTTCTCTATCAGTACCTTTTGAAGCCTCATCGAAGCCATATCAATCTGCGGAAAATCCGCCCACATAGAGTGCGGCTGACATCCAAAGCTGTCCAAACCGCTTGCATAACTGTATCGAATAAGCTGATAAAACTTGGCTGCACGGTCAACGTCACGCAGTCTTGAGAACAGCTTTTTCTTGTGCAGCGTGGCGATCCAGTCGAAGTCCTCACGTGAGTTTAGAACGTACCGCAGCTTGTATTTCAGCTTATTCGGCTTGTCCCTCACGCAGCGAAAAAGGTTTACAAGATTACTGTTAAAATCGTTGTAAACCTCAATTTTTTTGTCCGGCGGCTTGCGAAATAACACCCATCCAGCGCCGCCGAAAACCTCGATATACTTGTCATAATGGGGCGGCAAACGTGCGAGAATCTCATCCCTGAGCAGCTTTTTGCCGCCTATCCATGATATAAAACTATTCATTAAATTCCTTCTTCAGTCTGCCAATTATATATGCCTGTCCCTTACCAGTGACAAACGTCTGCTGATAGGTTTTGGTCATTGAACCGGTTTCAAAAACCGACTCCTTGACCGCAAAATATCCACGATCGATATATTTTTGATAGGGCAGATTGTCCGACATCAGAATCTCATTTTCACGCAGCCAGCGGAACAGCCTGTTCCTGCCAATGGGGATGTTTTCTTCAATAGCGAGTTTTGCCATAGCGTTCATGTCGATAAGATTTTCAGTATTGGATACCTGATTCGCAAACTCTACCAGCGGCTGATCATGACGGATACGCTCGTTAAGCTGATTTATTGCCATCATCTGCAGACGAAAAAGACCTTGATACGGTTCTTCAAGAAAGGGGAGGTAATTCTCGATGAACATATCTTCATTTGCGACGTAGCCTCCGGTGCGCCTGATCGTTGGGAGGATTTCATCAAAAATCCAGCTTTCAAATTTTTCTGCCGATGGTAGTCTTGAATGGGCGACAAGCCTGTAGACATCACTCTCAGGAATAAATGTCATTTCGATAGTTTTGGACGGAGACTGCGGATGCGGTAGGTCGTGTTTCACGCCCCACCTACAATGCCGCTTTATGGCGTCCTTTGTATTGCTGTACCCCAACGCAGCAGCTACATCTTTGCCGCAAAATACAACTCTGCCAGCTTCTTCTTTCAAAGTTCTGACCGAACCGAATTCCTCATTTTCAAAAATCTTGATTTCTTTTTCCATAAGCATTTATCTCCTTATCAAATTCCAATAAATGTCTTGCAATGTCCTCAACAACCGGTACGCTTACCGCATTTCCGGCTTGTTTGTAAAGCTGTGCGTCGGACATTCCTATTGCCTGAACCTTATGAAACTGTTCATCGGTAAACCCCTGAAGCCTCCATGCTTCTATGGGCATTAAACGTCTTATCCTGCCGTGATGAACTATACCGTGCCTGTCAGTCACAGTCAACGTAAACATCGGCTCGTTAGGTTCTTTTATTCTTCTGCCGTTTTGCCAAGTTTTCTCTTTAAACGGATTCAGAATTGCTCTTGGGTCGGTGTCCCGACAGGACTCTTTCGCGCTATAATTTTCATGTGAATCATATAAAACATCGCGCATTTTTTCTCCTGTCGAGCCGCTAAGAATAGTTTCTGTAAAAGTTGGGAACGAAATGGGTCCAGCGTCACGCTGGTCCATTCTCATATGCAGGCAGCGAGCTGCGTCCGTAATCTGTGGATTTTCATTCAGATCGCAAAAAACAGCGGAATGTTCACCTCTGTGCTTACTTACTCCGCTGTTTTGACGTGCCGTAACGCATCTTGCAATATCTGTCATTTGAGGATTTGGATTGCAGTCTATGAAATACAAACCTGTCTTGCCACCCATACCTCCCGAACCGCTGCACTGAGTTGAGGCAAGTCCGTTCGGATTATATACTCTCGAACCCTGACTGCCGCCGATTAGCTGCTCAGTTTTCCTGCTATTTTGGCTGTGGCTTCTTCCGACAGCCAGTATTTTGCCGGAACAATTATTTCCAAAACATCCTGCAATATATACTCTCTTTCGGACTTGGGGAAGATAATCGGCGCTGTTATACACACGCCATTCCACGCAATACCCCAGTTCGCAAAGCGTTTCAATGATTTTGGCGAAAGTTCTCCCCGAATCAATCCCCATGAGTCCGGGTACGTTCTCAAGCAAAAAATAGCGAGGTCTTTTACCTTCAAGAATTCGGGCAAGTTCAAAGAAAAGATCGCCTCTCTCATCTGCAAACCCTTTTCTTGCTCCGCAGACCGAGAACGGTTGGCAGGGAAACCCTCCGACCAGCAGATCAAAGTCTGCAAGCTCTCCGGCGTCAATATTTCTGATATTTTCATAGAATTGCTCACCTCCAGTGTCATACAACGCTCTGTAGGCTTTTTGTGCGAATTTGTCAATTTCGCACCAAGCTACAAATTCAAATCCTCCGACTCTTTCCAAAGCAGAGCGGAATCCTCCGATGCCCGAAAATGCGTCGAATACTTTTATCATCAAAATCCTCCTTTCAGCTTCATTTGGATACAAAAAAGCGGCTAAGTCTTTCTCAAAACTTAACCGTTACATTGTCGTATTCATATCGGGTTCTTCAGCAAGTTCCTCGCAGATATCCTCAGTCTGAACTTCTTCCTGAATCTTGTGGAAACTGTCCTCGCCGGGTATCATCTGTCTCTTATACACATCTGACGCTGCCGACGAATAGCC
>UQEM01000189.1 GCA_900540005.1 uncultured Ruminococcus sp.
GGCTCGGAGATGTGTATAAGAGACAGCAATAACTATTTTAGACAATAATCTATATTTCTTCTTGACTTTTAGATTATTATCTATTATAATATTTATAGTAAATACTTCAAGGCATAAAAAACCTTAGTATAATTCTATCACAAGTAACTTGAAATGTAAATAGGAAAGGAATGATTTTTTTATGAAAGTAAAAGTCAGAAGAAGAAAGCCTGCTCCGGTTGCAGCGGAACAGGCTTTGAAAAAAGGTATTGCTAAGGATCATCTTTTAGATGATAAACAGCGGCGAGATATAGACGCTGTGCATAATCGCATTAGAAGAATCAAGGCACTTATTTCAACCAAAAGTGATAACAGCAATAAAAACGACCGTATAACAGATGATGATATAGAATGGTACTGCCGTGACTCTTTTCTAATGGAAATTCCAATCAAAATGCTCGCTGATTGTGTCAATTCCAACATCTTTACTAAAGAAAACGGAGAAAGGATTGCGTTAGTTCCGTCTCTTTGGATCTGGAATTGGATCACGTCCGATTAATACAGTATGTTGAAAATTGAATGTAAAAATCATTGTCGCTCTCTTCACATTCTATAATGTCTTCGTCAAGTTCTTTAAGAAGTCCAACGGATTTTTTTACACTTGAAATCAGATCGGCAATAATATCTATCTCTGCAATAAGCAACAAACTTTCAACTTCATAAGGAATATCTAAGGATATGCCTATAAGTTCAGCCAAGCGATATATCTTCTCTTCTTCAATAGCAGTAAGTTGAAACTTTTTAGAACGCTGACGTATCTGAACAAGTTTAGGCAGACACTTTTTTCCAGCACCAACAACCTTATGAATTTGAAGAGCTTCAAGCCGTTTCGCTGCTTCAACAGCTTTACATTTAATCATTAATAACACCTCCAATCAATAATTATTATCTCATACCACTCCAAAACGAAAGGACTGATAATATGACCTTAGGAAATAAGATAAGAAACCGCCGCGAGGAGCTGGGGCTTACTCAGCCGGAGCTGGCGGCAAAGTCACGGCTGTCACAAGGTTACATATCTCTGATAGAGACGGATTCTTATATACCGAAAGCAGCCACACTGATCGTGCTTGCGGTGTCGCTTGACCTTGCCCCTAATGCTTTTTTAGGAGAAAGGAGGGCAAGCTGATGCTGACAAAGATCAACCCTGACGGCACATGGAGCTGCCGAGGAGTTAACATGGGAAGTATAGAAGGCAATCTGTACGGAGCACTTTGTAAACTCCGCGACTACGAGAAGTCAGGCTTTGAGCCTGATGACCTTGACCGTGTTATTGAAAACATTCATGTTGGCGCAACCGTTCAGAACTATACCGTGTTTGGTGTCTGGAACGACTGCTGTATAGCAGAAAATCCGAATGCCCCAGATCCGTATGTCGTATGGAACATCGACAGAGACGGTTTCGGTGTAAGCAACGGACGTTATTTTACATCAATTGATGACGCACAGAAATGTTTCGCCGAAATTGCAATTATTTCACCACCTAACAAAAAAGAGTACTGGAGGAGATGAGAATATGAACACAGAACAGGAAAACAATGTTATAGAGGCACTTGTAAATTTCGTAGTTAGAGTAGCGGAAGCTAATGCGACTAACGACGCTGAATCTGCGGCTCTGCCGTTAGTCGCAGAGACCCTGCTTGAGTTTACACGAGGTTGGTGAGGAGGTAATTCCATGGAAGAAAAGATCCTTGAAGCGTTTAATGAGACATATAACGGCGGTTTTAAGTCGTTTGAAGAGATAAAAAAAGGCTATGATACCACTGAAATACTGGACACATGGCTGGAATAAGAGGGTATCGTAGGATACACGCGCGACATTATCGATCTGCTCGGAGCGTGCGATGTATATATCGAAGAATAGGAGGTACATATGAAATCATATATAGTGCGAATAAGCAACAACTACGGCGAGATCAGGCAGGTCGTTGTCAGAGCGAGAACGGCAGCCGCAGCCATAGCAGAGGTAGCGATCGAGCGCAGCGAGTATATTGAGACCTGCGTTGAAGTATGAGCCGAAACAGCGGACAAGTTCCGCTGTCTGCCGGGGACGGTCTCCCGGCACTGATGATGGCAGACCGGGAAACTTGAAAACAGAAACGAGGTGATAAGTATGACGATCATGCAGTACAGGGCGAAAATGCTGCTGCTATCGACACAGCAGGCAGAACTGCTTTGCGAGCTCACGGCGCTGGAGGGCATAAAAATAGAGCCTGAACAGGTCAGAAGGAATGTGACTACCATTCTTTCACTACTGACCGAAACCGAAGCTTTCCTTGAATCAATATCAAGGAACATCTGTTCAAGCTCTGATAACAGTATATCAGAATAGACAAAATTTGTCAAGTTTTTTTCGAGGAGGTGCTGATTTGGACTACTTGACTGTGAAAGAAGCTGCTGAACTTAAAGGATGTTCGTTACAGAATTTGCAAAAGCAAATAAAAGATGGGAAAATTTGTGCAGAGCAGCGAGTACACCCAAAAAATAATAGAATGTGTTATATGATACCTGTTTCAGCATTCCCTGAGCCGCTGCAAGCCAAATGGTACAAACAGAAACGAACAGAAGCCGGTCTTTTGCCCGAGGCAAAGGAAGAAAAGTCGGAAGTCAAGGTGCGAAAGACAGCAAGGCAGCGTTCATTCGAGGAACTGTCAGCCGACGAGCGCGAAGAGGTAATGCTCTGGACGGATATCGTCAAAGAATGGCAGGGCATGAGAAACACCTATCAGGGAAGTAAGGTCGAGTTCGACAAGCTTTATGTAGGAAAATGCCAACTCGAGCACCCTGACGTGAGAATATCATCAGGAATTCTCTACCGAAAATGGAATGCATACCGCAGTAACAACATCGAGGGGCTGATCGATAAGCGCGGCGCGTGGAACAAGGGCATCGGAGCAATACCTGCTCCGGTGTGGGACGCGTTCCTTTGGGAATGGCTTGACGAAAATAAACCAACGGCAAGCCTATGTTACCGTAATACAATCGCATGGACGGAAGAATTTTATCCCGAACTTGTGCCGGAAATTCCGACAGAAAGAAGTTTCCGCAGACAGATTGACAGGGATATCGACTATGCACTGAAAACGCTTATGCGTGACGGAGAGAAAGCTTTCCGCGACAGATGTGTGCCATACATAATGCGAATGTACGACAAGCTTGAGGCAAACGACTGCTGGATCGCGGATAATCATACATTTGATATTATTTCTCTTGACGGAAAAACCAAGCACCGTCTATATCTTACGGCATTTCTTGACGCCAAATCCGGAGTTCTTACCGGATGGAACATTACAGATTCACCGACATCGCAGTCTACAGTACTTGCCCTGCGGCATGGAATCATGCGATTCGGCATTCCAAAGTGCATTTATGTTGATAACGGACGTGAGTTCCTTAATTTCGATGTGGGCGGAAAAGGTCACAGAACGAGAGCTTCGGACGCCAATAAATCCAATCCTACAACAATATTCAAAAGACTTGGAATTGAAATGCGGAATGCAATCGTAAGGAATGCAAGGGCAAAGCCGATCGAAAGAACATTTTGCACAGTTAAGAATCAGTTTTCAAAATTGTGGGAAGGATTCTGCGGAGGAACTATCCTCGAACGTCCGGAAAGTCTGAAACGCCGTATCAAGAATGGTGCTGTCTCTTATACACATCTGACGCTGCCGACGAATAG
>UQEM01000190.1 GCA_900540005.1 uncultured Ruminococcus sp.
GTGGACTGTTTTTTAAGAGGGAACGCCCTGCAAGTGAGGGCGTTCCCTTATAAAATTTACATCTTTCGACAGAATAAAAGCTCCCCGATTCGGGGAGCTTTCTATGTCAGTTGGACATTCCAAGTTCAATTGCTTTGAAGTTATTCTCGATGAGGTGAGCCTTTGCAGGGGAAACTACCTTTTCAATGCCCTTTTTCATGACCTCAAGAGAGAAAAGGTTCGTCTCCTTGATGAGCTTGCCCAGAAGAATAATGTTTGAGCCTCCGCGGAGTCCGTTGTCGTCAGCAAGCTGCTGCGAGGGGATACCGAACAGCTCTATGTCGTCCCTTGTACACTCGGGAGTAATGAGCGTGCTGTCGAAGAAAACCTTTCCTCCGGGACGGACTTCGCTCACAAACTTGTCAAATGACGGCTGGTTGAGTGCCACGAGGATATCGGGTGTGAGTACGAGCGGAGAACCGATAGGCGCGTCGGAGATGCAGACTGAACAGTTGCAGGTGCCGCCTCTCATTTCAGGACCGTAGGAGGGGAGCCACGAAAGCTCCTTATTGTCCATAAGACCGCAGTAAGCGAGTATCTTTCCTGCAAAGAGTATACCCTGTCCGCCGAATCCTGCGAGAAGAATTTCAGTAGTAGCCATTACTCGTTACCTCCTTCTGTGTGCGCGAAAACGCCCTCCTCAACGTCCTTGTAAACGCCGAGCGGATAGTACGGGATCATGTCGGTCTGAAGTCGCTTGATAGCTTCCTCGGGAGTAAGTCCCCAGTTTGTCGGGCAGGTCGAGAGAACTTCAACGATAGAGAAGCCCTTCTTTGCTTTCTGATTCTCAAAAGCCTTGCGGATAGCCTTCTTAGCGGCTCTGATGTGGGGAACGCTGTCAACGGCAACACGCTCGGCATAAGCTGTACCTGTGAGTGTTGAGAGCATTTCACAGACCTTTACGGGATAGCCTGCAAGCTCGGGCGAACGTCCGAAAGGAGTTGTCTGTGTTACCTGTCCGGGCAGGGTTGTAGGAGCCATCTGACCGCCTGTCATGCCGTAGATAGTGTTGTTGATGAAGATAACGACAATATTTTCGCCTCTTGTTGCGGAGTGAACAGTCTCGGCAGTACCGATCGCAGCAAGGTCGCCGTCTCCCTGATATGTAAATACATACTTATCGGGATTTGTGCGCTTTACACCCGTAGCAACAGCCGGCGCTCTGCCGTGAGCGGCTTCGATCATGTCGCAGCCGAAATAGTCGTAAGCCATTACGGAACAGCCAACGGGACATACGCCGATAGTATCGCCCTCGATACCCATTTCGTCGATAACTTCACAGAGGATCCTGTGAACTATGCCGTGGGTACAGCCGGGGCAGTAGTGTGTGGGAACGTCTAAAAGTGACTTGGGTCTTTCAAATACAACAGCCATCAGAGCGTACCTCCTATTTTTTTGATTTCCTCAAGCACCTCAACAGGTGTGGGGATAACGCCGCCTGTTCTGCCGAAGAATTCAACGGGTTTTGAGCAGTTTATCGCGAGCTTGATGTCCTCGATCATCTGACCCATTGACATCTCAACGCTGAGGAGCTTCTTTGCGGTCTTTGCAGCCTCGTTTATCTCCTTTACGGGGAACGGCCAGAGAGTCTTGGGGCGGAAAAGACCTGCCTTGATACCCATTGCGCGCGCATCGTTTACAGCGGACTTTACCACTCTTGCAGTTGCGCCGAATGCGCAGAGGAGAATATCGCAGTCCTCGGTGAGGTAGAGTTCAGCGTCGGTCTCGTTTTCCTTTACGATCTCGTATCTCTTGAAACGCTCAACAACAGAGTGTTCAAGTTCCTCGGGCTTGAGGTAAAGGGAATTTATGATGTGGTGTTCACGGCTGTTCTTGTGACCGTTTGCAGCCCAGCCGCTCTTGTCGTAAGCGTCCTTGTCGATATTCTCGGGGAACGATACAGGCTCCATCATCTGACCGAGGAGACCGTCAGCGAGGATCATTGCAGGCATACGGTACTTGTCAGCGCGGTCGAATGCCTTTATAACGAAATCGACCATTTCCTGAACAGATGCAGGAGCATATACGATGAGCTGGAAGTCGCCGTGACCGAGAGCTTTTGTAGCCTGCCAGTAGTCAGCCTGAGAGGGCTGAATGCCGCCGAGTCCCGGGCCGCCGCGCTCAACGTTGATGATAACGGCAGGGAGATCCGAGCCTGCGATGTAGGAAACGCCCTCGCTCTTGAGCGAGATTCCGGGTGATGACGAGGAAGTCATAGCGCGAACGCCTGTTGATGCTGCTCCGAGAACCATGTTGATAGCGGCAATCTCGGATTCAGCCTGAAGGAAAACTCCTCCTGCCTTGTGCATACGCTTAGCCATATAAGCGGCAAGCTCTGTCTGTGGTGTGATCGGGTAGCCGAAAAAGCACTTGCAGCCTGCACGGATCGCAGCTTCTGCGAGAGCCTCGTTGCCCTTCATAAGATTTCTTTCCAAAGCTAAACAGCTCCTTTCAAACAATATGTATTACTTTTCGATGATAATAGCACAGTCGGGACACATTGTTGCGCACATAGCGCAGCTTATGCAGGCGTCCTGATCGGTACATTCAGCATAGAAGTAGCCCTTCTTATTGCGCTTTTCCTTCTGGAGGGCGACGATCTTCTTTGGACAGACTCCTGTACAAAGTCCGCAGCCTTTGCAGCGCTCGGTAATAACAGTCATCTTTGTCATGTGTTACAACTCCTTTCGATTATTGGCTATAATGGTAAGAGAAATGCTGTCGGGCATTCCGCTTGTGCAGGGAGCTTTTGTTCCGTGCTCAGGCAGAATACAGGTTTTTATATTTCCCAGATCGGTTTGACGTATATTTTGGCTTCAAACGCATCGGGAGCATTTGTAAGGTCGGCACAGCTTTCGGGATAAACCGTATAAACGAGCGGCAGACCCGTTCTGCGGCAGACCTCATCGGCAAAACTGCGCGAGCTGTCAATGATATCGAGTGTAGTCTCGCAGCCGAGGTTTGTGTTGTTGACGATCCCGGTGTGCTTCATGCGCGCGGCAGTTTCTATCTCGTACATGAGCGAGACAGCATCATCGGCGGTGGCTGTGAGAGTTCTGCGCTGATTGATAACGCAGAGCATTTCGATCTCATCGGCGAACTGTGCGAGATCCGCGGCATAGCGTCCGAGGGCGAATGCTCCGGCATCATCGCCGCCGACATCGATAATGAGCCTGTCCTCGTTCATTGCAAGCTGAACAACGTCGAACTGGATAGACGGGATATCAAGGTTGCTGTTGGCAAAATCGGGAGCAATGAGCTTTATGCCCTTTTCCTCAAAAAGCTGACGGAAATCAGCCGTGCGGAAGTACGGGTTCACGATGTCGAGATCAACGATCGCGGCATCAGCTCCCTCCTGAGCGGCACGAACGGCTAAATTCACGGAAAAATTGGTCTTTCCGCTGCCGTAGTGACCTGTAACAATAGTGATCTTCTTCATATTATCCTTTCGTGCGGAGAATTAAAGGCAGCGCCGCACAATATTCGCTTTGCGGCTTTGTACGGAATCTGCCTGCGTATTTTTCGCACAAGCTCTGTGCGGTGTTGCCTAAGGGTTCAATTTATATTATACCACAAAATTTTAATAATTGCAACATGAAAAAATTATTAAAAACCATTGACAAAAAAATATTAAGGCAATACCGCACAGAGCTTGTGCTGAAGA
>UQEM01000191.1 GCA_900540005.1 uncultured Ruminococcus sp.
ATTTCTATTTTATCACAGTTTGCTGTCTTTTTACAGACTTTTTTTCAGAGGCTCTTACGTTCCTTATACAGCCAATAATCACAATACCACGGATCAGGATCGTTTTCCCTTGACGTAATGGTGTATTTTGCATTTTGCTCGGTAATGTAAGTTCTGATCTTTTCAGTACCATAGGCTTTATCACCGAGAATATTACTGCCGGATATGTCAATTCCTGATAAAACATCTACCGTCGCTTTAAAATCGTGAACCTGACCTCCTGTAAGCATAAAGCAAACAGGATTGCCCAATCCATCTACAACAGCATGGATCTTGGTTGTTTTACCTCCTCGGCTTACACCGATAAACTGGTTGTTTTCAGCGTTTACTGCCCCTTTTTTACACCCGCACTTTGTGGGTGTGTTTTAATTGAGGTGCTGTCTATAGAAATACCAAAGGAGGGCAATTCTATGCCAAGAGGATATAGCAATATAGAACAATATGAGAGTGAAATAATCAAACTAAAAGAAGAGGGATATACACACAAAGAAATAGGAGAGAAATTAGGTCTGACCAAGAAACAGATAAAAGGATTTTTCAGCAGATATCATTGCTTCTGTTTTGTACTTCACAAATAATCATGTTAATTTTCTCAATAAATCAGAAATTACGCTTTTATTTGAAGGTGTGGGGCAAAGTCCTGCTAACAGGTGGTTTTTCTCATATATCAAGCAGAATAGCCTTTTGAAGTTCAAATGAGTAAAGATATGCTGCCTTTACCTTCTTAGACATTGTAAGCTCTACTGCGCTGCGGTAAAGCCTCAACTGGAGTGCATAACGTTCGGCAAGCTTCTGGGCAGAAGCACCCCTGTCTGACTTATAGTCCACTATCACAAATCCATCGTCCTCCTCAAAAATCAGGTCAATAATACCCTTTATCATTCCGCCCGAATTCTTCATGACGTCCGACAAGCGGTCACCTGTGTCAAGTTCAGAGACAGCCGCAATAAACTTTCTCTCTCGCCATACGTTTTTAGCCGAAACAATGCGCCCGTACAGTTCGCTTTCAAAGAACGCTTTTGTATTTGCAACACTTATCGAATCAGCCTGAGATTCGCTTATATAGCCCATTTCTGTCATTCGCTCTATCTCCGATTCGGGATTGTCGGCAGCTTTTGCAAAATCACAGTACTGGAAAAATGTGTGAATCGCTGTTCCGCGCTCTGTTCCCGTCAGTTCAGAAGTTTCTGACTTGAATTTGGGACGTTTAAGGCTGAAATCAAAAGCTCCCTCATCGCTGTTTTTCATCAGCATCTGAGTAACACTCAGCTTAGCAGGAGTTTCGGAAAGTTCCCTGTCATACTCGCAGCCGACTATGGCAGAGATCTCCTCATAAGCTTTCTCATCGGCGGTAATTTCAGCAGTATTCTCAATTTCTTCAAACGGATCAACTTCTGCCACATCGGCGAATTCGTATTCAAAAAGCGGCTCACTGCAATCAGATCTCGACAGCCCAAACGTTCCTGTATCGATTTCCAACCTCTGTGCTATTTCAGCAAAGTCGGAGTGTTTTATGATACACGCCCAGAACCAGTCCGCAAAACAGCCTGCTTCCTGAACGTACTCAGTGATATCACCGCCGTTCACGGAAATACTGTCAACAGCATTTTTTATGCGCTTTACAGCCTTTTCGCCTGTTTTCAGATTTATAAAAAGCTTCTGCTTGGCTCTTGTAAGTCCGACATAGAGAAGTCGCATTTCCTCGCTGCGCGTGTGCTCCTCCTCTGATGAGGCTAGCATTATCTGCTGGAAAGTCCTGTACTTGCGGAAAATTTTGGGGTCATACAGGATATAGCCTGCTTTTCCGTCCGAAGAACACATAACAGTTTTTGAATCATACTGGAATTTACACGAAGTCTCCGCAATAAACACAAACGGATACTCAAGTCCTTTGGATTTATGCAGCGTCTGAACCGTCACACGCTCCTCTGACGAGGAAGATATCTTTCCCTGAGCGTAATCTCCGCTCTCCATCACCCTGTCAAGATGCCGCAGAAAACCGTCCAGTCCGCCTGCGCCCTCGAATTCCGAGGCATTATCATAGTTCTGCGCATACTGCACAAGGGCGCGGAGATTTGCACGTTTCTTCTCGCCATCGCTGTAAAGCTGCATTACGGAAATAAAATCGGTCGTGTCATAAATTGAAGTTATCAGCTCGCCGAGAGTCATCGTCACGGAATTCAGCCTGAACTTATCAAGCGATTCGAGCAGATCAATACACCTATGACGCAGGAAAAGATCATCGCAGTTTTCGTAATCTCCTGCCGCAAGACCGCGTATTATCGCATAAAGCGGACGTTCACGGTCGAGCGATTTCATCAGCGCGATATCCGAAATGTCGAACATATACATAGGCGAAGTCATTACCGCCATCATCGGTATATCTTTCATCGGGTCGCTGATTATCCGCAAAAGGTCAATGAGAACCGCTATTTCGCGCGACTTCAGATAACCCGACTCCTCGCTGCGCTTTGCAGGAACTCCGAGTTTGGCAAGTTCATCGGCATACACATTGATGTATTTGTTTCCGCGAACCAGAATGCAGAAATCTGACGGACAGCATGGCCTCTGACTTCCGTCATTTAATGTTACTTTTACGCCATTATGCAGCATTTCCACGATTTTCCGCGCTGTAAAGACAGCTTCAATATTTCTCTCGCTGTCACTCGGTTCTCCATCCTCGTCAACATCATCGCCGATAAACGAAATGTGAGTGACCGTCTCATCATGTTCGGAAGCTTCATACTGACCTGCTCCGAAATAAAGCATTTCATTGTCGTCATAATCTACATCTCCGCACTTTCTGCTCATTATCTGCGTGAACATATAATTAACAAAATCTATCACGCCTTGCGAACTGCGGAAGTTTCTGTTTAGGAAAATTGAACGGCTGACCGCCTGTTCCGAACCCGCTCCAAACGATGCAGAGCTTTGGAGAGTATTTATAAAGTTTGCCGGATTCGCCAGTCTGAAACGGTAAATCGACTGCTTAACGTCTCCTACAAGGAAAACATTATCGCCGTACATAAGCTCGCCGCTTTCGGACACGGAATAGTTCCTTGACAAAAGGCGGAAGATCATATCCTGCTTGTTGTTTGAGTCCTGATACTCGTCGATCATAATTATATCATACTGTGCAGACACTCTCCTCGCCGTCTCGGACTGAACGATATTACCGTTCTCGTCTCTGTCCGCAAGCAGTTCCAGAGCGAGTCTCTCTCCGTCATCAAAACTGATAGCGTTTTTCTCACACTTTGCCGCCCACAGTATCCCTGCATACTTTTTCAGCATAGGGGCAAGTATCCGCGTTACCTTTGCCGATTCTGCATAATCGCTCTCAACAGAGCCAAGATCTGAAAGAGCCGCATATGTCAGCTTTTTCACTTTATCGCGCTTTTTCTTGTACAGTTCACGAAGCGGCTTGTTGTGCTCAGCCTTTCCTATCCGCACAAGATCTTTGAATGTGACAGCCGAAGCTTCCTCCGCGCTGGGCAATCTGCCGCTTTTTATCACTGCAAGTACGGAATCGACTGCCGACAGATCTTCCTCAGCCTGTGCAAGTGATTTCTGTGCCGCCGATGACTTAATATCCTGTCTCTTATACACATCTCCGAGCCCACGAGACTCGACGTCATCTCG
>UQEM01000192.1 GCA_900540005.1 uncultured Ruminococcus sp.
ACGGGTAGCAATGTACTTTGTAAAATTCCTGCGCTTTGTTTTACCACGCTTGCCGTTCTTAAGATAGCGGCAAGCGATTACAATCTGTGAATTAATTGACATTTTTATCATTCCTCTCAGTATTGACATATTTACATAAAAGTGATATCATAAATCATATATTTATTACAATTATTTAGGGGAGTATAATTATGGAACAGAAAGAAATCATGAAGAACACATTGAAGAACACATTATTCAATGAACTCCAATTTTATAACATTCAGTATTGTTATTTATGCGACTTAAGAGAAATATGGCAAGATATAGAATCATTCCGCGAAATAACAGCTAAAGCAAAAACCTTTTTTTCTGTATCGCTATGTGCAATTAAAGATGATTATTTTTTAACACTTTCAAGGTTATATGATAAAACTAATAATGCAAATACCAAGTCAATTCCCAATTTAATAATAAAATTTCAAAAGAATTTGCATTTATTTGACAATGATCCTTCTATAAATGATATGCTTAATCAGTTTAATCAAAAAATCAATAATGATTCTATAATATCAATCGCCATAAAAGGAATCAGGAAAAAAAGAGATTCAATACTTGCACATACCGATAAAGAATATTTTGGAAATAAGATTTTTAAAGAAGCAATAGATATTCAACTAAATCGTGAACACTTGTCTGTTCTACAAGAATTTACTAAACAAGTGATAGATTATCTATACTCTATATTTGAGGTGAATTCATCCAAATCAAAGTCTATCTTGCCATATTATAAACATGATCTAAAGAACTTATAGATCTTTAAACTTAACTATTCCTCGCTCCGTTGATACCTGACAGCACTCTCAAAGTTTATGATACCGTTTATGCGTCTGACCTCGTCCGTGACCATATCACGAAGTTTGAAGAGCGTCGTATCATCAATGTCATTTATAGCTGCAAGCATATGTGTCTGCACTCCAACCTCTACAGCTAACTTGAATATTGCACGGGACAACCGCTGCTCAGTTCCTTTTATTGTTCCGTCAACTATCGTACCTACCTGCGGTGCAAGATACTCGATGAGTTCAGGCTTGTTCTGCATAAGGTGAGCGCAGTAGAAACGAATTGCTTTTCCATGAACTCAGTTTTGGTAGGACAGCAGTCAGCTTTGTACAGACTATTGACCGTTTTCATTGTCTCCGGATAGATGTACAGCGGAAACTTAATTTTAGACGCAGTGACTCCATCGAAATCTCCCGAATCACTGCTGTTTTTCTTCCCTTTTGTACTATTTGACTCCAAGATTTTCACCAACTTTCATTTTGACTCCAATCGTTAAATTCTGAAAAGCTCGAAAATGCGGTCGGCTTTGCCGGTCCGCTGTGGAATGGCTGGCGCTTTGACGCCAGCCTTTTTCCTGCAAACCAGAAACCACTCTCGGAAGATCTCGAAACCGCTGTTTCGGGCTACCGTCAAAAGCGCCCCCAAACGGCTCAGCACTCCCGAGGTGGTATCCTTTCCCGACCGTGCCGCACAAAATCGCACACAGTGCATTCTCGCGCGACACAGAGCGAGTTACTGTTCGGGCTTCGGACTGCTTTCAATCGACCTGTGAGGTCTGCGTATCTGCTGCTTTGCTGTCAGCTCGATGTATTCCCGAACATTCTGCGGTACGACCTTGGTATATATCTGCTCGACCTGCTTGTCGAGCTCCGCCGCAAGTGTCGTGTTCTTCTGCTCGAGGTACATCTCTATCGCTGACAGTTTTTCTTCAGGTATCTGTACTGTTATTGATCTTTTCATGTAATACCTCCCATGCTCATTTCCTCGGACTCGTCTTCTGTTTCAGACTCGTCCTCGGTTAACTTCTCTTTTTCTTCCATTGGTTCAGACTCTGATATGAGAGTAGTATAGAGCTTCTGACCTCTGCCTGAGAGTACACCGTACTCAGTAAGCACTCCATGCTTACGACTGAGCACCTGCTTTCCGAAGTCATCCATATCACAGTTCTCCAGTATGCTCCAGTCAAAGTTCGTCGGGAAGACTCGACAGGCATACACCTTTCCGTACTGACTCTCGTCCTGAACCATCGGATCGAAGTCGTATTCGTTCAGGCAGTCGATAGCTTCTCTTGCTCCTGAGAAGGTCTGGATATTCTCGGCTTCCATGACTGCTTTCAGCTTTACTATCTGAGCCTTGCTCATACAAGTCATCTGCTCGGAGAGTGCTATCATGTCCTCGACCCAGTATGCTTCGTAGTAGGCTGCATCCGTTATGTTTGGCAGTACTGACTCCACCTCTGTGATGTACATCTGCTCGGGAGTTGAGTTGTGTTCGGCTGAGTATTCTCTAAGCCTGCGTATATCCTCTGGCAAGCTGAACCACTGTGCCTGGTCAGTAGTAGTTGCCGTTGGCGATACCAACACTCTGAAAAATCTCTTGTCTGGTACCTCAATGGTGATATGAATATCAGGTTCCTCGTAGCTGTCCGGCAAGCAATAATAGCCGTCCATCAGCACACCGTTGTCCCTTTCAACAAGGAGCTTTCTGACTTTTTCATAGTCCAGAAGTCCTATCAGCTCATCAGAACACTCTTCAAGTTCAGGCAGCATTTCGTTGTCAACCGCTACCTCACCGATTTCAGCGTAGGTCGCCGCCGGGTATACGGGAACACAGTCGATGCCATAGGTCATCGCTATCATATCGTCAATGCTGCTGTCAGGATTTCTCATGAGCACACTTTTGAAGCCTGCTTTTTGATGATCCTCGAGCCGCTGAAAACAGTCTGCGAATACGTTCAGCTTATAAATGTCAGCCTTGTACCACTTGTCAAGCACGTCAGCAGGCAGGTCGACCATATCGTATTTTGAGAACATGAACTCTATTTCTCTGCCACTCTGGACATTCATCCTGTCGAGTATGTCCTGCAGATGTATAGCCGAGACAGGCATTCCCCAGCTCATTTCCTTATCTCCGTATCTCAGTCTTACTGTCATTCAGTTCATCTCCATTCCTATTTTTTCTTCTTCAACCATATCCTCGGTCATTGCTTGTTCCAGCGGATCACGCTCATAGCAGAAGCAGTAACAGTCGTAGTCGCCGGGCTGCGGTTTACACCGCAGGTAGTAGGTATGCTCGTCCGTCTGGATCTTGTAACCGTTGCCACGACTGCCGAGATCCAAAGACGGATTCTCTCGAATAAATTTACCCATTTCTGTCCTGTCCTTGAGTAGTCCCTGTCGGAGCTCCTTCGTTATCTCATTGAACTCTGTTCTGAATTCATCATCGTTCAGTTCGCTTGTAGTTCCGAACCATGAGCCATAGAATTGTCTTCCCGTTCCAAAGTCGAACCGCATATGACCGATCTTAGATGCCTTTATTTCTTCCTCGTCGCAGGCATAGAAGAGCTTTTCCTCGCCCTTGTCTGCCGCTGTAATTGATATTTTCATATTCTCAACCTCCTGTAGTTGCTTCCGTAGTCGTTTCTGTTGTCGGCTTTTGAAGCTCATTTATCCTGTCCTGTACCTCCTGTGGATATGCCACCGCATCGAAGGTACACCATGAAGTCCAGCCACCCTCTGTGAGGCTCTGACGCTGAACGCCGCCCATAGCAGAGGAGAAAACAACCTCTCCACCGCCGACATACACACCGAACTCGCTGCCGTTATACACTCCCAAGCCT
>UQEM01000193.1 GCA_900540005.1 uncultured Ruminococcus sp.
CGAGATGACGTCGAGTCTCGTGGGCTCGGAGATGTGTATAAGAGACAGCTTTTGATATTTGCAAACAATACCCAATCAAGGAAAAAGGTATTCCACACAAACAGTGCCAAAATATATATGTAAGCAAGTCCTAATCCCTGCAAAAATGTTTCCGCACCGGCAACGTGGAGCATCCACGCAAATACGAACATAAATGCTACAATAGCCACACATTTTTTACAAGCATGATCGCGTTTAATCTTTCCTTCGCCGCCTCTTTCTTTTGGGTTTGGTAGTATGTTTCCTGTATCTCAGGCGGATAGTCACTTATAAATGTCAAGGGACTTATCATCAGCAATCCGATAACGAGAAATCCGAAAGCCAGAAACATTATCAGCAGCTCCACAATTATTACGGTAATATTCATATTACTTTTCTCCGTTTAATTTAATTCTAAGGACGATAGTTATTTTGTCAATAATAAATAACAGCGTATAAGCCCTGAACTGACGCTCGGAGCTTATACGCTTAAAATTCTCATTTAATCTAAAAGTGGATCAGCTTTTATTATGCAATTGCTGCACCGAGTGCCTTACAGCTTTCAACTGCATCATCATCAGGAGCTTCATTTGCAATAAGCACATCTGCCGCGAGGTTTACGCCTGCTGCCTTTGCATCTTCCTCCCAGTTTCTCATCCATTCGCCGTCTCCCCAGCCGTATGAGCCGAAAAGAACTGTCTTTTTGCCGCCAAGGCTGTCCTTAACTGAATCCCACATGGGCTGGAATTCGTCCTCCTCAAGAACCTCGTCACCCATTGCAGGGCAGCCGAATGCGAATGCATCATAATTTGAAACTGCGTCTGTGTCAAACTCTGCCGCTGTGATAACGTCAACCTCAGCACCCTTTTCCTTAGCTCCGTCAGCAACTGCGTTTGCCATTGCCTCTGTATTTCCTGTAGCACTCCAGTATACAACTGCGATCTTAGCCATATTAATTTTCCTTTCCGTTAGGTAAATCTAACCATTGACCAAAAATTTAAATGCGTTAGCATTTGCTAATATTATAACCGTTTTTCTTTCTTTTGTCAAGCAAGTTTACTATGGTTTACAGCTTTTTCCGATGCTTGACAAAATATCCAAAATGATGTAGAATTGCTTATAAGCTTATTCCTATTATAATAAGTAAGTTTCTTAAAAGGAGCAATTTTTATGTTCAAGACTACTGTTAAAATCAACGGCATGATGTGCCAGAATTGCGAAGCTCACATGACTGAGGCTTTCAAGAAAAATTTCAAGACCAAGAGCGTTACTTCCTCTCACGACGACTGCGAGAGCGTTATCATTTCCGCTGAAACTCCCGATACCGAGGCTCTCAAAAAAGTCGTTGAAGAAACAGGTTACGAGTTTGTAAGCGCACAGACAGAGCCTTATGAGAAGAAGTTCTCGCTTTTCGGCAAGAAGTAATGGCGGCTGAAAGAATTATCGCTGCTTCGGCAGTATCGGCAATGCTTGCGGCTCTGTTCACTTCCTGCTCCTCATCGCAGGTCGGGAATGTCAATGAGAGCAGTTCTTCCGCCGCAACAACAACTCCGACAGTCACTTCAACAGAGATACCCACAGAGGTGACATCTGCTGAAATTCAGACAACAACGGCTGATGCTCCCCCTTCAACAGCTTCTGTCAAGGGAAAAATTTTCTCCTCAGACGGTAAACTGCTCGTTTATTCCGATTCAGACGGAACTCGGATCCAGCCTGACGATTACAAGATCCCCTTTGCCAACATTCTCAATGAAATGTCGGAAGGTCTCGACCTTACCTTTGACGAAAAGCTGAAAGTTTCCAATCCGACTCCCGTTGACGGCATTGACGGAGTGGGACAGGCTATTCAGTTAACGATCGACGCTGAAAAGCAAAATGCGATATATCAATATATGGAAAGCAACAACCTCATTGGTTCGGTGGTTGTCATGCGAACCGACGGTTCTCTCTTGGCTGAGGTATCATATCCCTCATACGATCCCGCTCAATATGCAGGCACGGAGCACAACGAAGATCTCGCATGGGGAACTTACGGCAACAAAGCTTTTCAGAACTACGAACCCGGCTCGTGTTTTAAGATAATGTCCGAAGTCATTGCGGACAAGCACGGAATCACCTCCCTCCCCGATGAGGGACAATGGGAATACGGTAACTTTCCTATTTCCAACTGGGACTGGGGCAAGAATCAGTCCTACCCGATAGCACAGAGAACGCTCAATTCCGCCTTTGTGAATTCAAGCAATGTTTTCTTCGCCAAGGCTTTCGACCAGATCGGCGCAGATGATGTTCTCAGCGACCTGAGCACCATTTTTCATTTTGGAGCTGATAACGATATCGAATGTGATTTTGGCATGATCGAAAACAACATTGAAGTCTACTGTGATGACGATCTGAGACGTTCGGCTTTCGGACAGTCCTATGTGCTGACTTGTCCTCTTTTCCTTGCGGCTCTTGGCCGTGAGGCTGCTTTCGGCGACATGGTAAAGCCTTTCGTTTTGCAGAATATTGTGGATTCCAACGACTGCGAAAATATTCTTGCGAACGGTACTGCTCCGAACGAAGTTATCGCTTCGATACCACAGGAATACCGTCAGAATCTCCTTGACGGCATGGCCGGAGTTGCAGCAGGACTCAATGTGTCTGTTCCGTCAGGCTACTCATTCATCGCCAAAACCGGTACTGCCGAGACTTGGGTCGGAGATTTTCTCTATATTACCGGCTGCGTCAAAAATGACAACGACACTGGCACGACAGTTTATGATGACTATTCAAACTATGCGGCAACAGGCTCTTATATTATCGTTATGCAGATCCAGAATCCGTCAGACCACGGCTTTGAATTCGCAAGCCAGTCCTCAAACTACTACGGCGGGGTCGTCAATACGGTACTTTCATAAAATCAAGTTAAAAGCTCCCGAAATTCTCTCGGGAGCTTTTGGCTATACATCATCAAATTCTCACTTTTGGTACGGCTTAGGAATATGGTTGGATAAAACGGTACTCAGATACTCCGTAAATTCTTCAAAACCACCGACATCAAATTCCTGTACGGAACTCCCAATCTCAAACTCCGTTTCATCATAATATGTAAACCAGCCTGTTTCGTTGAACCCGTTTTTCAGATAAAAGTGTTTTCTGCGGAGTTTTATATCGTCATTTTCAGAATATGCAGTTGGAGCTTCAAATTCAACAACCACCTGATAATCACTATATTCGGCTATGAGCACTTTAAGAGCAGCACTTCCTATTCCGTTGGAGCGAAGCTCTTGTTTCACGGCTAGATACGCAAGATAGCATATTTTTTTGTATTTTCTTATCACAAGAAAGCCTATTGGTTCATTTTCCACGCAAATTCCAATAAGCTCCGCACCTGTAGAAAGCATATCATCGAGTGTATTGCGCTCACTCGCAGGAATTGCCTCCTCATTTATTTTTTCCAAAGCTTTGATATCTTCCGAATATCTTGTTACTGTTTTAAGTCTCATGTTTTCTCCCTTCAGTTTTCTGTATTCAGTCTCCATAAATTTGCTCTATATCATCGAATCGATTATATCATGCATAGAATTTAGGGAGTGTTGATACTAAGTCTAACAACGCATCTTTTCGGCAAAATTTCACGCATCCTGCGTTAAAAAGTCTTGA
>UQEM01000194.1 GCA_900540005.1 uncultured Ruminococcus sp.
TGTCTACGTAAAATTTATGCTCGAAAATCTGCATATTATCTTAGTGTCAACACTCTCTAATTCAGACACATAAAATACGTACAGAAAGGTAAAAAATTCAAATGAAAAAGAATACGAAAAAGAATACAAAAAAGAATACAAAAAATAACACGAAAAAGGAGACGAAAAAAAGCAGCACCGCCACAAAGCTGCCTGCTCCTTTGTGCAAAATTCCGCCGCTGCTTGAAAAACGTTGGTTTTTAATGCTTACTTCCGCCATTATCGGCGCAATTCTGTTCATAGCGATCTACGGCGCAAGAATACTTGACCCGACTTATGAGGACTGGCTCTTTCAGGGCGGCGATCTGACTCAGCATTATCTTGGCTGGACATTCTTCAGAATGTCCGACTGGCACTTCCCGTTCGGACTTTCTGACAGCGTACTTGGTAACGTTAAGATATCAGTAATATACACGGATTCAGTGCCGATCTTTGCGCTGTTTTTCAAGCTCCTGTCGCCGCTGCTGCCCGCGACTTTCCAGTATTTTGGTTTCCTCGGCTTATTTTCATTTATGATGAACGGAGCCTGTTCCACCCTGCTGATACACCGTTTCAATAAGAACGGCATATTCTGCATTATCGGCAGCACATTCTATATCATAAGCCCTGTCGTTTTGCAGAGACTTTACGGTCACGAGGCGCTGAGCTGTCATTTTGTTATCCTGCTCGGACTTATCCTGTGGCTCTATCAGAATCACAAATGGAAGAAAAAATGGCAGGAAATATTTATGATGCCGATCCTGTGGGGACTTCTCGGAATACTGGCTGTAAGCATACATATCTACTATCTGCCCATGATATACTGCTTTTTGCTGGGCTGTTTTATCACAGATGTGTTCAAGTACAAGAAGTACCTCAGACCGTTCCTGTGTCTTATCTCGATAACGGCTTTGTCACTGCTGATGCTGTGGATGCTGGGAGCATTCTACACCAAGACGAACGTTGCGGCGCAGGGTCTCGGCATTTACTCAGCTAACATCAATACTTTCTGGAATCCGCTTGATTCACAGGGCTCGAACAACGGACTTCTGGGAGATGTGTCAAAGGGCAGCCGATTCCTCAAACCGATCGCTGTAAACTTTGGACAATACGAGGGATATGCTTATGTCGGTCTCGGAATCATACTCGGCGCGATCATCCTGCTCATTGCCTCGGTATGCCGTTCGATAAAGCGCCAAAAGCGCCTCACGTCCGATATCAGGGAGTTCCTTAAAAATAAGAAAGTATGGTGCATTGCCGGTGCCATTGTATTCGCTGTGGCAATGTTCTACGCAATAAGTCCGAGCGCTTATTTTAACGAAAAAAAGATATACGATATTTACTACTCTGAACGCATTATCAAGTTTATGTCGTCATTCAGAGCGACCGGACGCTATGCATGGGTAGGAATGTATCTTATCTTTACGGCTGTTTTATACGGACTTTCAAGGATAAGCAGAAAAAAGCTCATGATATCTCTGCTTGCTTTCTGTACAGTAGTGCAGTTTGCAGATGTGAGCTGTCTGATGTCCTCAAGAAAATGGTTCAAGGAGGAAAAGACCTATACTTCGCCGCTCGCTTCTCCTGCGTGGGAACAGCTTGCGAAGGGCTGTGACAAGCTCATAGGACTGCCCTACGATCAGTCGCAAGCCACCATTTACACGCTCAGCATTTTTGCCTACAAGCATAACATGAGCATAAACCATTTCCACGTTGCAAGACCACCGTTCGACGATATACTCAACCAGTATTACAAGAATATGGAACAGATAAGCAATGGAAATGCTGACCCGAAAGCGCTTTATGTATTCCTTAGCGAGGAATTCATTCCCGAAGTGGAGGGAGCAAAGGTCTATGAACTCGACGGATACTACGTTGTGAAATTCCCCGGGCAATAAAATAATATCCAAACGCGTCTCACTAATGTGGGGCGCGTTTTTTTGCAAAGATTAAGATAAATTTAATAAACTCAACTGATGATAATAAGAAACCAAACGTATAATTATATTATAGGAAAAACCTGCGGAGCACGCGTGCGGTTTATCATTAACGCAGGTTTTTAAAGAAATTTTGAAAAACTCTTTAAAAAAGTCGAAATTTGTGGTATACTGATAAATGTACGTATTTATACCCCGCTGTCCTGCATAATTTGCAGCCGCGGCGGTATATAAGAACCTGCCCGCGTAGAAAATGCGTACATTTTTCCTATGCGGACGGGGTCTGAGCATCTGAAAGGTGAAAACGGCGCGGTCACGGATAGAAAAATACACCTCAACTCGCCGGATTCTATGGGTAACAAAACTTGTGAAAAAGAAAATACATATATTAACATTACTGACTATCCTGCTGCTTCTTATCTGCCTCAAGCACATCTTTAACGGGCAGTTCTCGTCCGTTGAGGACTTTCGGCAGTATCTCGACCGATTCGGCATAGCAGGGCCTGTTATTCTCACGCTTTTTCAGGCGTTTCAGGTCGTCGTGCCTGTTCTGCCCGGATATCTCGGGTGCGCGGCGGGAGCTGTTGCATTCGGCAGCACAGTGGGATTTATCTGCAACTATATTGGCATAAGCGCAGGCTCGATAATCGCTTATTTCATCGCGCGAAAGTACGGAGTTCAGGTACTCGGCCTGCTGTTTTCGGAAAAGCAGATCGGCAAATGGACGAAAAAAATACGTCAGGCAAAGTCGTACGATATGTTTCTTTTTGTCGCGACGCTGCTGCCGCTATTTCCCGATGACTTCCTGTGCTACTTCTCGGGAGCGATGAAGATGAAGCCGTCAAAGTTCATCTGGATAATCATAATCGGCAAGCCGTGGTGCATTCTCGCCTACAGCCTGATTTTCGGATCAATAAAATAGGAGGATATCATGAACAGAAAAACTATAGGATTCTATGACTATACCGTAATTCTTACATACTGCGCGCTCATTTCAGCGTGTATGGGGATCATTTCCGCAATAAACCACAGCTTTTCCCGAGCGGTGATATTTCTCATAATATCGGGTATCTGCGATATGTTTGACGGAACGGTCGCCTCGACCAAGGACAGAACACCTGCCGAAAAGAAGTTCGGCATACAGATAGATTCGCTCAGCGACCTTGTAAGCTTCGGCGTTATGCCGGCAGTTTTTGTGTATTGTATCACCGGTCAGAACAAAGCCTGCAACCTCGTGGTCTGTCTTTATGTGCTTGCGGCGCTTATCCGACTCGCCTATTACAATGTCACCGAGGAGGAACGTCAGCAGCAAACCAGTGAAAGACGCAGTGTCTATCTCGGACTTCCCGTCACGGTAATATCAATACTTCTGCCGCTTGTGTATACCCTTTTCCGATTCCATGTACTAAATACCGCAGCAGTTTTCCCGATACTTTTGTTTATAACGGGCGGCGCATTCATAACTCCTGTTGAGATAAAAAAGCCTGCTTACATATGCAAATTCTGCTCCGCAGTATGCGAGGCATTTTCAAGAAAGTAATTACAAAGCGGCTGACAGTAAGTCAGCCGCTTTTGCTTGTTGAAAAAGATAATTTTAATAATGGAACGCCCTCACTTGCAGGGCGTTCCCTCTTAAAAAACAGTCCACCGGAC
>UQEM01000195.1 GCA_900540005.1 uncultured Ruminococcus sp.
TAAAATTTATGCTCGAAAATCTGCATATTATCTTAGTGTCAACACTCCCTAATTTTTCACTTTAAATGTTTACCCCGGTTGCCGTTTATAGGTGTGTTCCCCAACCTCACCTTGCAATATCATAAATCCATAAAACGCTCTGCCGAACTGTTAAAATCCGACACTTCTACCCGATATGCCAGCCCTCTGCCTGCTCGCGTAGCTCAGTGAAGCGCTTGTAAAAACCGTTTTTGCGTATCAGTTCCTCGTGAGTACCTGCCTCGGCGATCCTTCCGTCATCTACTACAAGTATCTGGTTGGCGTTATAGATCGTAGCCAGTCTGTGAGCGATAGTAATGATAGTCTTGCCATTGGTAAGTTCAGAGATAGCGTGCTGGATAAGGTGCTCGTTTTCAGGGTCAATGCTTGCCGTAGCTTCATCAAGAATGATTACAGGAGCATTTTTGAGGATCACACGGGAAATGGAAATGCACTGCTTTTCGCCGCCCGAAAGCGTACCGCCGCCCTCTCTTATCACTGTATCATATCCGTTCGGCAGAGCCATTATAAAGTCGTGGCAGCGCACTTTCTTTGCCGCCTCTATCATCTCCTCCTCGGTAGCGTCAGGCTTGCCAAAGCAAATATTGGGGCGAATGATATCGTTAAACAGATAAACATTCTGGAACACCATTGAAATATTTGACAGCAGGCTGTCACAAGTGAACTCGTGCAGATCGTGACCACCTACCGTAATGCTGCCCGACTGCGGATCGTAGAATCGCGCTATCAAACTGCAAATGGTAGTTTTTCCCGAATCTGACGGGCCGACTATTGCAGTTGAAGTCTTTTCAGGTATACTGAAGCTGACATTTTTCAGTATCTTGCACGAATCATAGCCGAAGTCAACGTTTCTGAACTCAATATTATAATTTGAGAGACGGATATCCTTGCCGTCAGCGTCAATGAAGTTCTCGCCTTTCAGCGCGTCAAGCTGATCCATAGCATCATCTATTACGCCAAGGGTATGCGCACTATCGCTTATCGGCTCAAGGCTCGCGAAAATACTGAAAAAGAAGAAAACAAACATCAGCATCATGGAAAAACTCATATCGCCGCGCATACATTGCAGTGCCGCCGCCATTGCAAGACCAACGCTACCGCATTTGAGTGCAAGCAGGTGCAGAGCGTTTCCCGGAATATATCCCCCTCTATTTTCAGGTGGATCTTTTTGCTGCCGCGAACTGCATTTGTTACGGATTCCATTGACGCACCTGTTTTGCCGAAAGACTTAACTACCGCAAGTCCGCGCGCATATTCTATCACTGCACCGGTCATATCGCGGTTTGCCTGAGCCTCAACAGGAGAATTAACCCGGCTGTAGCGCGAAATAATTAGCATAAAGCATAGTGAAAGAAGTGCCGCCGCCAATGCAATAAGAGCGGTTACGGGACTGCACGCCGCAAGACCGATAAATATAACAAGAAAGTTAAGATAGCCGCCGACAAAATTGTCTATCATACGGATACCCATGCCCTCAAGCGTGGAAAGTCCCGTGGTAATGGAACTTAAAATATTTCCCGTACTTACTTGTCCGAAATATCCAAGGGAAACACGCTTTAAGGCGTCACCGACAGCAAGACGGTCACGGGCGGTAAGCTGATATCTGATAGGCTCCTGAAGTCTTGCACGGAAATAGTCAAACAGAAAGCGGAAAAACACGAGCACGATCTGAATTACGATACTTTTCCATATCCATGATGTATCAAATGCCGTATTGCTTTGCTGTGCCTCAATAAGTCTTCCAATGGTGTAAGCCGCGAGCGCCAGAGGCATAGCAGTGAAAATATGCGAGAAAAAGGTCATCACGAAGCCAAGGTACAGCTTCCCCCTGAATTCACCACACCAGTCGATGATACGTTTTACTGTTTTAAACATATATCATGCCTCCTTTTCTGCGGAAGAAACCGCCCAGTTCTTTGCACCGATGTGAGTCTGCCACATATCGCGGTAAAGCGGACAGTTCTCCAGTAATTCCTCCTGCCTGCCCTCCGCCTCGATCTTTCCGTTTTTAAGAACCACGATATTATCCGCATTTTTGATAGTGGACAGTCGGTGGGCGATAACCAGTAAAGTTTTTCCCTTGGTAAGTGCAATAATACTGCGCTGGATCTTATCCTCGTTTTCGGGATCGGTGAAAGCTGTAGCTTCGTCTAAAATTACAATAGGCGCATTTTTCAGCATCATACGAGCGATAGCGATACGCTGCTTTTCTCCGCCCGAAAGCCGCTTGCCAGCCTCACCCGCAGGAGTATTGTATCCCTGCGGCAGTTTATTTATGAATTCTTCGCATTGTGCAGCTTTTGCCGCTGCCTTTACCTCTTCATCAGTTGCATTCGGATCTCCAAGACGAATATTTTCAAGCAGAGAGCAGCGAAAAAGGAAATTGTCCTGCGTGACAAAGCTGACGTACTCTGAAAGCTGTGACAGCGGCATATCTTTTATATTCACGCCGCCGACCGTAATTTCCCCGTCCGTCACGTCCCAGAATCTCGCTATAAGTTTGGCAACAGTGGACTTTCCGCCGCCGGACGGGCCTACAAGCGCCGTAAATCCGCCCTCGGGCAGTTTCAGGTCAATTCCGTGCAGAACCTCGTCTTTAACATCACCCGTGTAGGAAAAATGCACATTTTTAAGTTCTACATCTGTATGTTTCACATCTGCACGCTTTGCAGGCTCGGGGAGTTCGGGCATTTCGAGAAACTCCTCAAGGCTTTCAACCGTAAACTTTACCTGCCGCATATTCTCCGAGAACACCTCCAGCTTAGCCAGCGAGCCGACCATGGATATTGACAGCATTACGGCAAGAGCAGCCTGTGCCACGGTGATCGTGCCATTATTCGCAAGCGCAAGAGCCGCCGGCAGCGTACCTATAAGCGTTGATGGAAACAACGCAAAACTGAGCTTCATCGTAGCAAAGGTAGAAGTAAGCCACTTGACCACAAATGTGCGAAAATCGTTGATCGCACCCGCATATTTTTCATAGGAAACGCCTGCACGTCCGAAAGCCTTTATCACTTCAATGCCCTCTATGTATTCTACTATTGTGCTGTTCATGTAATTGGCAGACTTGTCGTATTTTTCAAAATTCTTGCCGCTTATCTTAAATGTAAGTCCCATGCAGATGAACGACAGCGGAAATGTCACGAGTGACGCGAGTGCAAGTCTCCAGTCGAGAGCGCAAAGAGCGATAATGCTGACGATCGGGAGCACAAGATGTCCTGCGCCTTCGGGTATCATGTGAGCAAGCGGCGGTTCAAGATTCTCTATCTTGTCCACCATCATGTTCTTTATCTCGCCGATAGTATGATTCTCAACATTGCCGAGCGGTGCATGGAGGAATCGGTCGGCAAGCCGCAGACGCAGTCCCTCAAGGATAGTATATGCCATACTGTGCGATGTACCGGTCGAAAGGCTGAATGTTAATATCTTCATTGCATATGCCACCAATGCAAGCAGACACCATTTGACAATAGCCGCTGCCGTAATCGTATCGTCTGCAAACAGGCATATCATCTCATACATACCTGTCTCTTATACACATCTGACGCTGCCGACGAATAGCCTTGT
>UQEM01000196.1 GCA_900540005.1 uncultured Ruminococcus sp.
GAGATGTGTATAAGAGACAGCTCCCATGAGTTCGCCGTTTATCTCCTTGACCGATGGGATAGCCGAAAATACTTTTTCGCTGACTGCCGGATTCCTGTCAAAGTAAACCATAAGTCCACGATGTTCTTCTTCGGGTTCAGAATAATCCTGAATGAAATCGTTGATTTCCCTTGCGCAGTCTACAGCATATTTTGAGGGAATTTCCTCTTGTTCGCCTAATACTTCTTCGTCAAACTCATAATCGGATTCGTCATACTCTCTGACGATGTGCAGAGGACAATAAAGCGTCAGTTCCTGAGTAGGCTTGGCTTCAACCGTGATATCCGGCTGAAAATCCACATCGATCGAGTGGCTCTCAGCCATTTGAATATCCTCACGTTCCTGCAGCATTGTCACCACAGAATCACGAAACAGCGACTTGAAGTCCAGATCAGATTTTTCAAGCAGTTCATCAAATACAAAACCTTTCTCACCGCAATGGGCAAGCTCTGCAATGTGATCGACAATTTTTTTCAAGCTGTTATGCAGTTTACGCTCAGAAACTGTCAGCTCATTGCTTTCAATCAATGCTCTTGAATTTGGTATGAATTGGGACTTTCGAGCGTAATTACTGCCCTCAGATTCCACCAGAACACCATCTCCACTGTCATAGTCAACCATAAGCAGACAATGAGCAACGTCATCGCTGTCGATATACATCAGCTCACGATTTTGGGCAATATACTGATTATCGCTCAAGGGATGATTTTTCAGTTCCGAAAAACTCTTTCCGTAAAGTGTGATCACTTTCTCAACGATGATCTCACGTGTTTTGTAGTCGCTTTGCTTGTGATCAAGCATACTGTTAAATTTTAACTTTTTCATTTTTCCTCCTGTCATTTTTTTGCAGTCTTTTTTGCTTTTGTTATGCACCTCCATCAGAAAACAAAAAAAGCCGCTTTGTTTAACATCACTTTAATTCGTGATACCAGACAAAACGGCTTTTAAAACTTTGGGCACTATTCTATATATCAAAAAGGCATATCTGAGATTATTTTTCTCAGATATGCCTTGAATTTTTTTATAAATGGCTTTGTCGAGGGTTCAAATCCTTCTTACTCGTAAAAACGCTTAAAAAGCATCTACGGTTTTTAACCTGATTTTTTTGCCCTCTGAAACGCAATAAAGCCCGTAGATACGGGCTTTAAGGGGTGGACATCTATTTCATTGTCCAAGTATGGCAGGGGCAGAAGGACTTGAACCCTCGGCACGCGGTTTTGGAGCCATGCCGGACGTTTTTCAGGACGTGTCAGCACGTTCCAATTAGTGTCGGAACGCATCAGCCTGTCAGGCGATAAATGGCTGTGTTTAGCCGAGTATGACAATCAAAGCTCCGCAAACGCCTATATTAACGTATTTGACGGATAGCAACATCTGAGCAGAAATAGTGAAAAAAAGTCTCAAAAGTGTTAGAAAAGTGTTAGATACGATTGTGAACGGCTTTTGCCTACAAGGTTAATGAAATATGTATAATTCCGCTTCAGCAACAAAATATTTTTGAGGAAAGAGGAAGTATATGAAAGCCGATTATGAAAACGATTGGGAGCTGACTTCAGCTCAGCTCCGAACGGTAGTCAGACTCCGAAAGCTGTATTCCAATTATCCTGATGCACTCGGAACAAAAGATGTAATGAAGATGCTGGGAGTAGGCAGAGCCACAGTATTGAACCTTAAAAACTGCGGTATGCTGCGTCACTATAACTTAGGCAATCGCCTGATATATCCGAAAGAATGGGCTCTGGAGTATCTTGCAGTCTACGCTGTTAGCGATAAACCAAATGTCCGCAATTATCAAAGAGAAGTGCTCCGCTATTGCCGCACCCGCAGGACAATAACCGAGATAGCTCAGCATCTCAATCTCGGGGCAGGCTTCTGCCGTGACTATCTGCTGAAACCGCTTTGCGAACACGGAGAATTGATATGCGAGATAGATAAACGCGAAATCAGCAGACATTGCTACAGAGCAATCAGATAATATAATTACAAGCACCTTAATTTCAAATTAGGGTGCTTGTTTTTATACCGTTCTTATAGCAGAGATTTCTAATACACTTGAGTTATTCTTCATCAAGCTTTTGGAATTCGTCGATTCTGAGTTCCCGTTTCAGCTCTTCCTCGGTCGGAAGGTATGTGAAATACTTTGAAGCGAATATCTGGTTATTGCCTTCTGGCAGAGTATATTTTACAATTGCATCATTTTTCTCAGCACACAGCACGATACCGATAGGAGGATTATCTCCCTCGTTCATAAGCTCTCTTGTGTAGTAATTAACATACATCTGCATCTGTCCCAGATCCTGATGTGTCAGTTTATCAGTTTTCAAATCAAACAACACAAAGCATTTGAGGATATAGTTGTAAAAAACAAGGTCAATGAAGAAGTCCTGCCCGTCAAGAGTAAAACGCTTTTGCCGTGATACAAAGGAAAAGCCGCGTCCAAGCTCCAAAAGGAACTGCTGTAGATGGTCTATCAGAGCCTGTTCTATATCGCTTTCATATACATGGGTATCAGGCTTTATCTGTAGAAATTCCATGATATACGGGTCTTTTATCGCTTTCTCATACTCTGGCTTTGGCGTGCTGGTTTGTATTTCCGCTGCCACCGAGGACTTGTCCTTGCTTGCAAGCAGCCGCTGATAGTACATCGTATTGATCTGCCTTTCAAGCTGGCGGACGCTCCACGCTGATTTTGCACATTCTTCTGTGTAAAAATCACGGGCAGGCTTATCGGCTATCTTCATAAGTATGCGATAATGCGACCAGCTCAATTCGGCACACAGTGTGTGCCGATTCGGGAAACAGCTATAAAACTGACGCATTGCACGCAGATTTCGCTCTGTAAAGCCTTTTCCGAATTCGGCGGTAAGTTTGTCAGATAGGTACTTCAAAAGATTTTTGCCATACTCAGCTCTGTCATTTTCTCCGCAAGCCTTGTATATCTGCTCGCCAATCTCCCAGTAAGCAATTACCATTGCAGTATTGACAGCGGCATACACTTTATTTTGCGCTGTTATAACAAAAGAACGTATGGAAGTATATATATCCTCTGAATTGCTCTCAGATTTTATGATTTCATTATCCATAGGGTTCGCCCTCATTTCCTGATGATACACCTATTATACCATACTTAGCCCTATTTTTCAAGAGATTTCTCGGCAAACATTCCATAAACAGAGTGTATTATTCGACAATATAATATTGCCGAAAGCTATAGCAATTGTATGTTCTCTTGTGATATTGTAGTATACGAGTATAAAAATGCGATCCGTATAATCTTGTTTCAGAAAAACTCTTTGTTAATGATATAACACTGATTTATTATTACTATAGAAACGAAACATAGAAAAATAACTTCATTGATGATAGCATAAAAGGTAGCTTGAATATCAAGCTGGTTGATAATAAACTGTCTGTTATTAAGTATATATACAGGAATACTCCTACTGGTAATGACTCAATATGAAAACGAAGTGCAGGTATCGTTGAACTTACATTAAGGCAACACCGCATAATCTCCACCTACAAACAAAACCACCCAGCAAAATGCTGA
>UQEM01000197.1 GCA_900540005.1 uncultured Ruminococcus sp.
AGGACGCAGTGCGGCTTGGCTATACAAATTCTGATATGTGGCGTGAGCTTGTGAAACGGCATATTGACGATATATCAAAGGCACAGAATATTCCGCTTGCCAATATGAAGTGGTATGCAGCTTTCCATGACACAACACATCATCCGCATATTCACCTCATAGTGTATTCATCAGATCCAAGACAAGGATACCTTACAAAAGAAGGTATGGCGGCAATACGTTCCGCATTTGCAAATGATATTTTTCATGAAGATATGAAAAGCATTTATCAGGAGCAGACACTAACTCGTGATGAACTGAAGGCGTTATCTGAGGATCTGATGAGAGAGATAGTATCTCAGCTCGGTAATGGTGAAGTTGACGAACGTCTTGTAATATCAATACAGAAATTATATGAGCAATTGAAAACAACCAAGGGAAAGAAACTCTACGGTTATCTTCCTAATGACGTCAAGAATACTGTGGACGAGATATTCTCACTACTTGCGCAGGACAAAAACATTCAAGAACTGTATGACAAGTGGTGCGAGTTTGAGAAAGTAAAGTACAAGATGTATACGCAGAAAGATAAGGAGTTTCCTGTGCTTATTGATAACAAAGAGTTCAAATCAGTAAGGAATATGATAATACGAACTGTTGTGAAACTGAACGACGAGTATGAAAATGTGTCGCCTTCAGTTATAAGAATACCTGAGATCGAAGCAGTACAAGAACCGGCTGACGATAATACATCGGTTCATGACAGTGAAGAGAGCATTACAATTCCAATCAAAGCAGCTGAAATTCCGGCTATACCTACTGAGCAAATGAACAATAACGTTAACAACGCAAGCTTTGATAATTCGAGATTTGCTGGTACTGTGGCAAAGCTGTTAGTAGACCTTGGAAGTTTCATCAAGGAAGATAACAGGCGCAGCCGTAAAAACATATCCAGAGCTGATAGAAAATTGATGAGTATTATTCAGCGTAAAAAACAAGAGCTTGGAATAAAGTCGGAAGGCATAGATATGAATTATGAATTTTGATATAAAAAGATTTCATATTCGCTTGACATTTACAACAAATCTGTGGTAAACTATATATAACATAATTACATCAGATTTGTGGTAATTAGGAGGAGCGACAATGGCTGATCTGACTTTTATTCCGTTTGAATATCCTAAGAGTGATGACAGTGAATACCAGGCTTTGCTTACTGAGGAAGGAATTCTGAAAACACGCAGAGAGCAGCTTGGACTGACACAGCAGCAGGTCGCTGATATAGCTGGTATTCAGCTAAGTCAATATCAGCGCTTTGAATCAGGCGAAAAATACATTTCCGGAACATCAATGAGGATAGGACTTGCCGTTTGTGCTGCGTTGATGCTTGATCCCTATGAGCTTCTTTGTGTGAAGGTTCAGCAGCCTAATAACCATAGGCTGAAAAAAATACCGTTGTTTGATACTGATCAGACAAAAGATTTTCCTGTACCTAAACGAGTTGGAAGAAAACCCCTGAGAAAAGAGATAACGACAGTCTTTGTGAATTTTGAAAACTACTCTTTTCTTATTCCGTATGATATACTAAACAAACTCGGCGAACCTGAATACGTGAATATACATTGGGATATCGATAAGAGACGTGTATTAATAAGCACAGCAGAAAGAATTGATAAATTCGCAATTGATGTACCTGAACAAATATATGATAAGTCCTTGTACGCTCTGCCATATATAAAAAAGAAAAGAAATCCGATAGCAGCTATGAACTGGGGAAAAACTCCATATGCTGTAGAATCACGTATCGTTAGTGATCGCAATAATAATACATTTATCATGATAGACCTGAATACAGGCAAGGTGGCTGATACAAACAAAATCGAAGGAGTTTTTATGCCGCCGGAACGTTTTTCCGTTTGGTGACCACAAGACACTTTGACCAACTGACCATTTGACCATACTCAAATAATATTCAAGTATTCCCAGAACATAGCGATATAAGTTTGTTGCTGGTTTGCTTGACATATGGACAAATGGTCAAAAGGTCAATGTCCATATGTATTATTTGTTTAATAAGGAGAGACACAATGGCAGTAATAAAATGGGCAGATCAGACTGCGGTAACAACTGTAAAATGGCTCTGGAAACCGTTCATACCTTTCGGCAAAGTGACTTTGGTCGAAGGCAATGGCGGCGATGGAAAGACAACAATGATGTTAACGATAGCGGCAATGCTTTCGCAGGGAGTAAAGCCTCCGGCGCTTGATAATGGTTCACTGTATGAATCTGAATCAATTGAACCGTTAACGACTTTCTTTGTTACAGATGAAGACAGCGTGGGAGATATGACACTACCACGCTACATAAGAGCTAGCGGTGACAGGAGCAGACTTGCATATAGCGGTGAACTCGAACATCATATGACTTTGAACGAGCAAGAGTTGAACGAGATAATCACCAAGACCGGAGCCCGCTTGCTTATAATTGACCCACTGCAGTCCTTTCTTCCGAAAGGAACGAATATGGGGAATATGACACAAATGCGAGCGATATTCTCTATGCTTACAAAAGTGGCACAATCTAATGATTGTGCCATAGTAATAATCGGACACCTGAACAAGAATGAAGGCGCAAGGGACATTCACCGTGGCATGGGAAGCGTTGATATTTCTGCGGCGGTACGAAGTATTCTTCTTGTTGAGGCAGACAAAAAAGATAGAACCAAGCGCTATGTAAGAACGATAAAGAGTAATTATGATGAATCGGACTATACGCCCCTACAACTGGTATTTGATGATAATAAGCGGTTATCTTTTAGGGTTGCTGAAACTTTTAATGATGTTGATAGTGAAGGGATACATATGCGGAAAATAGACAGAGCAGCGAATATTATCCGCAATATGTTGAAGGAAAGACCTATTGCAGTCAGTGAGATAATTGCTGAATGTGAAAAGAATGATATCAGTAACAAAACTGTGCGTCGTGCCGGAAAAGAACGTTTGAATGTGTTGACAAAGTATATTGACGGAGTAGCATATTGGGAATTAAAAGATGAATCTATAATTTAATACATATTCTTAAAGAGGTTGGACTACGTAGTCTAACCTCTTTTTTACGTATTGCTGAATAAAAATACATACCAAAAGTGCGGAAGGACGCTAAAATAGACACTGTGCAATATTTGGTATTTCAAAAATGAAGAAGGAGGTTTGAAAAATGCAATGGCTTTTAGTAATTCAATTATCAAATGCTTTGCTTTAACTTGTGCTGAATATGGTCAATGATATTAAAATGATAATTTAAAGGGCGGATCAATGAATTATTGATTCGCCCTTTCGTCAATTCTGCCCATTAAAACAGATGATTATATTGTCAGAATGGAGATGATTTCAATTATATTATAACACTTTTCTTGAAAAAGTAAAGACCTTTTTGATACTATGTAAGAATAATCATTAGATTAGGATTGTAATTTAGAAGAAAAATCGGCTTGAAGCCAAGGTGATATAATCCCCTTAGAGTAGACACATGAAATAATAAAAAGGTGTAACTCTAAA
>UQEM01000198.1 GCA_900540005.1 uncultured Ruminococcus sp.
GAAATTTTGCCGAAAAGATGCGTTGTTAGGCTTAGTGTCAACACGACCTAAATAAGGGGATATATATTTATGGAATATACATTGTGGGATAAATTTATGAAAATCGACAAGCTTCAGCTTAATTATGAAGCACATATGGTAGGCTGTGACGGGGAAATGTTCTATTACAGCATCTACTTTGAAAATGATGCAACTGATGAAAATTGCAATGAAGTTGACAATGCTGTTGATAAGGCTTGTGATGAGTTTGGTGAAGATTATATCGGTTACATCGATATAAATATTAAGGACAACATTGTATCAATATATCATGACACGGGTAATGTGGAAGATTGCGATTCAGCAGTAAGAGCTGTCCTGAAGTCACTCAATAATGTAACAGGCATAAAGAATGTTGTTATTAACGAGGGCTGTGAGGACTGTGATGATTAGGGATCATGTTAATTATTAAGCTTTTTATAAGGGAGTGTAAAAATGCTTGCAAAAAGAATAATCCCATGCCTTGACGTAAGAAACGGAAAGGTCGTAAAGGGAGTAAATTTTGAAGGGATACGCGATGTAGGAGATCCCGTTGAGTGTGCGGAGGAATACAACAGACAGCGCGCGGACGAGATAGTTTTCTACGATATTACAGCTTCTTACGAAGGCAGAGGCGTGTTTCTTGACGTAGTTCGCGAAACGGCTAAAAAAGTATTCGTGCCGCTTACGGTAGGCGGCGGGATCAAGACAGTCGATGACATAAGAGAAACTCTGCGTGCAGGTGCGGACAAGGTTTCGGTTAATTCTCAGGCTGTTAAGAACCCTCAGCTCATAAAGGACGGCGCGGATATTTTCGGAAGTCAGTGCATATGCGTAGGAATTGACGCTAAAAAAGTCTCAGATGGCAAGTGGACTGTTTACATAAACGGCGGACGTGTTGACATGGGACTTGATCTGATCGAGTGGGTCCACACGATCGAAAAGCTTGGAGCAGGAGAAATATGCCTTAACTCGATCGATGCTGACGGCACAAAGGAAGGCTTTGATATTCCGATGCTCAAGGCGGTGTGCGATAACTGTTCTATTCCCGTTATCGCGAGCGGCGGAGCAGGAAAAATAAACGACTTCTGCGAGGTTTTTGAAAAGACCGGAGCTACTGCGGCTCTTGCGGCTTCGCTTTTCCATTTCAAGGAGCTGACTGTAGGCGAGGTCAAGGACTACTGCCGCAGCAGAGGAGTTATTGTAAGATAACTGCATATGATGATTTCGTGGAAACTGCGCTGAGATCGAGAAAAATGGCGCAGTTTCACTGAAATGATAAGGAGGAAAACATGATTAAGGTTGATTTGAACGACCTCGACAGATTTTTTGCAAAGGGCGAGCTTATTCCGGCAATATGCTTTGATGTTAACACAAAGACGGTGCTGATGCTCGCTTACATGAATAAGGAGAGCCTGAAAAAGACTCTCGAAACAGGCTACACATGGTTCTGGAGCCGTTCAAGGCAGGAATACTGGAACAAGGGCGCTACTTCGGGAAATGTTCAGAAAGTTGTTTCAATTTACGGAGACTGCGATGACGACACTCTGCTCGTGAACGTTGAGCAGACGGGCGTTGCCTGTCATACAGGTTCGTACAGTTGTTTCTTCAACGAGCTTTATAATCAGGACTGAGCGGCGCAATACAGGGGATCTGACATGAAAGGGATAATATTATACAAGTCCAAGTACGGTTCAATGAAAAAGTACGCCGAGTGGATATCCGAGGAGACCGGCTTTCCGTGCATTGAAACCGATAAGGCTCAGGTAGAACAGCTTGCCGACTGCGATGTCGTTCTGCTTGGCGGGGGGATTTATTCGGCAGGCATTTCGGGGATATACTTTCTTAAAAGACACATTGACGAGCTTAAAGGAAAGAAAATAATAGTGTTTTGCGGCGGAGCTTCCGATTACGATGAAGAAACGCTCAAACACATAGCAAGACTAAATTTCAGGGACAAGCTTGAGGGGATACCGTATTTTTACTGCCGCGGAGCATGGGACTATCAAACCATGAACGACATTGACAAGTTTTTGTGCAGAACGCTACTCGATGCGGTTTCACGGAAAGATCCCGAGGGCTACGAGCCGTGGGAAAAGGCTTTGGTAGAGGCCGGACTTGAACGCCGTGACTGGACGGACAAGAAATACATTCAGCCGATTATTGAAGCGATAAACAGTTGAATAAGAACCGCAGTTCACAACTGCGGCAGAGATCTATCAGATACTGCCTGAATAATTTTGGGCAGGTTTTCAGTTAAATTTATAGTACAAGGAGAAATAACCATGACAGTTTATCAGGAAATTTTTGAGGTGATAAAGGAAAGAAAGAAGCAGTTCGAGAATGGTACTGCCGCTGAGAATTCCTACACCTGTTACCTTTTTGACAAGGGTGTTGACAAGATATGCAAGAAGGTCGGCGAGGAAGCAACAGAGACGGTCATTGCCGCAAAAAACGGCGATAATGACGAGCTTATGAATGAGATCAATGATCTCCTCTACCATGTAATGGTTCTCTGCGCAAATCAGGGACTTGAGTGGTCTGAGGTGGAAAAGGTTCTTGACGAGCGCAACGAGAAGATAGGCAACCTCAAAAAATTTCATCAGGTTGACAAGAATACTTGATCGGAGGAAATGAAGATGGAAAACGCTAAGATATCCTCTCTGTACGATCTCAGCCACACCATTGCCGCAGATTATCTGCGCGGCTTTGAGTACCCTTGGGAGGCTTTAAAGGGCATAAGCTCGCTTATTATCGAACTTGGCAGCAGACTAAGTCCCGAGGAATACGACAATCCAAGCGAAAATGTGTGGATACACAAGACCGCAAAGGTATTCCCGAGCGCTTATATAGGAGCTCCCTGCATTATCGGAGCAAACACCGAGGTGCGCCACTGTGCTTTCATAAGAGGAAGTGCGCTTGTCGGTGAAAATTGCGTTGTGGGAAATTCTGCTGAGCTTAAAAATGTTATTATTTTTGACAATGTTCAGACTCCGCACTACAACTATGTCGGCGACAGCATTCTCGGCTATAGATCGCACATGGGAGCAGGTTCGATAACCTCGAACGTAAAGTCTGACAAGACCAATGTCGTTATCAAGGACGGCAGTGACTTTATCGAGACAGGCATAAAGAAAATCGGCGCAATGCTCGGCGATCACGTTGAGGTAGGCTGCAACAGCGTCCTCAATCCCGGAACGATAGTCGGCAGAAACTCCAGCATATATCCGACAAGCTGTGTAAGAGGCGTTATCCCTCCGAACAGCATTTTTAAGGCAGCCGGCAGCGTAGTTCCGAAAAAGTAAAAATATAGCCTGAATATGGGGCAGCTTGTCAGAAAATCGTTTTAAGGCAATACCGCACAGAGCTTGTGCTGAAGATGCGCTGTCAGATTTTTCG
>UQEM01000199.1 GCA_900540005.1 uncultured Ruminococcus sp.
GTGAAATTTTGCCGAAAAGATGCGTTGTTAGGCTTAGTGTCAACACTCCCTAGTTCAAAGCTTCTCGTACAGTTCCCTTATGAAGTCTCCCGACGCAAGTCCCTCAGAGAATGTAGTTGCGCCGCCTGCCGCTGTGCCGAGCCTAAGTGCGCTGTCGTATCCGTTCTCAAGTCCTGCGACAAATCCTGCAAGCATTGAGTCGCCCGCTCCGACAGAGTTTTTGACCGTGCCGCTGCAAACTCCGCAGGTGTGGACTTTACCCTCGCCGTCAAGCAGCACCGCGCCCTTTTCAGCCATGGAAACAAGCACATTCACCGCGCCCATTTCCTGAAGTTTTGCGGCGTATTCGGCTGCTGATTCGGCGGTGTCTATCTCCGCGCCGAAAAGTTCACCAAGCTCGAAATTGTTCGGCTTTATCAGAAACGGGTGATACCGCAGGACATTGCGCAGAAGTTCACCCGATGCGTCAACTATCACTCTTACGCCCCTGCCGTCAAGCCGTGCGCAGATACGCTCGTAGATGTCGCTCGGCAGGCTTGAGGGAATACTTCCTGCAAGTATTATCGTGTCTCCTTCCGCAAGCTTATCCGTTTTTGCAAACAGCTCCGCAAGCGCCTCGTCATCTATGGCAGGGCCCTGACTGTTTATCTCGGTCTCCTCGCCGCTCTTTATTTTCACATTTATCCTTGAACAGCCGCTTTTCAGGCGCACAAAATCGCTCGCTATGCCGTTTTCGCGGACTGCGTCCTCTATCGCTTTTCCCGTAAATCCCGCAGTAAAGCCGAGTGCAGTCGATTCCACGCCAAGCTCGCGCAGAACCATTGAGACGTTTATTCCCTTGCCGCCAAAAAATATATTTTCCGACGAGGAACGGTTTACACAGCCCGTCTTTATGCCGTCAAGAAACATAACATAGTCTATCGCTGGGTTGAATGTTACTGTATATATCATGGTATTCCGCCTTTCATCTGTGACAGACCTGTTTGCACAGGTTCACATTTATTATATCACAGCGGCACAGGTTATGCAAGAGAAAACGCACGTTGTAATCGCAGACAGGTTATGGTATAATTAGAGCGTGTTCACATAAAAATGAAATGCACGTCTTTTAACAGATCTTGCCGAAAAGACGAGTGGAAAAAGATACTGCACAAGATCTAAGGAGGATTCTTATGAGCCTTAATGATACGCCCTCGGGAGAGAGGGTACATATTGGTTTTTTCGGAATGCGCAACGCTGGCAAGTCAAGCGTTGTCAATGCTGTTACCGGACAGGAACTTTCGGTAGTTTCAGAGATCAAGGGCACTACCACCGACCCCGTCACAAAAGCTATGGAACTGCTGCCGCTCGGGCCTGTTGTGATAATAGATACTCCCGGATTTGACGATGAGGGCGCTCTCGGAGAACTCAGGGTCAGAAAAACGCGGCAGATACTCGCCAAAACCGATATCGCCGTGCTCGTTGTTGACTCCGTAAAGGGTATGGGCGACACCGACCGCGAACTTATCGGTCTCTTTAACGAGCGAAAGATCCCCTGCCTTGTCGTTTACAACAAGTGCGACATTTCAAAGTTTTCAACAGATGTGGAAAACTCCGTCTGTGTAAGCGCTGTCCGAAATTTCAACATAAATACGCTAAAAGAAAAGCTTGCCGCTCTCGCAAGACCCACAGCCCCCGACAGACGGCTTGTAGGCGATCTCCTTGAACCCTCGGACGTGGCGGTACTTGTGACTCCGATAGACGAAGCCGCGCCAAAGGGACGCATGATACTCCCACAGCAGCAGGTTCTGCGCGATATTCTTGACGCGGACGCTATAGCCGTAGTCACAAAAGAGTATCAGTTGCCGGACGCTCTCGAAAAGCTCGGCAGCAAGCCGAAAATGGTCATCACGGACAGTCAGGCTTTCGGAATGGTGAGCAAAATAGTTCCGGGAGATATTCCGCTCACCTCATTTTCGATCCTCATGGCGAGATACAAGGGTTTTCTCGAAACTGCGGTAAAAGGTGCGGCGGCTATCAAAAATCTCCGTGACGGCGATACCGTTCTTATTTCCGAGGGCTGCACTCACCACAGGCAATGCGGAGATATCGGAAGCGTGAAACTCCCGAAACTCCTCAGTAAGACAACGGGAAAAAAGCTGGATATCCGCCTCAGTTCCGGCAGGGATTTCCCCGAAAACCTCGAAAATACCTCGCTCGTGATACACTGCGGAGGCTGTATGCTCAATGAACGCGAGGTCACTCACCGCCGCAATACTGCTCTATCGCAGGTCGTTCCGTTTACAAATTACGGCATTGCTCTTGCTATGATAAACGGTATTCTGGCGCGCAGCATCGAACTTTTCCCAAATATTTCAAAGGAACTTGATACATGAAAAAACGCTTACCTTATATGATTTTATTTGTGATAATTACCGCGGTCGAGGTCATGATAGCGCTTTTTTGCCACGGCGGATTCGTGCGGTATTACCTCGGCGACGTTATAGTCGTGTGGGCAGTCTACTGCTTTGTGCAGATCTTTCTGCGCGGCAGGTTCAGCTCCTGCGGAGTCGCGCTCGGAGTCATGATATTCGCATTTATCGTTGAATTTCTTCAGGGCGTGAATATCGTGGATCTTATCGGACTGGGAGATATCCCGTTTTTCCGCGTTCTTATCGGCACGAGTTTTTCCCCTGTCGATCTGCTTTGCTACGCGGTGGGAACTGCCGCAGAGTTCGCAGGAATATTCCTCTACAGGAAATACAGACAAGCCTGACAATATCGTTTTTCCCGAAGAAAGCATATAATAAATTGTATAACCTGCGCCGAATCAGGCAATAATACAGACAGAAACAAATTTATTATATATTTTGGGAGATTTTTACTATGTCGGTTAAAAGAGGAGAAATTTACTACGCCGACCTCAGTCCCGTTGTCGGTTCTGAGCAAGGCGGCATGAGACCTGTACTTATCGTTCAGAATGATGTCGGCAACAGGCACAGTCCAACGGTGATCGCGGCGGCAATAACCAGCCAGCGCGATAAAACTCACCTTCCCACGCACATCGAGGTTCAGGCTGATAAGTGCGGTCTTTCCAAGGACAGCATTGTACTGCTGGAGCAAATACGCACAATCGATAAAAAACGTCTCAAGGACAAAATGGGCGAGCTTGACCTGCGCTCAATGAATAAGGTCGATACCGCGCTCTCGATAAGCTTTGGTCTTGAGGTATAGAAAATCTATTTGCTTTTTCGTTTCTGGGATCTGCATTCCCTGTCAAGGCAGATCTCCAATAAAAACAGCTCACCTTAACGGGTGAGCTGTTCTGTATGTTGAAAAGTATCTTTAACTAATAATGGGATTCTAAAGGGTTTTTAACCCTTTAGCGGATTCCAAAGGCA
>UQEM01000200.1 GCA_900540005.1 uncultured Ruminococcus sp.
GTGGACTGTTTTTTAAGAGGGAACGCCCTGCAAGTGAGGGCGTTCCCTTATGAAAGTTACCCTTCTGGACAGTCAGTAGAAGTACAGAAAAGTGTAAACCTTGTGAAATTAATGCTCGGACAGTTGCATTTTTCTGAGAAATGTGATATAATAAGCTTTGAAATATTTCAGGAAAGAAGTGGATTCTAAATGACAAAGATCACAATTTTTTCGGGATTTCTCGGTGCCGGAAAGACTACACTTATAAAGAAGCTCATCGCTGAGGGCTATAAGGGCGAAAAGCTTGTGCTTATCGAAAATGAATTCGGACAGATAGGAATTGACGGCGGATTCCTTCAGGACGCAGGCGTTGAGATCACTGAAATGAACTCCGGCTGCATTTGCTGCAGCCTTGTCGGAGACTTTGGCAAGGCTCTTGAAAAAGTTCTTGCAGACTACGCTCCCGACCGTATCCTCATCGAGCCTTCCGGTGTCGGAAAGCTCAGCGACGTAATTCGCGCAGTACAGAATATTGATGCGCATGACGTTGTGCTCGACGGCTTTACAACAGTTGTTGACGCTAAGAAATACAAGATGTATATGAAGAATTTCGGTGAATTCTTTGATAATCAGATAACTTACGCAAGCTGCCTTATTCTCAGCCATATAGGCGGACTTTCACAGGAAAAGCTTGACGACTGCGTAAAGAGCCTTCGTGAGAAGAATCCTGTAGCTCCTATCGTAACGACCGACTGGGACAAGCTCACAGGTCAGCAGCTTGTTGACGCAATGACTCAGAAAAACACACTTGATGATGAACTCCGCGAGCTTCTTGCAGAGGCAGAGCATGAGGAGCACGAGCACCATCATCACCACCACGATCACGATGATGACCATGACGAGCATGAGCATCATCATCACGAGAAACACGATCACGACCATGACGGTCACGATCATCATCACGAGCACGGTGAGGACTGCACCTGCGGCTGTCATGACCATGACCACGAGCATCATCATCACCACCATGCCGATGATGTATTCACCAGTTGGGGCAAGGAAACTCCTCAGAAGTACACTCAGCAGGAGATCACCGCTGCTCTTGAATCACTTTCTGACGAGGCAAAATACGGCATGATACTTCGCGCCAAGGGAATCGTAGAGGGCGAGGACGGACAGTGGATACACTTTGACTACGTTCCAGGAGTTCCGGATGTCCGCACGGGAAGTGCAAGCACTATCGGCAGACTCTGCGTTATCGGCTCAAAGATAAATGAGGAAGCGATTGCGGAGCTTTTCCACGCTTGATTTCCCCGAAAGGAGTAGTATAAATGCCTAAACAGGAAGAATATATCCCGATATACCTGTTCCTTGGCTTTCTTGAGTCAGGAAAGACTAAGTTTATTCAGGAAACGCTTGAGGACAGGCGCTTCAACAAGGGTGAGAGAACTCTTTTCCTTATGTGCGAGGAGGGAATTGAGGAACTTGACCTTTCAAAAATGCCTAAAAAGAACATTGAAATACGCCTGATAGAGGATAAGAGCGAGCTTACCGAAGAAAATCTCAACGCTATCGTTGCAGAGTACAAACCTGAGAGAATAATCGTTGAGTACAACGGAATGTGGAACGTTAACGATTTCTTTGACGCAATGCCCGACGGTTCTACGATCGCGCAGGTAATGATGTTTGCCGAAGCGTCAACATTTGCAAACTACAACGCAAATATGCGCAGTCTTGTGGTAGATAAGCTTAACATTGCCGAAATGGTCGTTTTCAATCGCTTTGAGGAAAAGTTCGACCCGAACGAGTTCCACAAGATAGTCCGCGGAGTTTCAAGACGCGCTGAGATCGTGTATGAGTATACCGACGGAAGAGTAGCATATGATGATATAGAAGATCCGCTCCCGTTTGACGTTGAAGCTGATGAAATAACGATCGAAGATAAGGATTTCGCACTTTGGTATCGTGATATTATGGACGATCCGTTCAAGTATGACGGTAAGGTGATGAGTTTCAAGGCTCTCACGGCTAAGAATGCCAAGTTCCCGATAAATACCTTTGCAGTCGGCAGGCATATCATGACCTGCTGCGTTGAAGATATCCAGTATTGCTGGCTTGTCGCACAGGACGACAGGGGATATAATCCCGAAAACCAGCAGTGGATAAATATTACGGGAAAGATAAGTGTTCAGAAGCACAAGCTCTATAAGGGCAAGGGGCCGGTTCTCTTTGTAAAGGAGATAACTTCTGCGGAAGCTCCCGAAAATCCGGTTGCAACATTCTATTAATAAATATAAAAATCCCCGATTCTGCGTAAGAGTCGGGGATTTTTGGTGTATTTTTGTGTATTGGTTACATTATATCTGTGCAAGACGTTTCTGCATACGGATGTCCTCACCTTTGAATTCAAGGCAACTGTAGATCGTTGTAAGACGCGAAACCACGCGCGCTTCATAGCGCTTGTTGATCCCAGCGTAGTCGAGGTTTGTGTTTATAATGGTCGGACGGCTGGAGTTTATGCGCGAGTTTATGATATTGTAAACGGTTGAGTTGTAGAACTGCGTTTCGTATTCTGTACCGAGGTCGTCAATGATGAGAAGTTCGGAACTTAAAATCAGATCGGTCATTTCCGAAGAATGATCGCGGCTGAAATGCTCCTTCTCGATAGTTCTGAGAATGTTGATTATCGAGTCATAAACGACACTGTAACCCTTTTCAAGCACCTTATTTGCAATTGCGAGCGAGAGATGGGTTTTACCCAGACCGGTTCCGCCGAACATGAGAATGCTTCCCGAGGACGGCGTGAAGTTTTCAGCGTAGTTTCTGGTGAATTCAAGAATTCGCTTCATGGTTTGGTAATCGTCACCCTTATAGTAGCTGAGACTGAACGTATCAAAGCTTGAAAGTTTGATATTGGCGCTTTGATTCAGCTTGTCCGTTGAGAGTTTTGCATAGAGTTTTTTGAAACAGTCGCAGAACTGATTTCCGCAATAGCCGGTATCTTTGCACTTGGGGCAGATGTAGTGGAGGTCGAGGTAGTCCGCAGGATAACCGTTATCGGTGAGAATTTTTCGTGACATTTCCTGAGCGCCGATATTGTATTTTCTCAAGCTCTGAATTTTCTCATTGATCTGCTCCTGTGATAACTTTCCCGATGAGATAGCATTGATAAGCTTTTTGCCCGTATTGTAGATCACTTCATTGACTTCTTTTATCTGCGGAAGTTTTGCGTTCACCTCGCGTATCCGCGCTTCATTTTCCGCAACGGCTTTCTGCCTGCGGCCGGTCATAATATCATGAACCTGATCGAAAATTGAAACTTCCATAATTAACCTCAGAATTTATTTATAAACTGTTTGTATCTGTCTCTTATACACATCTCCGAGCCCACGAG
>UQEM01000201.1 GCA_900540005.1 uncultured Ruminococcus sp.
GAGATGACGTCGAGTCTCGTGGGCTCGGAGATGTGTATAAGAGACAGCTCCTGATAGTCGTCTCTGCATTCGTTAAGCTTCTGCATTTTTGCAAGATCATCAGGCTCTTCATTTATTTCCCTGAGATAATTCTTTATCTTATTATCAAGCTCGTGCTTTGTGTCCGCATCAAGATCCTCACCATCTGAATCCTTGAGGCTTATCGAGAAGTAGTTAACTCTTACAGTTCTGTCCTTGAAGTATTCTTTCAACTCGTCCTCAGTGCAGCCGAATTCGCTGTCAAGACCGAAGTAATGATCGAAAACGTGCTTTTGCTTGTAGGAATTCTCAATGATAGCTTTAAGCGAATCCTTTCCTACTCCGTTCTCGGTAAAGACCTCTTTATTCTCGTTGCTGTCAAGATTGTCTTTTACAAGCTGAACTTCTTCCTCTGTAAGTGTATCGCCGATCTGCGCGAACTCACGCTCGGTAACAACAAAATCCTTGCAGAAATCCGTAGCCTGATTCTGGATCCACTCGGCAGCGTCTGTATTCTCAATTTTTGCCGATTCCACGTCCTTCTGTGACGGATATGTGCCGTTCTGAGCATAAAGTGTATACGCTGCGCTGTTGTAAGCATAGATCTCATTGTAGACAAATATTCCCGCGGGTATCTCATATCCGTCTACTGTAAGAGCAGTCTGTGAACTTTTTCCAAAGGTTATGGCTTCGGGAGCACTACAGCTTGTAATAGTTGCTGCAAGGGCAAATGCTGCCGCTGCCGCAGTAAATTTTCTCATTTTACTATTCATTTTGCAAATTCCTCCGATATTTAAGGTCAGCTTATGCTGCCATATATTTCATATACTTTTTATTATACAATATTTTTTTAAATTTGTCCATAGTTCTGCGAAAATTTTCTCGAATTCATCACTTTAATCTTATTGACCCGAGTACTTGTATCAGTTAATTCAAATAAATTTTATATATTTTTTCAAAAATCACTGGACAAATTATCGCGTTTGTGTTATAATAATAACAGATACATTTTTTGAGGTGATTTATTATGGGCATTATGTCTATATTTCAGGGCGGAGCTAAATACTTCGATAAAAAAATTGCTCCCAAGTGCGATTACTGCCAGTTCGGCAAAAGAGCAAAGGACGGAAATAAGGTCTTGTGCGAGAAAAAGGGCTTGGTTGACTCAAATTATTCGTGCTCTAAGTTTGAATATTCTCCGCTTAAAAGAATTCCTGTAAAACAGCTCAACTTCGTCGGCAGTCTTGCTGATGAGGACATTTACATAGAATCCGCAGGCGATCGTGCAGAAAAAGAGGCTGAAAATTCTGCTGAAACAAGTTCTGACTCTGCAAAAGCAGATAAGTCCCCTGCCGATACAAAGTCTGAAAATGAAACTTCTTCAGATCAGCCGATCGATAACGATAAAAAAGACTGATCCTTACTTTAACAGATACTCGCTGCTTTCCTTCCAAAGGATCGCAGCTTAACTGTTTACTTTATGCGGGTGTGGTGAAATTGGCAGACACGCAAGATTTAGGTTCTTGTGCCGAAAGGTGTGCAGGTTCAAGTCCTGTCACCCGCACCAGTGGCAAAGCGACGTAATGACGCTTTGCCTTAAATTTTATAAATTCAATTTAAGGAGATCGTTGTTTGAACAAAAATAACCGACCTGAGATAGCAGCGTAAACGGGTGGTTTGCGAATACTATCTCACACAAGCCTCCCGTTGAGTCACAACATTTCAGGAGGAAAAACAATGAATAAAAATGACTATATTATCCGTTTGGAGACAGAGAAAGACTTCCGCGAAGTTGAAAATCTTGCCCGTGAAGCCTTTTGGAATTTGAGTGTTCCCGGCTGTGACGAGCATTTCTTTATCCATGTAATGAGAAAACACAAGGATTTTATTCCTGAACTCGCTCATGTCATTGAAACAGACGGTAAAATTATCGGTTGCATTATGTATACAAAAGCTGAACTTGCAGACGAAAATGGTAATGTTAAGCCAATCGTTTCTATGGGTCCACTTTGCATTCACCCTGACTTTCAGCGTATGGGATACGGTAAAGCACTTCTTGAACACACTTTTTCAGTCGTAAAGGACTTGAAATATGACGTGGTTATAAATTTTGGTAATCCCGATAACTATGTTGCCCGCGGATACAAAAGCTGTAAAAAGTACAATGTGTGCTTCGAAGGCGATGTATTCCCTGCTCCTCTGCTTGTGAAAGTCCTTAGCGATGACGCCCTCGATGGCAGAAAGTGGTTTTATCATCCAAGTAATGCTGCTGAACCATGCAGCGATACAGCGGCTGTCGCGGAATTTGACAAACAATTTCCGCCTAAAACCAAGGCGTGGCAACCAAGTCAGGAGGAATTCTACATTCATTCTCACTCAATTATCAGATAAAACGGATAAAACTAAGCCGGCAGTCAAAAACTGTCGGCTTTTTGTATTTAATATATTGCCATAATTTATTTGGCATTATACATCAATACTTGACTATCCCCTTACTGTAGCACAACAACTTTAAGTAATCGACTTATTTACAGTACAAGCAAATACAGCAAAGAATCCCTGTCAGGATATTCGTAGTGGAACGGGAGTTCCTGTTTTGATATCATTTTGAAGCCTGCCTTTTCATAAAAATGATGAGACTTGACCGCTACAGCAGGTGTATCAAGAAGTACCTTTTTGTATCCTTGCTCTACAAGTACGCCGAGAAGTTTTTTATACAATGCAAGTCCTATTCCTTGACTTCTGTATTCCGCCTGAACGAAAAACTTTTTTCAGCACGGCATTGTGATCACCATAATTCATAAATGCTATTGTTCCGATTACAACACCATTTTCGATAGCAACGAGAAATTCGCCGCCTCTGCTTATATAGGAATCTTTGATATCCAACAGATCGGGCTGCTGCTGAAGTGCGAGATTTATTTTTGCTTCTTCATTCTGAATGTGCAGTATCAAGTCAATTACCTGCTGCTTGAACTCCTCACGATAACTAATAATCCTCATACTTTTCACCTCAAAAGAATTATATCATATATTTCATAGTTATACAACACTAAAGCGCAAATATATATGCAAGGTTAAAAAGTAATTTTACTTGATTTAATATAAAAGCTCTTGACAAACCTGTAAGTTTGTGATAAAATATTAAAGTAATATTGATTGTTATGCGGATATGGCGGAATAGGCAGACGCGCTGGCTTCAGGTGCCAGTCGGGGCAACTCGGTGCAGGTTCAACTCCTGTTATCCGCACCATGAAAAGCTCGATTATATCGGGCTTTTTTCTTTTTATATAATAAATTCGATAGCAAGACCAGATGAATGA
>UQEM01000202.1 GCA_900540005.1 uncultured Ruminococcus sp.
TGACGTCGAGTCTCGTGGGCTCGGAGATGTGTATAAGAGACAGTATCATAGCTTTGTAATTTTGGCAATAGCGTAAAGAGGGTTTTGAGCATATTATTTGTTGTTTTTTCTTAACCATTTCCCTTGAAAATAATGTCAGAAAATAGCCAAAATCCGTAATTGTAACCTTGGATTATACAAAATGTTATTTACCGATTTGTACCAATTGTAACCGGTTTGTAATTTTATGCAGTATTATGTTTTTATAAATACAATATAATTTAATTTTTAGTTAATGATAAGTTAATCTAATTTGTGCGATTTTACTTTCAGAGGGCTGTTTTGGGGATAAGATTTGGTTACAAAATGGAAATGCCTTCAAAAAGCTTGCCATTTGAGGAAGAATATGATATCATTTACACAGCCCAGAAAATGATTATAATGCTTTTTTCAATGAAAGGATGAGTTAATGGGAAATCTCAGAGCCGCAGCTTTAGCGTGCGGAGTAGTTGCTTCATGTTTTGCCGGCGGAATCGGTATTTCATATATTTCTTCCGATAAGGTAAGTTCTGCTAAGATCGTCGCAGAAGACGTTGCAGGGGATATTAGTCCTGATGATGCAATTGCAAAAACTGTAAAGACCACATCGACGCCAACCACAGAGAATGCTATAAAGACAATTTCAATGACAATGAATGCTGCTTCAGATTCGGCAGCAAAAATGGGCGCTAATTACAAGGTTGCCGCTGATCAGGCAACAGTTACTACGACTACGGCTGTCGTTACACAGCCTGTAGAAACTACCGCAACAACTGTCACAGAAAGCCAGCCTGTTGTTACGCAGGCAGTTGAGCCGCAAACAGAACCCGCTATGCAGGTTCCGATAGAGGAAGTTCCGGTTGTAGATGCTGCTGAAATCGTACCCGATGAGACAGAATACGTTGAACCGGCAGAAGTCGTAGATACTATCATACCCGAAGAACCTGTCTATGTTGAACCCGTAACAGAAGCTCCGACATATGTTGAGCCTGTTACCAATGCACCGGATTCAGCATATTCGCAGTATGCGCTTCCGATAACCGATGCAGAGTATGTTCTCCTCTGTAACGCGGTCGCAAACGAAGCAGGTTCCGTATGGATAAGTGAAACAGACAAGGCAAAGATAGTTGAAGTTATCATGAACAGAGTAAGTTCTTCTGTTTACCCTGATACGATCTATGATGTGATCACACAGAGACATCAGTTCACGGGTGCTTCAAGTTATGCGAATTTAGACACATTTACAGGTGCCGTAACCGAAAGCGTAAAGTCAGCCGTTCTTCTTTATTTTGCAGATCCCTCGCAGTTTAATGACGGATATCTTTACTTCTACGGTAACGGTTCACAGAACATTTTTTATAAATAACATAAATAAAACATAAAAATAAAAAGCATTTAATCGACAGACGGTTTTTACCGTCTGTTTTTTTATTATTCTGTCGATTGTGTCAAATGTTGATTTTAACGTATTTATCTGCTATAATATTAAGAAAGGAGGAATTATCATGAAATTTATTTGCTATCCAAAGTGTACTACCTGTAAAAAGGCTCAGGCTTGGCTTGATTCAAAGGGATTGACATATGAAGTCAGGGATATCAAGACTGAAAATCCTACCGAGGCAGAGATCACTGTCTGGTACAAGAAAAGCGGACTGCCTTTGAAGAAGTTCTTTAATACAAGCGGATTGCTTTACAAGTCAATGCAGCTCAAAGACAAGCTTGCCAATATGACGGAAGAAGAGCAGATAAAGCTGCTCTCGACAGACGGAATGCTTGTTAAAAGACCTATATTGGTAACAGAAAACACTGTTCTCGTTGGATTCAAGGAAAAAGATTATGAAATTCTTTTGAAAGATTAATAATTTATAACGTCTCCTGTTAACCTAATGCAAATTACTTGACAAAATATTATCAACACACTATAATTACGTTATAATTATACGTTAGGAGATGATTTTTTGAAGCAGTATAATGTTACGGGTATGAGCTGCGCGGCTTGCAGTGCGCGAGTTGAAAAAGCAGTCAGCGGCGTTAAAGGCGTTGAATCATGTTCGGTAAACCTACTTACAAATTCAATGGGTGTTGAAGGAACAGCTCCTGACTCTGATATAATCAAGGCTGTGAAGAAAGCAGGGTACGGAGCCTCTGTCAAAGGCGGTGCTGCTGATTCAAAATCTGCGGTGGAGGAAGATTCGCTTGAAAATACCGAGACTTCATCTATGGTCAAGCGTCTCGTGTCATCACTTATCTTTTTGATGATCCTCATGTATATCTCGATGGGACATACTATGTGGGGATTCCCGCTGCCGAAGTTTATGAGCGGCAATCACATAATGATGGGACTCACACAGCTTCTCCTTTCTGCAATAGTAATGATAATAAATCAGAAATTCTTTATCAGCGGTTTTAAAGGTTTGATAAACCGTGCACCTAACATGGATACACTTGTCGCGCTTGGTTCGGGGGCTTCTTTTGCGTACAGCACATGGGCACTTTTTGCTATGACCGATGCTCAGTTGAAGGGCGATGCTAATGCGGTTATGGGGTATATGCACGAGTTCTATTTTGAATCCGCTGCGATGATACTCACACTTATAACTGTCGGAAAGCTGCTTGAATCCGTTTCAAAGGGCAAGACTACCAATGCAATAAAGGGACTTATGAAACTTGCCCCGAAAACAGCGGTGGTTATAAGAGACGGCAAGGAAGAAACTGTACCGATAAGCTCAGTCAAAAAGGGCGATATCTTTGTAGTTAAACCCGGCGAAAGCATTCCGTCAGACGGATTGGTTATTGAGGGTGAAAGTGCGGTCAATGAATCAGCTTTAACCGGAGAAAGCGTACCTGTAGACAAGGCTGTAGGTTCGCAGGTATCCGCAGCTACAATAAATCAATCGGGATATCTCAAATGTGAGGCTACAAGAGTAGGAGAAGACACAACTCTTTCGCAGATCATCAAAATGGTAAGTGACGCTGCTGCTACCAAAGCTCCTATTGCTAAAATTGCGGACAAGGTGTCAGGCGTGTTTGTACCTGTAGTTATCACAATCGCAATTATTACCTTTGTAGTATGGATGCTCGTTGGAAAAACAGTTGGTTTTTCACTTGCAAGAGCAATATCCGTTCTCGTTATTAGTTGCCCTTGCGCACTTGGACTTGCTACACCTGTAGCAATAATGGTCGGTAACGGCGTTGGAGCCAAGAACGGAATCCTTTTCAAAACTGCTGTTGCTCCTGTCTCTTATACACATCTCCGAGCCCACGAGACTCGACGTCATCTCGT
>UQEM01000203.1 GCA_900540005.1 uncultured Ruminococcus sp.
GAAATTTTGCCGAAAAGATGCGTTGTTAGGCTTAGTGTCAACACGACCTAGTTAAAATGCTTTTTATTCAGTAGCAGCGACGGTCGTCTCCTCGGTTGGCGCAGTTGTTTCCTCAACGGGAGCAGTCTCGCTTGTTTCGGGAACTTCACCCATGACCGTAACTCCTGTAAATGTTATTGTGAGCTGGTTGTTCGGCATTTCAAACTTGCTCGGCGCACCGTTTTTGTCAACCGTCAGCGTGTAGTCTCCGCCCTCAAGCGAACCGCTGATCCTGAGAAGGTCGCCGTCCTCCTCTCCATTCAGCTCGTCAAGCTTGGCGTTCTCGTCCACTGCCTTAATGAGATTGAGCATCATGGACTTCACGGGCAGAGCTGACTGCGGAACGGAAAAGTTCAGTCCCTTGTACTCGGCGGTGACGTTTCCCTCGCTGAATGAGAGTTTCACTCCGCTGAGTGAATTCGGTGAGGTGAACTCAATGTCCCACATTCCGTCACCGAAGCGGTGAAGCGTTCCGTTCGCTTCAAGCTTTTCGATAACGACCGTGGCCTCGGACTGAAACGCGCAGTTAAGTCCGTTTTTCCGTGACGAGCTGTTCTTCATCGGCATTGAACACGACACAAGGCAGAAAACGGCGATCATGGTAAAGGCAATCGTAATTAGTCTTTTCATAAAATCTTCTCCAATCGTTGATTTTGTATGAGGATCTGTTTCTGCGAGCGTATCTTCTCATAAAAACATATCCTGACTTTTTACGGCCCTTGAAGCTTTTTCAGGAAAACTTCTTATTTTTTATTCCGGAAATTTTGTCCGGTTTGGATCAACCTTTTCATTTAAGATCCTGAATGAATCCGAAAGCGAGTCAATGATATCCCTTGAAAGCATAGCTTCGACACCGAGTTTCTGCGCGGCTACATCGCCTGCAAGTCCGTGAAGATAAGCAGTCGCACAGGCAGCGTCAAACGGTTCGCAGCCCTGCGCAACAGCAGATGCCACCATGCCTGCGAGAATATCACCGCTTCCGCCGCGGCTCATTCCCGGATTGCCGGTGTGGTTGAAAGCTGTATAGCGGCTGTCGGCGATAATAGTTCCTGCGCCTTTGAGCACAACGGTTATGCCATACTTTTCGGCGTATTTCTCCGCGGATACTATTCGGTTATCCATTACCATTGAGTTTTCGCAGTTGAGCAGACGCGCCATTTCACCAACGTGCGGTGTGATTATAACGTCTGTTTTCTTCTGTAGTAAAATATCTATGTCCGAGGCTATGCAGTTTATTCCATCTGCGTCAACAATTACCGGAACTTCTGCATTTTTCAGCACGAATCTTGTCAGTTCCATGGTGTCGGGACTAACTCCCATGCCGCAGCCTATAAGTATTGCGTCCGCGGATTTGAGAGCCATTTGCAGGAGCTGAACATTCGGATCGTAGCTCATAAATCCGTAATCGTCAGGCTCTGCGGCGAGAAACATAGCTTCGGGAGCTAAAACCGAGACTGTATTTATGCACTGCTCGGTCGAGAAAAGCCTTACCTTTCCTGCACCGCTCCTCAGAGCGCCAAGTACTGAAAAAGCGGCAGCTCCGCGCATTGCAGCACTTCCTGCTATAATGAGCACAGAACCGAAAGTTCCCTTGTGAGCGTCAGGTTCGCGTTTCGGCGGAAAGTTCGGGAACTGATTGCGTTCAATGCGGTAGTAGCTCCTTTCGCTGCTGATAACTCCGATAGCGCGTGGGGGAATGCCGATATCCGCAACTGTTATCTTTCCGCAGTATTTTTTCAGCGGAAACTGAGTCATGCCTGTTTTCAGGAAACCGAGGGCAATAGTAGCGTCAGCTTTGAAAAGTCCGTGGGTGATAGTGCCTGATGTGCAGTTGCCGCCGCTCGGAACATCAACGGCGATCTTGAAAGCGTCTGTGCGTATACGGAAAAGTGCGGCAACGTCCTCGCTGAGCGTACCGTGAAAGCCCGTTCCGAAAACTCCGTCAACGACAACGGCTGCATCGGTTATCGAGTTTTTTATCAGGCTCATGCGCTGCTTTTCCTGAAGGAGCATTGTTTCGAGAGGGTTGAGGTCTTTCTTGGATTTTCCTGACGGTATCCTTATCTTCGGCAGATTCATGTAATCAAGCTCGGAAGTATCCATAGCCGCCTCAACGTTTTCACTGCGGAAACCGTCTACCACTGTCATTCTTTCCTTTGGCAGACGCCCGAACATCTCCTTGGCAAGGTCAGTTTTGGGCATTCCGCCTACGTTTATAACAGTTATCCTGTAGCCTCTGTATACGAGAATATTTGCGGCGGCAAAGCAGTCTCCGCCGTTGTTGCCTGTTCCTGAGAGGAAAACCACGGATCTGTTTTCGGGCGCGGAGTTTTCCTCCCTTCGGCAATAGCCGTCAATGAATTCTGCAAGAGCTTCTCCTGCATTTTCCATAAGCTGCTTTCTGGTGACGCCCAGCTTTTCGGATCTTTCTTCAATTCTGGACATTTGCTTTGGTGTTACCACCCTCATCGTATATACCTCCTTGTTATCGGCTCATGCTTTGTACAGTGTTGCCTATATATTTAGTTCACGCTTTAGCTGCGGTGGGAGCGATTTCTTTATATTGTCCAGTATGCGCTCGTCCGGAGCGAATATCAGCCTTGTCAGGCCATACTCCTCGTGCTGAAAATCAGCGTAGTACTCGTGCGAGGCAATGTTGTCGGACGCAATGACAACGGTCATATCCTCGCTTTCGTCCATGCCGTCGGTGTACTTGCCGAATGCCGTGAATTTCTTTATGTCCGTGCTCACCATTGCGGTGCGCTTTTTCTTGGCAACTATCTTGTCAACGTCAAGCTCGCCGTTGGTGAAAGTGTACTCGTATTCAACGTATGAGCCTTGTACTGCGAAATATGTTCCGTAGCCCGCAGCCGCCGCAAGAATTAGTCCGAGCATGGCAAAAATAGGCTTTGTGAGCTGTAGCACAGCAAGTCCTGCGATGACAACGGTAAAGAATACGCCGACAATTATAAGAATGAGCCTTTTGGTTTTGTCCGCTGAGGTTTCGCTGCGTTTTACAAGCTGTTCTGCAAAGTTATCCATATGTTAAATTCTCCGTTTCTTTTGGGAAGTTTATGGCTTGTCCGCATAGTATGTTTGTATTTTCCATGTGAACTTTGGTGAGAGGCTTCCCGTGCTGTTTTGGCTGTTTTATGGCTCGCTGTTTCTGCTTTACACAAACTTGCGGTCGAATACAGCCGTGTATATAATCTGTCTCTTATACACATCTCCGAGCCCACGAGACTCGACGTCATC
>UQEM01000204.1 GCA_900540005.1 uncultured Ruminococcus sp.
GTTTGATTTTTTATGCGGGGTAAATGCCAATATCGCTTAAGTTGTTGGCATTGTTCAGGGGCGGCAGCCCTCTGACAAGCGGTGCGAATTGTGGGTTGCCGTTAGTGCGCCCACGATTTGCCGAGCTTGCGATTTGTGTTAGCCCCTGTGGGGCTATTTTGCATTTGAGCCTGTCGGCTCAGATGGTTTCCGCACTTCCGTGTGTGGAATTGGAGCGTCAGCGACTATATTTCTCTATGTCCGATCGCTTCGCCGCCGTCCCTATGATAAATATACTGGATAAATCTCAAAAAGTCAATGAATCGGAAAATGGGTATTCGTCAAAATGACAGTTGCAGGTTTCTATGCTCTCAGAGTATCGTAACCCCCTCATAACTGCACGTTTCTGAAAATTCGGTTGCTCCGATTTCGGGCGGTGTTGAGAAAAGTTTGTCTGGTATGCGAATAGATTTTTAATGGTATTGCGCGCTATAATTGGAGTATGAAAATGGAGAACAGAGCTTCGGCTCATGGAACAGAAATAAAAATAATTATGAGAGAGCGAGGTGATTTTGAATGGGTATCTATGCAGAGAAGCGTGATAAGCTCGTTGCTCGGATCGAGGAACTGACGAAACGCATCGCCACTGATACTGCCAAGAAGCAGGAGCTTGAGGAGAAGCTGAAAGAAGCAAACCGTCTTGCGATGGCGGAGCAGTTCAACTGTAAGCCCCGTGAGCTTGATGACATCATCAATGCGGAGCATTCCCTTTTGCAGAAACTCCGTGCAAGCGGTCTGTCGGATTCCGAGCTGCTTGAAATGGTCGGTGTCCCTACTAACGATAGCGACAAGGACGGTGACAGCAAGAATGCGGACAGCTCGGATTGCGATAAGTCGGATAGTGATACTGCCGAGGACAGCACCGAGGATGATGATGAGATCAAGTTCTATGGCGAAGCGCTGACCGACTAACACAAAAATGCCTGAACGGTCAAAGGCATTTTCCCCGTAACCGCACGGGACGATTTTTATGGATACAGACAGCAGGAAGTTTGAAAATGGAACGAGCTGTCGGAAAGGATAGTGTAGAACGAATAAACCTACAAATGCCGTAGAGAGAGAAAGGGCAGGCGTAAAAACTATGCAGGAGATGGACGAGCTTTACAAAGATTGTCCGACGCACACCAACACTTATGAGGTGGACGGTGTGAAGCACAAAGTTGTAAGTCACTTTGTCGGAGACAGGGATATTAACGATGTGATGCTTGGCTATGCTTTCAATAAAGTAGTCAACGAAATGATGCACCGTGTCCCTTGCTCGGATACAGAGTAAACTTTTTTCTCAAAAGCTATTGCTTTTTCCGATACGGCGCGCTATAATAGACTCGTATCGGAAAGAGCTGCTTTGGAAATGCAGGAAAGGAGTTTACGATGTTACCAAAGCAGACTGAATATAAAGTGGGAATGTACCTCCGCTTGTCCCGTGATGATGAGCGTGTGGGAGAGTCCCTCTCGATTGAAAACCAGCGTACCATTCTGACGAAATATATTGAGGAACAACACGGTTGGACGCTTTACGATGAGTATGTGGATGACGGAATTTCCGGCACTACGTTCGAGAGACCAGGTGTCCAGAGAATGCTCGAAGATGCAAAGGCTGGCAAGATCAACCTCATCATCTGTAAAGACCTCTCTCGTTTCGGAAGAAACTACATCCAGGTCGGTCAGTACACAGATTATATTTTCCCCATGTACAATATCCGCTTCATAGCTCTGAACGATAATATCGACACAGCGAAATCGGACAGTGCTTCAATGGATATGATGCCGATCATGAATGTTTTTAATGAATGGCACGCAGCCAACACTTCAAAGAAGCTGAGAGCTGTATTTGAAGCGAACGCAAAGTCGGGAAAGTATAAGACCAACTATCCGCCTTACGGCTATATGAAAGGCACAGACAAGAACTGTACGCCTATCGTTGATCCGTATTCCTCGGAGATCGTCCGCCGTATCTTTGAAATGAGGGCGGCAGGCTACAATGTGAAACGGATAGTCGATGTTCTCAACAGAGAGCATATCCTTGTACCGTCCGACTACTATTATCACACTATCGGAAAGCCGAATCCTTACCGCACCTCGCACCTGTGGGGCGTATCTGCGGTCAAGCGTATTCTCCGCAATCCTATCTATCTCGGACACCTGATTCAGCTCCGCACCACAACCGTGAGCTATAAGAATCACAAGACCGTCCGCCGTGACGAAAATGATTGGGCGGTCACTGAGAATAATCATGAAGCGATCATCTCCCAGGAGCTGTGGGACAGGGTGCGTGAAGTCGATGATTCGGTAAGCAACGGCAAGTCCTCCAAGAACGGTATCACGATGCCGCTTTCGGGCTTGTGTTATTGCTCGGACTGCGGTTCCAAGATGAAGCAGAACAGCAATATTCACTGTAAGTCAAAGCCTTGCTACACCTGCGGCAGATATAGCCGTTTCGGAAAAGAGTATTGCTCCTCGCACACGATAAGGCTTGAGCTGATCGAGAGCCTTGTGTTGCAGGACATTCAGCACCAGATCGACTTCGTGATGAATGAGCCTGATGTGAGAGCAAAGCTCCTCGCTTACAAGCAGGGCGAGAACGCTGTGCAGGACAGCTCGGACAGGAAACGGCAGCACGATATTGTGAAGCGTATCGACGAGCTTGACGGTCTTATCCAGAGCGTCTACGAGGATAAGGTGGCAGGCAAAGTTCCCGAAAAGGTGTGTATCGGCTTGCTTGAAAAGTATCAGGCAGAGAAGGATAAGCTGACCGCTGAACAGGACGAGCTGAGAAAGCGTTCCGAAGCGACACGGCAGGACGAGCGTGATGTGGACGAGTATATCCGCCGTATGAAGTCCTACGCAGGAGCGAAGAAGCTCACCCGTGAAATGGCTCTGGAGCTTATCGAGTACATCAAGGTCGATGCTCACCCAGGTCACCGCAACCTTCCGAGAACGATCCATGTCTTTTATAAGCTGATCGACAAGCCGCTGACCAACAAAAGAAATGCCCTCGAATGATCGGGGGCATAAAAAACAACTATTGAACCTTCCATAATTGCTGTTGATATTATCAAATAGGTCAGATTTCTGCTGCTCAGTTTTCGCATCATGGATATATGCGATTTCTTTCGCTGGGATACCCTTAGCGATCAGTTTGTCACGAATATCATCATATACGCAGAAGTCACATTCTTCTTCAAGCGATTCTACATCAGCAATAGATTTCTTATCTTTAGCATCGTCGGCATTTTCGCTCTCGACC
>UQEM01000205.1 GCA_900540005.1 uncultured Ruminococcus sp.
GCTATTCGTCGGCAGCGTCAGATGTGTATAAGAGACAGCCCTAATTGATATATTTCCGCTAATTTCCTTTACAGGAGGAATCATTATGTATACTTTTAATGCACAGGAAACCCTTGACCAACTCGTTGATTGGGTAAAAAACTACTTTGCTGAAAATGCTGCTCCCGAGACAAAAGCCGTTATCGGTATCTCTGGCGGCAAGGACAGCTCTGTTGCGGCGGCTGTTTGCGTTAAGGCTCTCGGCAAAGAACGCGTTATCGGAGTTCTGATGCCTCAGAATGAACAGTCCGACATCGCTTACAGCAGACTGCTCGTTGATACACTCGGCATAAAGAGCTATACTATTAATATAGGCGAAACCGTCAGCACATTTATGGCTGAACTCAGCAAGCACCTTGAACCTTCACGTCAGGCGCAGGTAAACACTCCCGCGCGCGTCAGAATGACCACTCTCTATGCAGTAGCCGCAAGCGTGAACGGACGTGTTGTAAACACCTGCAACCTCTCAGAGGACTGGGTCGGCTATTCCACCAAGTACGGCGATGCGGCAGGAGACTTTTCTCCCCTTTCCGACCTCACCGTTACAGAGGTAAGACAAATCGGCGAAGCTCTCGGTCTGCCGAACGAACTCGTACATAAAGTTCCGATCGATGGTCTGAGCGGTTACACGGACGAGGAAAACCTCGGATTTACCTACGCTGAACTCGACAGCTATATCCGTCACGAGACCGATCTCTCGGACAAGCCCGAACTCCGCGAAAAAATCGACCGTCTGCACCGCTGCAATCTCCACAAACTTGAGTTAATGCCGAAATTTGAGCAGTAATCAATCAGGCGCCAGGCATATTCGTTGCCGTATTTTTGACGGCGAATATGCCAAGCGCTGTTTTCAGAAACTGCTTCACCGTAAATGTATCCGCAATCGATGTAAAAATGCGAAAAAGGGCTTGACAAGGTGCTTTTCGTGTGTTATAATATATATACCTCGTTGGGGGTTTATTTTTTTGCCCTTTCCGAGGGAGGCAAACAACCTATCCTCACTAAACTGAGGAAGTACTATTTCAGGAGGTGCCGATATGAGAGTAAAGGTTACTTTAGCTTGTACAGAATGCAAGCAGCGCAACTATGTTTCCAAGAAGAACAAGAAGAATGACCCCGACAGAATCGAAATGATGAAGCATTGTAAGTTCTGCCGCAAGCATACTCTTCACAAGGAAACAAAGTAATCGGAGGACGTTTTATGGCTAAGGATAAAGAAACAACTTCCGAAAAGAAAAAATCCGAGAAAAAAAAGCAGCCCGGTAAGGTTGCTAAATGGTTCAAGGATCTAAAGGTAGAATTCAAAAAGGTAGTATGGCCTTCCAAAAAGACAGTTACGACAAATACCTCCGTCGTTATCGGAGTTATCATCATGTCCGCTGTTCTCGTTGGTCTGCTTGACGCAGGCTTTGGTGCACTTATTGGCTTAATCTACCGATAAAGGTATCTTAGGAGGATCGCTATGTCAGAAGCAGCAAAGTGGTATGTTATCCACACTTATTCAGGCTATGAAAACAAGGTAGCCCAGAATATCGAAAAGGTTGTTGAAAACCGTAAGCTTCATGATCTTATCCAAGAGGTCAGAGTTCCTACCGAAATGGTGACTGAGATCACCGACGGAAAAACCAAAGAGATAGAGCGCAAGACCTATCCCGGTTATGTTCTCGTCAAAATGATAGTTACTGACGACTCATGGTATGTCGTAAGAAATACCAGAGGCTGTACAGGATTTGTCGGACCGGCATCTGAGCCTACTCCCCTTTCTGAAAAGGAAGTCAAGTCGCTCTTTGGCATTGATGTTTCCTCTGTTGAGGTCAACTTCAAGGTCGGCGATAAGGTGCAGATCTCAGGTACAGCTATGGACGGCTTCATCGGCGTCGTTCAGAACATCGACCTCGAACAGCGCAGCGTAGACCTTCTGGTCTCAATGTTCGGTCGAGAGACCCCCACTACCCTGCCTATCAGTCAGGTCGTTGCAGTGGAGGGCTGACGCCTTCTCAAGGCAAAACAAGGTCAAAAAGAAGTCCGCAGTATGGACTTCCGTGGGAGAGGTAAAATTATCATTGCCTCGCCATTTACCACATTTATGGAGGTGCGAATTACATGGCACAGAAAGTAGTTGGCTACATTAAGCTTCAGATCGCAGCAGGAAAGGCTACTCCTGCACCGCCTGTTGGTCCGGCTCTCGGTCAGCACGGCGTTAATATCATGGCATTCACAAAGGAATTCAACGAGAGAACTAAGAACGACATCGGTATGATCATCCCTGTTGTTATCACAGTTTACGCTGACCGTTCATTCTCGTTCATCACAAAGACTCCCCCCGCTGCAGTTCTTATCAAGAAGGCTTGCAATATCAACAGCGGTTCAGGAGTTCCCAACAAGACTAAGGTTGCAAACATCACTAAGGAACAGGTTCAGAAGATTGCTGAGCAGAAGATGCCTGACCTCAATGCAGGTTCACTCGAGGCTGCTATGAGCATGATCGCAGGAACAGCTCGTTCTATGGGCGTTGTTGTTGTTGACTAATTAAAACTTGCTCATTGGCAGGTTCTTTACTGAATGACGAAAGGGTGTGCCCTAACGGCACAGCTTATTCCGAGTTCTATTGGTGGGAGGAAAATTCCGCTAACCGGATCGCTATAGGCATTCGGTATTACCACTTAAATAGGAGGAAATATAATGAAACACGGTAAGAAATATGTTGACAGCGCAAAGGCTGTCGATTATGCAAAGTTCTATGAGTCCGCAGAGGCTCTTGACTTAGTTTGCAAGAATGCAAAGGCAAAGTTCGATGAAACTGTTGAAGCTCACATTCGTCTCGGCGTTGACTCAAGACACGCTGACCAGCAGGTTAGAGGCGCTGTTGTTCTCCCTAACGGTACAGGTAAGAACGTAAGAGTCGTTGTTTTCTGTAAGGAGGACAAGTATGAGGCTGCTCAGGCTGCCGGCGCTGAATTCGTTGGCGGTATGGACCTCGTTGAGAAGATCCAGAAGGAAAACTGGATGGACTTCGACGTTGTTGTTGCTTCACCTGATATGATGGGTCTTGTTGGTCGTCTTGGTAAGGTTCTCGGACCTCGTGGTCTTATGCCGAACCCGAAGGCTGGTACTGTAACTCCCGATGTTGCAAAGGCTGTTACAGAGGCTAAGGCTGGTAAGATCGAGTACCGTCTTGACAAGACAAATATCATTCCTGTCTCTTATACACATCTCCGAGCCCACGAGACTCGACGTCATCTC
>UQEM01000206.1 GCA_900540005.1 uncultured Ruminococcus sp.
GATCTACACAAGGCTATTCGTCGGCAGCGTCAGATGTGTATAAGAGACAGCTATGGAACAGTACAATGGACTTATGGAGGTCATACCTCAGTACATGGATCCCGATGCTTATTGCGTGGGCGGCAAGGAGTACGGGATCTACAACATCTACTACGATACGCCGGACGACTATCTGATTCGCGAGTCACTCTCAAAGCCTTATTACAAGGAAAAAATAAGACTTCGCAGCTATTATTCTCCTGCGTCTCCCGATGACAGGGTTTTCCTTGAGATCAAGAAGAAGATCGGCGGTATCGTTACCAAGAGGAGAGTTTCGATGACTCTTGCGGAGTCTGATGCCTACCTTGCTGACCGGACGAAGCCCGAGTGTCATAAGTACATAACGGAGCAGGTTTTCAGGGAACTTGACGCTTTTCTCGACCATTATCCGATCGCGCCGAAGCAGTATATAAGCTATCAGCGAGAGGCTTTCTTCGGCAAGTACGATAATGACTTCCGACTTACATTCGACAGAAAGATCACCGAACGCCGCTATGATCTCGGACTGAACTATGAGAGCTACGGAAACTACATTATAGGTGCAGATCATCGGCTTATGGAGATAAAGGTCTCGAATGCGATCCCCGACTGGCTCGTAGCAAAACTCTCTGAATTGGGTATCTACAAGATAAGTTTTTCAAAATACGGAAGAGCTTATCAGAACTTCGTGCAGAGCCAGACTGAAAGCGCGGCGCAGACGGAAACTTCACATCAGATCTATGTGGCAGGAATATCTTTGGTAAACAATCATCTCATGAACAGGAGCGTATAATTATGTTTGAAAACGGATTTTTCGGAAATATCTTTTCCGCCTACAGTGAGTCGGGAAGCTCGGTAATAAGCAACTCTTCAACGTCGAAAGTTGACCTTGTTTCGTCAAAGGAATTTTTCCTTTGCATTTGCACGGCGCTTGTAATAGGATTTCTCATCAGCGCAGTTTATATGTTCACCCACAGAAAAGAAGGCTATTCGCAGAGCTATGTGGTTACGACCATAATGCTCCCGTCAATGGTCTGCCTTATCCTTCTTGTAATCAACTCGGTAGCAGGTGCCCTCAGTGTTGCAGGAGCATTTTCGCTTGTTCGATTTAGAAGCGTTGCCGGTGACCCAAAGGATATAGCCTATCTCTTCTTTGCAATGGCTGTAGGAGTTGCCTGCGGTACGGGATACATAGGCTTTGCAGTCGTATTCTTTGCAATACTTGCAGTTGTTATGATACTCATTGCAGAGCTTAATTTCGGAGGCTGCAAGAAAACCCACATGACCCTCAAGATAGCAATTCCCGAAAACCTCGATTATCAGGGAATTTTCGAGCCGGTGCTCAATAAGTACACCGCTTTCCACAAGCTCAGAAGAGTAAAGACTACAAATTTCGGAACACTTTTCGAGCTTATCTACAGCGTTGAGATAGACGATACAATAGACCAGAAGAAATTCATTGATGAACTCCGTGCTCTCAACGGAAACATGACCGTTAATCTTGTGCTTTTCAAGTACGACGATAAGGTTTATGAAAACTGACAGTTAAGGCAGCAACACAAAAATTGCCTTACAACTTATATATTACCCTCTCAAATGGGATTTGTCAGACTTTAGTGCAGAGGTCTGACAAATTTCATATATGGGGAAAGGAGAATTGCTATGGATTACAAAAGAATTATCACTGCGGCAGCTTCATTTGCGCTTATGGTATCGGCATTTTCATGCGGAAAAACCGACACGGACGAAAGCGGTGCAAGCGAGAGCCAAATTGAAATAAGCACAGAAAATTCCACGAAAGACAGCAAAACGGACGATTTCGTAAATAAAGAGGACGAAGTTGAAAGCAGCGGCAAGTCCTCATCAAAGACAATAGCGGCTCAAAGATCAGGGTCAGAAAAGACCGAAACCACAACTGCGTCATCTGCTCATAAGATCGGTGAAACTGCAAAGAGCGCGGGAACTTCCGCGAATAACTCAGGTAATGGTGCTAATAGTGAAATCTCGCCGAGCAGTGGAAATTCTGCTTCGGCAGATACATCATCACAGGAAAACAGTGGCTCTGCAAGTTCTGTAAGCAGCGGCAGTAAGTCCGAAAACTCGGTCAGCGGCGGAAACTCTCAGTCCTCGGGCGGAAGTTCGGACAAGTCAACGTCAGGCGAAAATTCGTCCTCATCTGATAATACAACTCCGACCGGAACTCCGTCCGTGGAGGAGACTTATACTGCAACTGTAAATCTTGGCTCGTCATCGAGCATTACGGGCGAAAATGTCTCCGCAAACGGTTCGGTTGTAACAATAAGCGGCGGCGGAACTTTCTATTTTTCGGGAAGTGTTGACAATGGTCAGATATACGTTGATACTGCCGATGAGGAAAAGGTAAAAATTCTCCTTGACGGCGTAAGTATTTCCAATTCATCAGGCCCTGCAATTCTCGTAAATGACGCGAAGAAGTGCATAATAGAGCTTGTTGACGGAACAGAGTCGGTTCTCTCGGACGGCGCAAAGGACAAGGTCAATGACGGCGTTATTTTCTCGAACGATACCCTTAAAATCAAGGGCGGCGGTTCGCTGAAAATTAATGCAAACAATGCTCACGGTATTGCGAGCGATGATGATATTGTCATTGACGGCGGAAATTTTGACATTACCTCGAAAAAGTCGGGAATATTTGCGCATGACGATATAACCATAAATGACGGAAACTTTAGCATAAAAGGCGGAACGAACGGTATAAAGTCCAAGGGAACAATGAACATAAACGGCGGATATGCGGTGCTTTCGGGCGGAACAAAAGAGGAGAAAAGTTCGGTTTTCGCAGCCGGAGCATTTAACTATACGGGCGGCTATCTTTTTGCGGCAGGAAATCAGGTTTCCGTACCCACGACTTCGGCGAATCCGTATATAGTTGTTGACCTCGGCGAGTCCACAGCGGCTGGAACTTTGGTCGAAATGGTTCTTGGCGGAACTCAGATGATATCTTTTGAGCCGCAGAATCCGTTCAGGTGTCTCATGATGCTTGCTCCCGAGATCGCCTCGGGTGACAGTTTCTACACTGTTGTAGGCGGCAGCACAAGCGGGGAGTACACCGTGGCTGACGGGCAGAACCTTTTTACAATAAAGTGACTGTCTCTTATACACATCTGACGCTGCCGACGAATAGCCTTG
>UQEM01000207.1 GCA_900540005.1 uncultured Ruminococcus sp.
GAAATTTTGCCGAAAAGATGCGTTGTTAGGCTTAGTGTCAACACGACCTAATTATGTGATTTTTCTTAGTCTTTGCGGAAAAGCTCTCTGAGAACCATTCCTGCACCTGCGGCGGTGAGTCCGAACATGATTATGAATATGTAAGCACTTGTGGTTCTCCACGCAAGGTGTGTTGTAAGCAGAACACTCAGCAGAATGATAACGACTCCTATCGCAAGAACTATCCAGCCGAAAATTTTCCTGCGCATAAGAAACAGCATTCCGATCCCGATAATTGCAGGGAGCATTATCATTCCGTTTGCAATGTGAAACGAGCCGATGTGGAAGAAATATCCGCCCCAGTTGCTCGAAACGTTGATATTCTGAAATATCATAAACAATCCGCCTGCAAGCATGAGAAGTCCGATGAAAAAGCTGAGCAGTCTGCTGCCTTCACTGTCTCTTTTGGCGCTGTCACGGCTCTCCATAAGCTCCTTATACATCTTGTCAAGGTCGGTGTCCTTTTTATTTTTTGCCATAATGATCCCTCCTGAAAGAAACTGCACTATTATTATACCTGCTTTTCATTTACTTGTCAATAAGCGACTAACAAAGCTGCACAGTCATTGAAATAGCGCTTGATTTATTGAAAAATATGTGATATAATGTGAAATAGATTATAAAGATTCACTAATTACAATTTTTTAACGAGAGGGGTATTCTATGTTCAAAAAAATCACAAGTGCGATCGTTTCTGCCGCTATGCTTGCCGGAATGACCGCAGGCTATGCTCCGTCTGCCGTGAACGCGGCGGACTTCAAGGCAAATTATGCCGAAGCTCTGCAAAAATCGCTCTACTTCTACGAGTGTCAGCAGGCAGGGCCGCTTCCCGACTGGAACCGCGTTGAATGGCGCTCCGATTCCACAATGATAGACGAAATTAAGGGCGGCTGGTATGATGCAGGCGATCACGTTAAGTTCAACCTGCCCATGTCCTATTCAGCCTCAATGCTTGCATGGGGACTTTACCAGTATCCTGACGGTATTGAGAAGTGCGGCGAGATGACTAACTATGTCAACAACCTCGAATTCGTCCTTGACTATCTTGCCGACTGCGATCTTGGTGACGAAGTTGTGTATCAGGTCGGAAACGGTACTATCGACCACACATGGTGGGGACCTGTCGAACTTTACGAGTACGGCATGGCTGATGCGGGAACTTCCTACGAAGAGGCAAGGCAGGTCTACAAAGCATCTGAGGGGTGTAGCTGCGTTTTCGGTGGCATGGCAGCAGCTCTTGCCGCAGGCTACTGTGCGCTTGACGGAAGAATAGACGAAAGCAAGCGCAGTGATTATCTCGCACACGCCGAGAATATCTTTAAGCTTGCGGACGCATCAAAGAGCGATGATGTCTATAACAACAGCAATGCATCTAACTTCTACCGTTCAAGCCACTTCTATGACGAGCTTTTTTACGCTGCAAACTGGCTATATATTGCAACCGGCGATAAGTCGTATCTCAGCAAGGCGGAAAGCTACATTCCGAATCTCGGCAAGGAGCTTGGCTCGAACGAGATGAAATACTCGTGGGAACAGTGCTGGGACGATACAATGCAGGGCGGTCTGCTCCTTTACGCTATCAACACCAAAGATCCGGTCTACATTGAGCGCGTTGAAAAGCACGTCAAGAACGATGTATACAATATAAAGAAAGTTGACGGAAAGCTTGCATACTTCGATAGCTGGGGCTGTGCAAGATATGCCGAAACTGCCGCATTTATCGTTTCCGTTGCAAGCGATACCGTTCTCGCCGACAAGGACACTTCCGACTATGAGGCATTTGCAAAGACTCAGGTCGATTATGTGCTCGGCGACAATCCGCTCGGTCAGAGCTACGTTGTAGGCTACGGTGACAAGCCCGCACACAATGCTCATCACAGAACCGCTCACGCGTCGTGGAAAAATGATATCTACACGCCGGTTCAGAACCGCCACACACTCTACGGAGCGCTCGTGGGAGGCCCTACAGAGGCGGGCGACTATGAGGACGACAGAAACAACTACATCAACAATGAGGTGGCTACCGACTATAATGCAGGATTTACCGCTGTTCTCTGTAAGATGATCGATGAATACGGCGGTACGACCGACCCGAGTTTTCCGCCCAAGGAAACCCACGATGGCCCCGAGTTTTACGTTGAGGCTAAAATGGCGCAAACCTCTGCAAGCGGTGCAACTGTAAGCTTCAAGATCACGAATCACTCTGCTTGGCCTGCAAGACTTCAGGACAACATTTCGTTCCGCTACTACATGGATCTGAGTGAAGTTATTGACGCAGGCTTCTCGCCAAGCGATATTACCATACGCTGCGACCGCGACCAGTCTGCCATGTATGCGTCAAGCGGAGTCAAAAACGCTGAGATTTCCAAGCCTATCCAGTACAAGGGAAATATCTATTACGTTGAGGTAAATCTCCCCGACGGACGTGCAGTTCTTCCCGTTTCTGAGGGTATGCAGCAGTGCGAGATACTGCTTGCGTTTGTATTCCCGAATTATGAGAAAGGCTGGGACGCTTCAAACGATTTCTCCAACAAGGACATTTTAGACGGTCAAACCGCTGTAGACGAGGACGGCAAGGAAATCGGCATCGCCACTCCGTACATTCCGACATATATAAACGGAAAGCTCTATTACGGCTATGAGCCTGACGGCACTTATGCTGACGGAGGTATGACTCCCACCGAAGAACCTACCACCACTACAACCACAACCGCTACGACCAGCGCCAGTAATATCTTGTACGGAGATGCTAACTGCGACGGTAAGGTTGATATATCGGACGCTGTTATGATCCTTCAGGCTATCTCAAACTCCGACAAGTACGGAGTTAACGGCACAGACCCAACACACATCACAAAGCAGGGCGAGATCAATGGCGACTGCTCAAGCTGCGGAGACGGAATCACCGCCCGTGACGCTCTCGCTGTACAGAAAATGGTGATCGGTCTTATCACTCTGCCCGAAGAATAATTTCGGAGTGCTTGTGGGACATTGTCCCAACAAAGGCTCTGCCAAAACTTTATCGACAAACCGAAAAGAGCACCATATGGTGCTCTTTTTCTGTTACTTAGGGAGTGTTGACACTAAGATAATATGCAGATTTTCGAGCATAAATTTT
>UQEM01000208.1 GCA_900540005.1 uncultured Ruminococcus sp.
TTATTCTCTGTGCAGTTACTGTTGACGGCGAGACGGTCATAAACAATGCTGCGCGAGAACCCGAGATATGCGATCTTTGCAGCTTTCTGCGCTCTTGCGGAGCACAGATCACAGGTGACGGCGAGAGCCGTGTCGTTATCAGGGGAGTTTCACAGCTCCACGGCTGTGAATATACTATCATGCCAGACCGCATTGCGGCTGCGACCTACCTTTGCATGGCTGCGGCGGCAGGCGGAGAGATAATACTTACTGATGCCTGCATTCCCGAGACTGAGCCGTTTTTATCCGTGCTTGAGCAAACGGGGTGCAGTATATACACAAAGGAAAACCGAATTTACCTGCACAGCGGCCCGCGTCTGAGAGCCGTCAGGGAGCGGATCCGCACAATGCCGCACCCGGGTTTCCCGACTGACGCGCAGGCTGTTCTTATGGCGGCGCTTGCAGTAGCTGACGGCACGAGCGTTTTTGAGGAGAATATTTTTGACTGCCGCTACCGCCACACCGAGGCTCTCGTGAAGATGGGAGCGGACATTCAGGTGCTTGGCAAGGTCGCTATCGTCAAGGGAGTCCGCAGACTGCACGGTGCAAATGTTGAAGCTACCGACCTTCGCGGCGGAGCTGCAATGGCTGTTGCGGCACTCGCAGCGGACGGAATAACCGAAATTACTAAGATAACCCACATAGACAGAGGCTATGAAAAAATAGAGGAGGCTGTTACGGCTCTTGGCGGAGATATCCGGAGAGTCTGATATTCAGCGACGGAGGAAATATGAAGGACGTCGAGAAAACAAATGTCAATAGGCAGAACAGCCGCAAGCGCATGAGAAGGCGTAAGCGGAATATGAATATTTACGGTCTTGTGGTGCTGCTGCTTGTTATAACTGCCGGCATCACGATCAGCTATACCTTCCTTTTTAATATAAACGAGATACGGGTCTCGGGGGAATCCGATATGTACACGGCTGAGCAGATAGTCGAGGCTTCGGGAATAAGCGAGGGCGACAATCTTCTCAGGCTTGATCCGAAAAAGGCACAGCAGCAGATCCTCGACAAGCTTCTTTACGTTGAAACTGCGAGCGTTAACAGGGACTTTCCTTCGTCTCTCAGCATTACCGTTACCAAGTGTGTTCCTGCATTCAACGTCAGCTACGATTCGGGAATACTGCTCGTCAGCAAAAACGGAAAGATACTCGCGGATAATGCCGCAGTTACCGAGGGACTTACTATTGTGTACGGCTATGAACCCGAAGATCCACAGCCGGGCAAAACGCTGAAGTCAGCAAACGACCATAAGGAGAAAGCGTTTTCCGAGCTTGTTTCCGCATTCGGAAAAATGGAAGATGTGAGCGTGGCGACCATTGATATGAGCGATGAGTATTCGATAGTGGTAAACTACAGCAACGGCATGGTTTTCAAAATGGGAAACTGGAGCGATGTAGAGTATAAGCTCAATCTTGCGAATACTGTTATGAATGACGACAGCGTCAAGGGCAAAAAGGGATATCTCACCATGGTAGGCTCTAACCAGTGCAGTTTCCGTCTCAGTGATGCTCCTGCGGAGGTTCACGACAATATCGAGCCGACAACTGCAAAGACTACCAATGAAAACGGCGAAGTGATAAGCGGCGAGTCAAATCCCGAGCAGGAGGCTATCTTTGACGAGTACAACAACCGCGGTGACAGTACTTCCCAGAGCAGCGATACTTCGCAGGACGACAGTTACAACGGCGATGATTCGTCCGACTATTCCGACAGCCAGACCTATGATGACGGTTCGGACTATTACGACTATAACGACTACTCGAACGATTATTATGATGACAGCGGATATTCGGATGGATCAGAGTGGTAATATATACGAATTTGTGCAAAACGTTAAGACTATTATATGCTTAATTGTCAAATGCGCTGAAATTCAAAAAAATTATTCTGAGGCTTGCAAAAAGACAAATATTATGCTAAAATATAAAGTGTATTTATAGTGCTTAAAAGATATTAGATAAAATACAGGTTATACAATAGGAGGAGTTTTAATGTCAGATTTCAATTATGAGGAAGCCCTCGAACCCGATGTTAACATAAAGGTCATCGGTGTTGGCGGCGGCGGCGGCAATGCCGTAAACTGTATGGTGGATTCCGGCGTGAATAATATCGAGTACATTGCTATCAATACCGATGCAAAGGCTCTTAATAAATCAAAGGCTACAACAAGAATACCGATCGGTACAAAGCTTACCAAGGGCAGAGGCGCAGGCAACAAGCCTGAGGTCGGTCAGCGTAGTGCAGAGGAGAACCGCGACGAAATCGAAACACATCTCAAGGGCGCGGATATGATCTTCATTACTGCCGGCATGGGCGGTGGTACAGGTACAGGTGCTGCTCCTGTTGTTGCAAAGATCGCGCAGGAAATGGATATTCTTACAGTTGCTGTTGTTACCAAGCCTTTTCTCTTTGAGAGGGAGCAGAAAATGGCTCAGGCTGAAAAAGGTATCGCAGAGCTCAAGAAGTACGTTGACTCGCTTATTGTTATCCCTAATGAGAAACTCCTCGTGGGACTCGACAAGCCGCTTACAATGATGCAGTCGTTTGCGCTTTCAGACGATGTCCTCAAGACAGGTGTAAAGAGCATTTCAGACCTCATCGTTGAGGAAGGCTACATAAACCTTGACTTTGCTGACGTTTCCACTATCATGAAGGGCGCAGGCTACGCTCACATGGCTATCGGTCACGGTTCGGGCAAGGATAAGGCAAAGGACGCTGCAAATGCTGTTATCGAGAGTCCGCTTCTCGAAACATCTATTTCAGGCGCAAAGAGACTCCTTATCAATATCGCAATGTCAGAAGATATTCTTTCTTCCGATGTTGATACAGCTACAAAGATGATCACAGATAAGGCTGCTGAGGGCGTTGAGTTCATTTTCGGTACTGCTTTCAAGGAAGATATGCAGGATGAGATGGATATTACTGTTATCGCTGCCGGATTTGACGATCCTGACAGCAATACACCTGCTGCGGAAGAAACTGCTGCCGAAACACCCGAGGAGGATGTGATCCCGATCGACAATCCGCTTATTGACGGACTTGGCCTGTCTCTTATACACATCTCCGAGCCCACGAGACTCGACGTCA
>UQEM01000209.1 GCA_900540005.1 uncultured Ruminococcus sp.
ACAAGGCTATTCGTCGGCAGCGTCAGATGTGTATAAGAGACAGAAGAAGAATATGCCAATATCCTTGCTAATTTTAATATAGACAAGGAATTGCACAATTGGGTAATGATGGAGATTGAAAATAGAAAAAGCGAAAATACTGAGATATTAAAAGCATACGATTTATACAATTGATAATAAGAAAGGAATCGAAAATGACCAAATCATTAGTCAATAGAACAATGTCATTATTATTAGCTCTCGTAATGCTGTTGCCATTCTGCAACGGTCTATTCAGCGGTAGCTGTTCGGTAGATGTATATGCAGCATCAAACATTTACCGTGAGCAAGATTGGGACGAAGCTTTTAGCGATGGCTGTGACAACGGATACTTTCATAATGCAGTACAAAACTATTTGATTGACGTAAAAAAGGGCTACGGCTTCAAAAAAGAATTGAAGATTGAATATAACCAAATAGTAATTAATCCTATATCCCAAAAGCCAACAACTTATGGAAAAGCAGATATTTATAAAGAAGGCGGAGATAATACATACTATTTGTGGGAAGTGAAGCCATTTTCATATAATAATGCTACAAAAAGAGAATTGGCAATAGAACAGCTGAATAATTACACTAATCCTGAACTTCATAAGAATAAATATATAACTTATATAAAAGGCGGTCTCAATGCACCACTAAATCACACTACAAAGTTTGAAATTACGGCACCTAATGGAAAGTCTACATACGAGGTTTCTTTCTGGGGCACTTCTGACAGCTTAATTCTCTATAAATTCAAGAAACTTCCTGACGAAGACGATGATGATTCGGAAGAAGCTGAAAACTCAAATACAAACAGTGATAGTGCCTTTAATGATGCTCATAATGGTGCTCAGTCAGAAGCTATCCATGAAATAATTGACGATGATACCATAATTGAGCCGGGAGAAATACCATCTAATCCGAGTTCTCCGCAAATGATATTCACAGAAGATGAAATCAGAATTGCCGGAGATGTAGTCATGAGTGCCGTCTTTATAAATAAAATATATAGAATGGCACAGGCTGTTTTAGCAACTCACGCTCCAAATATTGGCAAAGCTTCGCACTGCGGACAGATGACTGCCGTTTCAACAGAAGTCGTAACCGAAATTGACAGAGCCCGAACTATATCTATGAGTACAGCGACGAAAACAGCTGAAGCCGCTGCCTTATTCATTGTAATAGGAAATTTCATGGATATAATGGATGTCAGCGCCGAAGAAATAGATGATGACGATATATATGAAGAAAAAGTTGATGATGCTGTCAACGAGATCAAAAACGAACAGAAAAAATATGAAGATTCTCAGAAACAGTATCAGCGTGATCCACTTATCATCAACTTCTCAGGAAAGCAGGAAATAGAATTCACTTCTCTTAATGACGGAGTAAATTTTGATCTTGACAACAATGGCTTTGCTGAAAAAACTGCGTGGATAAAAAACGATGATGGGTTTCTTGCTATTGACCTCAATAATGACGGAATGATAAACAACGGCAGTGAATTATTTGGTGACTGCTTCAACAATCAATCATTTTCAAACGGGTTTGAGGCATTAAAGGGTCTCGATTCCAACAGAGACAATAAGATAGATGATACTGACAGCCCGCTTATAACAAAATCAGATGGTTTCAATCACGAAGATGAAACCCACACCTTATTAGATGACCTTGTAGTTTGGTTTGATTTTAACCATAATGGCATTACTGATGATAACGAAACAAAGTCATTGAAGTCACTTAACGTTGATTATATCGATTTGAACTGTTTCAACGATCAGTATAACGACGAGAATGATAAAGACCATGTAAATAGTGCGAGAAGAGAAGAAACATCCTATGTATATTTTACAGACGGGACAGCAAGAAAGAATATAAGTGAATTCTGGTTCGATATCAATACTATCAATACAACACATGACGGTGTGGAAACAGTTGGTAATGTTCCGACAATTGAACAAGCTGTAAAAGAAGACACAACAGGCGAATTGATCAGATTATGCCGTGCATTTAACTACACAGACAGTATAGCAAAGAAGCATTATTACCTTAAAAAGATACTTTATTTTATAACAGACTCAGCAGATATACCAATAAACAGCAGAGGCGGCAACATAGATGCAAGAGATCTCAATGTCGTTGAAGCCTTTATGGGACATAGATTTAAAGGCGTAGACGGTGAAAATCCTAATGCGCCGGCGGCAGCTATGTTAAAGGAAATCTATAAGAATATTGAGATTAACTATTACAATGCGCTTAATCTAAAAATGTCTTTCGGCGGATACATGGCTGTAACTTTTGAAACTACAGACGAGGAAGGAAATAAGTATCTCGACACATCTTTACTTGATGAAGTAATAGAGAGCAAGGTGGAAAAAACTGATTTTGATCCTAAGGTTATGATATATGACCTGGGCAGCTATATCAAATACTATGACAAGATAAATAATACCGACGAATTCAGCAAATTTAAAACTCATTATTCGTCAATTTCGCCGCAGTATGCTGATATCATAAATCTGATAAATAAATCTAATACTTTTATTGATTCAGAAGGTGATGACGTATATTATGGTACATCAGAAACAGATTTAATCTTTGGCGAAAATGGAAACAATACTTTTTCTGGTTCGTATGGAAATGATATAATGTTCAGCGGATATGGAAACGATACCTTGGTCGGCGGTGCAGGTGATGATGTATATTATTTTGGATTCAATCATGGTAATGATATCGTAAAAGATACAGAAGGTAATAATACTCTCATCTTCCTTGATGCCATTGGTTCAGAGAGCTACAATATATCCATTTCTGCAAACGGTGGATTTATTCTTACAAACACCGATACAGGAGAAACTATTTCACTTCCCGATTTCATTCATAATCCTGAGAACTATTCGTTTATTTTCAACGGTGAGGAAGCGATTCTTGGCGGTGGAGACTCAAAGGATGTAATCACAGGCACAGATGCAGATGACAATCTTGAAGCTGGTGACGGATTCA
>UQEM01000210.1 GCA_900540005.1 uncultured Ruminococcus sp.
CTTCATGAGCGTGATCGAAACAGCCAAGCGAAACGGACTGAATGTGTTTGGTTATGCGGAGCTTTTCTTTCCATGACTTGCCCTCTTGTTGCTTCAACCGTTCAAGATAGGAAATGCCTTTGCCCTTCGGGTCGATGAGCGATAAGCCGTGTTCGGCACATATCTCGTCTGATATCTCACGCAGCTCTGCCCACGCTCTTTCCGACTTCCTGCCCTGATTTTGTTCGGTTGTGAAACTAAGCCCATTGTAAAGATTGGTATTGTTGAAAATGATGTGACAGTGCAGATGCGACTTATCATGGTGAACAGCGATAACATACTGATAATCGCCTTTCAGATAACGGTCGCAAAGCTCCTCTCCGATCTGCATAGCCTGTTCGGGAGTAACTTCGCCAGGAGCGAAACTTTGTATCATGTGGTAGGCAAGGATTTGGGTTCGCCCTGTGCCTGTTCCTCTTACAGTGCGGAAGTTCTCGCTTGCTCCTGCGCTGTCGGCTCGGCAAGCATAAGAGTTGACATATACACCGTTGACGGTCTTATCTCCGTTTGTGATGTAAGCGATTGCCGCCCCGTCTGTTGCCCTGATCGTATGGATAGAAGTGTATGCCAGATCTCGTTTACTCCTTTCTTTATCTCGGTAATATCCTCGACATAGATGTGACCTGTGCTGTAAAGTCGGACAAGTATCTGATTTATGTTTGCTCCAATACGCTTCATAAGCCTGTTGGTTTCAGCAATCTCGGTTCGGTTGGGCGTGAGATCAACCCTCGCCCGAACGCAGTCACGGATATACTCCGTTTTGTTCTTGTACCCATACTGCTCACACTTCGCAACAATATCCTGCATTTCCGATTCCGTGAACCTCACATTAAGGGTGTAAGACTTCTTCTCCCTCTTGTGTTTCAGGTACTTGCGTTCATCGTCGGTAAGCTCGTCCTCAAACTTGTGTGCAAGAGTATCGTCAAGCTCGACAGCTACCTCTTTATCCAGAGCATTGTTGATTGCTCCCTCATAGGTCATACCCTCGAACTCCATAGCCTTGTGCTTGGGCGGTCTGCCACGTTTCTTTTTCTCCGTATTCATGGTGGTGTCTCCTTTGTTTTTATTTCGGCGTAAGCCGATTTTTTCTGACCGATGTGCGGTCATTTCGGGGCTTGGGGTGTCCCCAACAAGCATTTGGTATTTTCGTTCGCTGTGCGGCGCAAAATACAATGCTTGTTATTTTTGTTGCGCTGTCGCGCATATTTCCAGCCTGTGGGATTTGCATATCGCGCAGGCTTTCGGTGCTCCGTCAGCGAATTTGGAGCGATAAGCGACTTCACTCTCCGCCGCATCGTCGGCGGTCATACTCGCTCACGCTCCTGCGTGATGCTCTCTTTATCCTCAGTATCATTATTCTAAACTGGCTCGGCGCAGTTTCAGCGCAGTCTGGGCGGCAGTTTGATGAAAGTGGGGATTGACTTTTTTCGTGGTAATAAAGTATAATAAGTATAGTATCCAAATAATTGCAAATAAAAATAGGAGTGGTACTTAATGAGCGAGGACATTCAATTCATTTCCCCAAATGCTATAGGATATAAGGAATTATCCAATCAAGAGGGTGAAACAATAAAGAAGGCTATTGACTCAACGGAGAATAAGGTCGTTTGGGATCTTGTAGCTGTTGCTTTGTGGGTCGGATATATAATTCTCTGTCCAGATAAATCAGTTTTTTTAAAGGCTTGGAATATATTGATACTCGTTTTATTATTGGCTTACTTGTTTTTTAGGGTTTACGGCAGATTAAGAAGACATATCAGTTACATCTGTGCAGCAGACGGGTATGTTGTTGATAAAGAAGTACAATTTCAAAAAATAAATCCTAAAGATACTACAAGATTAAAACCGTATAAGCGCAATTCAGATAATAATGTCTCTCAATTAACTAAGGAACGTGCTTTTTTCTACATTAGCGTAAGGCTTGAAAATGGAGAATATGTTCGATATGTGAATTGTACGGAAAAGGATTATTATAATCTTGACAAAGGAGATAAAGTATTAGTAGTTTATTATGGCGGAGAAATAATACAAGGCTATAAAGTGTGATTTAATGCGGAGCAGATGAAGCGCTCCGCAACTTTTTTATTTTCCCCATAACAATTTCACGAATGGATAAGTTTTATGGCGCACTCAACTTCTTGCGCAATGCGAATAGACTTTTTATGTCCAAAAATGCTATAATATTAGCATAGGGTATTATCCCTAAATCCAAATCATTGTGAGGTGATGCGAATGAGTAAGAAAGCTAAGAGTGAGGTCGCTGACAACTCTGCTGATACCGTCATGGACGGAGTGCTGTCTGAGAGTCAAGCAAAGCTCAACAAACTGAACAGTTCTATTCAGGCAGCCTATGAGCGCCGCCGTAAGATTATCACGGACAGCAAACTCTACACCTACGATAAGCTATCCGAACTTTACGGTGGTGCTGAGGGGCAGGCACTTCTCAATGCTGTGACTGCGGAGCATACGCTCATCGGCAAGTTGACCGACAGCGGAATGTCCTACGCTGACATTGAGGGGCTGGTCGATAGCTCTGACGGTGCAGACAGCAAGTCGGGCAACAGCTCGGACAGTGATGTTGCTGACGGACAGACTTCCTTCTTTGAAAACGAAAATCCGTATACGGTTTAATATAACCGACAACAAAACGATAGCTGTGAGAGGGGCGGCAGCAATGCCGTTCCTCACGGCTATAATCACAAACAACAACCATGAGGGTAAGAGAGATAAAGCGAAACCCTCAAATCCAAATGCGTAGATAAAGACAAGCTAAAGGAGAAAAATTCGCTATGAATGAAACTACAACTGCCGCTGTTGCGGTATCGGGAAGTGTGTCCGAATATCATATCGGGCATACAACATACAGGGTGACAACAACTTTTAACCCAGCTTTTCGGCAAAGCCTGAGCGATATACTTGCAAGGCTCATCACAGAGGACTGTGAGAAAATGCTCGGTGAATCCGGACAAG
>UQEM01000211.1 GCA_900540005.1 uncultured Ruminococcus sp.
ACATTTGAAATACAAGCCGCAATGCGCACAAACTTTTATTCATACTTTGTCAACAAATATCCGGGGAATTTTTAGATTCAAAAAACTGAAATCACGCTATTTCGACGTTTATGCTATCCGGGCATTTTGACGAATTGATTTTGAGCGTATATAAAAAATCTGAAATTTATTATTGACGTGATCGGGAAAGTGCGCTATATTGATAATAGGGAGCAACGATATAGAGAAAGTCGCACAGCTCCAATTCTCGGAATCGAGAAAAAAAGACCGAGCTGAAAAGCTCGGAAATGACATTCGCCCCACAGGGGCAAAACTAGAGTAGCAAGCACGGTACTATGTGGGCGCAAATTGCGACTTCACACATAGTACAAGGCTTGGCAGAGGGCGCTGCCCCTACGACCCCGAATTGATAAAAATAAAAAAGGAGAACAAGAGAAATGAAAGATGAAAAGAAGCGTACATTGTACCTGAAAGTCCGTGTCAGCCCCGAAGAAATGACGGCTATCAAGAAGAAGTTTGCTAACAGCGGTATGAGCAGTCTCAGTGGATTTGTTCGTGCGATGATCTTTGAGGGATACATAGCTCAGGTCAACGAAAACGAGCTGAAAGAACTCACCCGCATCGCAAATAACATTGCCAACAATATCAACCAGATCGCCCGCCGTGCAAATGTCACGAACAAGGTTTACAAGGAAGATATTGAGGAGATCAAGGAGCTTGGCGATAAGCTCTGTCGTCCGCTGATGTTTCTGCAAACAAAGGTGGCTCAGCTAAAGCATTGAGCAGAATATAAAAATCGCCGTCAGGATAATTCCCGACGGCGATGAAATACGATATGTGCGCAATGTACCAGACTGGCTTTTGAAATTGCTGCGCCTTTCACAATAATGGTTACAATTATTCCGATATGCTGGACTTTGGTGCTATTATGGTATATACTGTATCTACAATAATGATTTGGAGGTACACAGCTATGTTGAAAACACCTGAATTGGCAATGCCGAGATCACGCAAGGTCACTACCGTCTGCAACGGAAAACGTGAGGTCTGGACGGACTATGAACAGGCAAAGGCGTATTTCCTTGAACTCATGATGTCTACGGACGGTGAGGAGCGAGACCGAGCAGAGTGCGTATACATTCAGCTACTTCACGGACTTGACGAGTGCAGTGATGAGGATGAATAAGCAAAAGAGAAGCGAGTTGCCGTTTTGACAACTCGCTTCTCTTTTGCGTCTTCTTACAATCAGTTTCAAGGTTATTACTCATCTAATTTATTATTACAGTATTCATCTTCTTGAGAATCCTCTTTCATTTCATAACGATCCAGTCTACTATCACCGCCCAAAAATACATGAAAATTAAATGACTCAACACTATTGTCGTTATTACGATCAATAACTACTCTAATTGCAAATCTTACCTGATGCTTTTCAACAATAGTAACCCTATCAAGAAACATATATTCTTTATCTTCGGAATCCCAAACAGCATTTTCATAATCATCATAGCTACATTCAGCTTCTATGTAAGCTATACATCTAAGTCGAGCGATAATACTATTATCATCAAAATGATCTATTACAAAGAGCTTTAAATCATCTATATGATGCTCTGTAAAGTATATTTCATCATAATCATAACCACTTGAGATACCATCTTTATCGTACTCCATACCAGAAAGTGTGATTTTTGACTCATCATCTAAATCATCATTTACAAACCGCTTTATTTCTTCTATCTTTGAATTGATAATATCCTGGGCTTCTGCAAGTCTTTCTTTATATTCATTTGTTTTATCAATGATAATCTGATACAGTTCTGCTAACGAAGATACTATTGTGCAATATGAAATGTCCTGCAATGCTTTTTTCAGCCCATTATCTTTAGTAACTATATAGATTGGTTCTTTATCACTAAAGTTGTTTTTAATCTGAGCAGCAATGACGGCATCGGGAAATTCACTTTTTTTCTTTTCAGATTCTTCAAAAGGCGGCTTTTTATAAAAATAATCTGAGAAAATACCATCAACATTAACTGTTGCTGAATCTAAAGTGATTGTTCTAAGGGATGTAAGAAATCTGTCAAGGTAGTTGAGTGCCAAATCAGAGGATTTCTTCTTATCAGGTATTGTGAGAATGTAGGAATACCCTATTGCTTCAACAAAGTTATCTGATACTTTATGATACTCTTTTGTTTTATCATTGCTTAATATACCTTGTTGTATATCATTTCTAGTTTCCCTAATTTTAGAAGAAATCAGCCTTGCGTATTCTTGGCAGTGCGCTTTCATTTCTCCAATAACAATATTACTAAGGAACACGGTTATATCGCCTTGTTGTACATATTTAATCAATTGAGATAATGTAGAGTTTTCACTTAAATCAAAATTATTCTCATCAAATATATTTGTATCAAATGTGATGCTTAACGGTTTCTTCATATTATCGTCCTCTGTTTATGAACGTACAGAATTTTACAAAGCCTTCATAACCGAGTAAATCTTTAATCAATTGCTCTTTTTGTTGTGGTGTAAGTTTTTGAAACGAGTTATTGGCTTGAATGAAGTCCTTAAGAGCTTTTTGATAATTATCGTTTGGTTCAATATCTGCTTTGACTTTATAACTGTCCATCTAAGTATCCTCCTATCTTATTTCTTCAACAACCTATTGATATGATTCAAAATCATCAACTGGTCCCCGTCATCGAGCTGCTTCATACCTTCAACCGCCTTCCGTATCAGCTTAGGATTTGAAATGCTGTCATCGAAGAACTCCGCAGGCGTGATGCCAAAGTAGTCGCATATCGCAAACAGCTCCGACAGCGGAGGTAGAGACTTACCCGATGAAATGTTATAGATATATCCACGGCTATGACCGAGATCATAGCTCATCTGGTACTCCGATACACCCTTTTGCAGCCGAAGCTGTGTGATCCTGTTCCTTACAAAATCGTCTGTCATAGCTAAATCACCTCTTACTACTATAATAC
>UQEM01000212.1 GCA_900540005.1 uncultured Ruminococcus sp.
TGCCGTCCGCCATACGCTTTCGCTGTCCCCACGTTACATTCTCAGAAATGGATCGCGATTCCTCTTGTGCCAATGAACTCATAATTGTGATATGCTCAAATAGTAACACCCCAACGTACAGTTTTCAATCATGAGTTTTCATCGCTATACAGCGATTTCTTATCTTTCAACGGCTTATCAAGGAACTTGTAGTAGATGTTAATCACCCTCGGTCTATCAGCGGAATACTCGTCCACGGTCACATACTCAATGAGCTCTAAGCACAGTTCACGGGTAAGTTCCTGAATATCAATGTACTTTTTCAGCCTGCGGATGAATTCCTCTACATCTTCCATGTCCTGCTTCTCCGCTGAGAGCTTTTCCTCCAGTTCATCAACGATCATTCTAAGCTCATGTTGTTCTGCCTCATACTTCTGCAAGAAATTCACGTAGAGATGCTCAGGAATTTTCCCCATGACCTTATCTTCATACACCGACTGCATCAAGCTGTCAAGCTCCGCAAGGCGATGTCTGCTGTCGTTCAGCTTTTTTACATCGGCTTTGGACTGCCGTGAGGTCTGCTGTTCCTTTTTGGAAAGAAAAGCTGTTCTCGCAGTATCTTCATCAGCTATCACAAGGCTTGCCATAGAGCGGATATCTGCAAGCACAATCGCTTCAATCTCTTTCTGTGTAATGTAATGACTTGTGCAGGCACATTTCCCGAATGAAGCATAAGAATCGCAGTTAAAGAATATCTTGCGGTATCTTTCGCCTTGTCTGTTCTTCCTGTTCTGTCCTGCTGACTTCATTTTGAAACCACAGTCACAGCAGTACAGCAATCCGCTGAGAGGTTTCAGCGTACCGTCCTTTGAGCGCTTTCCTCTGCTGACGGATTGTTCAACTTCTCGTACTCTGTCCCAAAGTTCCTGAGAGATGATAGGCTCGTGATTGTTCTCAGTAACGATCCAATCCGACTGCTCTTTCTTCACGGTTTTGTGGTTTTTATAGGAAATCGTTGTGGTTCGGTTCATCGCCATGTTTCCAAGATAGATTGGATTATTCAAAATGGTTCGTATCGTTGTCTGACACCATAAATGCCGAGTAAACTTCGGATTGACTTTACCCTGCTTCTGATAAAAATAATCAGACGGAATAGGGATACTATCAGCATTGAGCTGGTCTGCAATATGACGTGGTGTCACCCCCTGCCAACGGAGTTTGAAGATGCGTCGTACCACCTCGGCAGCTTCAGGATCAATGATAGGTGTATGCTTTTCATCGTCAGCCTTTGTGTATCCGTAAGCGGCATAGGAGCTTTTATATCTACCCTCTCGTGCATTTGCTTCAATGACCGCCTTGATCTTTTTGCTGGTGGAAGAAGCGTGCCACTCGTTGAACAAGTTAATGACCGGCATCATCTCCATAGCATTGCTGTCACGATTAGAGGTATCCACATTATCGTTCAGAGCGATAAAGCGGATATTGTGAAGCGGAAAAATATAATCTATATACTGACCTACTTCGATATAATTACGACCAAACCTACTTAAATCCTTACAGATAATGAGGTTGATCCTGCCTGTCTGTGCATCGGAAAGCAATCTCTGCACCGAAGGCCTGTTGAAGTCCGTTCCGCTGAAACCGTCATCAACGTATGTATCAACAAGATTCCAGCCCTGTTCACGGACATATTTTGTGAGGATAAGTTTATGATGTTCAATCGACAGGGATTCGCCAGCTCGCATATCCTCCTGTGAGAGGCGGACATAGATTCCTGCATTGTAAATGGTCTGCTTTGCCATAGCAACTCCTTTCAAACAAAGCAGCCAAATTCAACATTATCATTATAGCGCATAATGCCGAATTTGGCAAGCCTTTTTTCGTAACTCTTCGTATGTTTATGCCGTTTTCAAAACCTCGTCCATTGCCTGTTCAAAGGCAATACGGTACAACACATCATCAAGTTCCTTTGCACCTACGAAGTGACTTTTGACGATATATTTCTTTCCGTCAATGGTGTACTCCGAAGTCCTTACGGGGCAGTCCTTGTAGGCATCGTTCATCTCCTGCAAAGTCTTATTATTCATGTTGTTCTCCTCATAGCAGGTACTTCCCCTGCTTTCTATCTTGTTTTATGTTTATTCCAGTCCCCACGATTTTTTCTTTTTAGTGGGCTGGTATTCTATCTGTTGTGCCTGTTCCCGCTGCTGCTCCCGAAGCATCTCTTTTGCCTGCCTGAGAATAGAGGGGGCTATCCTTTCAAGCGTAGCAAGTATCTCTCTGTACTCCGTGTTCTCAGCCTTGACCGTTTGCAGTTCGGAGGAAAGCTGTGATTTCTCAGACCTGACTGCTTTCAGCTTATCAAGAGCATCATCAAGTTCGGCAGTAACTTCTTCACCACGCTGACGCAGGTCATAAATGGTGAGGTCAGCCTTGTCTCGCTTGTCCATAGCCTTTTTCGTAAGGCTTTCCAGAGTTTCGATACGGCTGATGATCGAATCCTTATTTCGGATAATGGACATACCGCTTTTCAGCATATCGTGCAGCTCGGATACAGCTACAAGGAACTCGTGTTCAGCCTTTTCATTCTTCTGTAAGTCAGGCAGATATTTCAGCGCCCTGTTGATCTGCTCCACCTTTTTAGAAAGTTCTGCTTCTGCCTGAGCATTTTGCTCTGCCAGTTCGTCAGCCTGCCTGCGCTTCTCCTTATACTCAGGTATCTCCAGTGTCCCTCTCGCCTTTTCGGGAGCAAGGGACTTGATACCATGTTCAAGGCAGATTTTATTCAGCACCTCGACCTCGGCAGCTCGCCAACGGGCAATAGCCTGCTTGCCTTCGCCGTACCCCATTTCTTTCAGAGCCTGGGCGATACCATTCTGAACGTCCTGACCACGCTTGTAATGCCCGACAGGAATGTAGTCGATGTGCAGGTGAGGTGTTGCTTCGTCCATGTGCAGGACCTGTCTCTTATACACATCTCCGAGCCCACGAGACTCGACGTCACCTCGTAT
>UQEM01000213.1 GCA_900540005.1 uncultured Ruminococcus sp.
GCTTTGCCCCACACCCCACCAAAGGCTCTGCCTTTGGGATCCGCTAAAGGGTTATCAACCCTTTAGAATCCCATTATTATATTGCGATAGTACCCTTTTACTGTCCGCTCGTCAACAGTGAATTGATAGTATTGTTGTACATACCCGTAAGCTCGTCCTGAGAGTACTGTGTGAATGAATCCACCTTCTTCATGTGGAATTCAACGTCATCTTCGGTAAAGGTGAGCTCACCGTTATCATACACCATGCTGAACTTCTGCTCGGATTCGCTGTCGTTCTCAATATAAGCCGTAACATCTATAGAGCCGTTCTCACCGGAGTCCCACTCCATGCGCATATCGCTCTCGCCTCCCGATGATCCCGACATAGGAGAGTGCCACTCGCCCTTGCCGTTATCCTGAATGTCAAACTGAAACATTGCATTAAGCGGAACTCCCATAAAGTCCTCGTAAGATGTTCCGTCAACCACCATTTCGGAAGCTTCCCACTTGCCGATAAACTTATCGTCATATTTTTTGCCGCAGCCTGTAAGGCAGCCTGCTATCATAGCACATGAAAGTATTGCAGATACTATTTTCTTCATATTATTCTCCTTTACTGCTTTCTGTAGAGTAACTCTGTTCTGCCCATGAGGCAAAATCAAACGTTGAAAGCTCGTCAACCTTGCTGAAATAAACTTCAAGCGTTTTTCCGTCATTGCTCTCACTCATTACGAGTTTTCCGTCCTCGCTGCTGAGCCTTAAATTGTCGCTGCTGTCGTCGCCTTTCAGGTCAACGCCGTTCTCGTCGGATTCCCATGTGAAATAGTGGATTTCCTCCTCATCTCCGCCGAAAGCCGACATCGGTGAGGCAAGTGTTCCCTTATTATCATTGCCGAGCGTTAGGTTGTAGAATGTGTAAAGCGGGATTCCGCTATCCTGAAACGAGTCTCCCTGATCCACGCCGTTTACCACGAGTCCGGTACATTCCCAATAGCCTATATACTGCTGAGTGGTATCGGTGCGCACATTATTTCTGCCGCACGCAGAAAACATCGTACCCACAAGAACTGCGATCGTCCCAAAGGCGATATATCTTCTCATATTATCCTCCTGCTTCAGTCTTAAAATATATCATAGCGAAGTGAAAACGCATCACAAACTGCGCATATCATTTCGTAATTTGTAGGCTTGCCGCGGAAATCTCCATCTGTCATTCGGTAAAAAGCGCCGTTTTCGTAAGCCTTTTTCGCAAGATTGCGCATTGAACGCTCGATTATCTTCCAGTCCGTACAAAAATGTGAGGCGATCTCGGGATAGAGTCCGGTAACAAGGTTCGTCAGCCTTTCGGGATCCAATACGCATACCTCCACGGCATAGACAAGGTAATCAAAGCCTTTCAGATTACGCTTAAAACCGCAGGACACGAGGAACTCCGGTATCATCGTAATTACATCGTGATAGCCGTTGCCTTTCATAGTCTCGGTTACGATAAGAATGAATCTCGCGAGCGGAAAGGGCATTACTATGCACCTGTCCGCCCCGAGAATGAAAAGCTTTTCGTGCTCCTCCGAAGCTGCCGTGAAATCCGCTGCAACAATGTACATATCAGGGTAATTGTTCTTGATCTCGGCAACCAGCTCAAAGGCATTGTCTCCGCAGTAATAGTGATACACTATCGTCATGGTAAACGCATTATCCGAAACAAGCAGTTCGCGGGCCGCCCTGCTCGTCGGACAGCACACGCAGTCAACATTCATTTTTTCCAGTCTGCGTGCAATAAGCTGTCCGTGCAGAGGTGAACTGTTTACTACTAAAACCCTGTCGCCCAATGTCTGCACCCTTACTTCGAGCGCTGTGCGATTCCCTTGATGTTGCTTACTGCCCAATCAAACGAATCCGTAGTGAGGACGCTGTTGCAGTACTCGCATACTGCCGAGTGGTTGATATCGACGTGCGCTCCGCAGTACAGGCAGGTCTGTCCGCTTGTGCCCTTTATTGTTCCCGTAACTACGCCCGTAGTTCTCACGAGTGACCATTCGTAGGTCATGAACTTCTCGGTCTTGGAACTTCCGCGGAGTATCGCGCCTGTCCTGTCATCGACAACATAGTCAACGATCCTCGTATCGAGACGTGCTATCATCACGTCCTTGCCGTTCTCCTGTTTCCAGCCGAGGAGACGAACGCCAAGCACGGAAATTCGCTCAACGCGGTTTGTCTCTTTTCTCTGACGGTATCCGTCAAGCTGTCTGTCCATCTGTGCGAACATAGCGTCCGTGAGATATGGACGAAGCGGATCAATATCCTTAGCCGTCCAGCAGTTCTGGAAGCGTACATAGAGATTCGATATCTTTTCGGTCATATCAGCCGCCGAGAAGTTCGGGTCTATGCTGTTATACTCGGAAACATTGCGCAGATCGCTGTGATTTTCAGAGGTATTATTTGTCGTGGTGTTCTTTGTAGACTTACTTGTCTTTTTGTTGATAATGGCTACTATAAATATCACAACGCAAGTAATAATTACGCCCTCGATCCCGCCGACCGAACTGCCCGAGTAATCGGAATCGTAGTCGGAATCATCGTCCCAACTGCTGTCACCCCAGTCGCTGTCGCCGTAATCGGAATCGCCCGAATAGTCGCCGAAATCCGCACGCGTCCCGAGCGGTACCAGTATCATGGTGAGTATCATAAGTATAAGCGGTATCAGTTTCTTAAAGCCTTTCATAGTATAAACCTCCAATAATCAGGATCTGTCTTATAGGGAATTGAGTGCGAAGTTGAAAGATATGTATAAACGCTTGTAAAAACGAACTCCGCTGCCGTATTTTGTCAGATAGCTGTAAGGTTATTATATCACAGGCTTGGCGAAAAAGCAAGCAAAAACAAAATATGAGGCTCATAATAGTGGGATTCTAAAGCTGTCTCTTATACACATCTCCGAGCCCACG
>UQEM01000214.1 GCA_900540005.1 uncultured Ruminococcus sp.
GCTTCAGCGTGAGCTTGACCGTGTGATCTCCGTGAACGGCAGAACGATCTCGGATATTCAGGAACATGAGAAAATCAAGGAAAAAGCGAAAGCTCCTTCTGTCCCTGAACAGAGTGCAGCGGATACAGTTCCGACTTTGAATGAGCTATTTGACGATTATTTTCGCCGTAACAGTCATTCGCATTTTTCAAGAGAAAGACATCAACACTTGGCTGAGATCGCCCGTCGCAGACAGCAGAGCGAACAGGAGCGTATCATTCAGAACGAAGAAAGAGAAAGGAAGTTCAGACCATGAAGAAGATTATCATCTTCATCAAGCGCAGAAAGTGAGGTAGCCTATGCCCGTACAGGATAATGACGATAAGAGAACCGCCGACCAGCCTGCGGTCGATGCGGAAGAACTGAGGAGAAAGCAGGCTCAGTCTCTGGACCAGCAGCAGGACGAGAACAGCGTTCAGAATCCGGGAAAACTTCTTCCTCTACTTAACGCAAAGGCGGAACATCATCAGAGCCGTATCGACTCTCTTGATGAAAAAATCGCCAATCAAACTGATAAGATCGACCGCAACAAGGCAAATATTGAAGCCCTCAGTGCAAAGGCTGATAAGCTTGAAGATACCAACCGTATGCTGAAAGCTACTATCGGCAATCTGCCGGGTATCGGTGCTGTTATCGCCAATAACGAGAAGCGTATTCAGGCTATCCGTGAGGAGAAGATTCCTGAGCGACAGCAGAAGATCGACCAAGCGTGGAAGAAGATCGACAAATTTACCGCAAAGCGTGACCGTATAGAACACAAGCTCAATCGTGTGATTGCTCTGAATGACACGATCAAGAGCTTTTCTATCGGCTTTAATAAGGAACGCCGTGAAGCCTTTGCCGATGCTTTGACACGGCTGAACGGTGCGACTGTTGATTGCCTGAGCGATAAGAAAGCAACACTTGAAGCGAAAAAGCAGAGAATCCTTGATACCTATAATGATCCTGCAACAAGTGTTGTTGACAAGTATAATCTCTCCGAACAGCTCAAAGATGTGAATGAGCGTATTTCAGAACTTGATGATAAGATCATGAAGCTCGCCCGTCCTGAAACGCACTATGAGGAGCAGACCAACGATCAGCTTGATGCTTCTATGAAGCTGACCGGAGATAAGCTCGGTGAAATGGTTCAGAAAGGCACTATGGATATGCCGACACTTGCTGAGACTGCTGTTCAGGCGGCGCAGGAGGTCGAAACTCTTGACCGTTCTAAGGTCGCTGAACTTGCAGATCAGTTCAATATTCAGCCCCTTGTCAATGTGGAGATGCAGCTTGAAGATGATTACAACATGATCGACGGTATCATCAACAACGGCTCTAAAGCGGACATAGACAAGGCAAAGGCAGAGCTTTCTGAGGGTATTAAGTCTATGGAGAGCCTTGCAGAAAACCCCTTTGTTCCGCCGGAAATGAGGGATAACGCTGTTGAGGAGCTTGCAAAAATGAAAAGTCAGCTTGAGCTTCTCAATATGCACGAAGAAGTCGAGGTAGATAGCTGGCTGTCGGATATGCTTGATAAGGGTGATGCCGTTTTTACAGATGACGGCGGTTTCAAGGTGAACCCTGATTATTACAAGGAATTGCCCCGAAATGACCGTCATGTGGAGACCATGACAGAGGTTCAGGCGGCAGAGGTCATGTCGGCTCTAATGTCGGCAGGAGTAAAGTTCTCCGCTGCTACTAAGTGCGAGGATAAGGTCGGCATTACCGTTTCCAAGCAGGACGTTCCTGTGCTGAATGATGTGATGTATGCTTCTATCAGAAAGATCGCACATACCGAAGCTGCAAAGGAGAACGCCGGTAAGGGTGAGAAAGGCAGGTATGAGACTGTCAATCCCGAATACTATGCTTCTCTTTCCAAAGAGCAGAGACACACCCGTGTTGAGCCGATTGATACCGCAAGGAAAATTGCAGGAGAACTGCAAAAACAGAATACCCCTTATTCTGCGGTAGTACGCAAGAATGATACGGTAGCAATTACCGTTTCTAAGGAAAACGCTCAGGCATATAAGCAGATCGAGAGTGATGTCAAGGGTGAAAGAGCCGTTGAGCTTGTAAATTCTGAGCTTTTCAAGGCACTCCCGAAACAGGAGCGTTTCACTCGTCGTATGGACGAGGGGCAGGCTCGTAAGAAGTCGGCAGAGCTGACAGCTAAGGGCGTGGAGCATTCCGCTGTGTTCGGAGGTGAGAAATCTGCGGTCACGGTCGCAAAGAAGGATTCCCAAAGAGCTTTCTTTTCCCGTGGCAAAATGCATAGAGATGCCCAGCGTATCAGCGGTCGAGGTCAGCAGAACCCTCAGCAGAGACAGCAGACACCCAAAAAGAGAAATAATCAGGGGTTGGAATAACAGATGAGAATTACTGATGAACAGAAAGAAAGGGCGAACCTCGTCAATCTTCCTCAGTTTCTCATGTCTCACGGCTTTGACCTGAAAAAGGTCGGCAAAGAGTATGTGTGGAAGGAACATGACAGCCTGCATATCAAGGACAACGGTCCGGGCGAACGTGGTCAATGGTTCAGGTTCAGCGAAAACAAGGGCGGCGATAATATCGGCTTACTCCGTGAATATATGGATATGTCCTTTATTGATGCTGTTGAAGCCCTCACGGGTGAGCATATTGACCGCACCTATACTCCGTCCCACCTGTCTCTTATACACATCTCCGAGCCCACGAGACTCGACG
>UQEM01000215.1 GCA_900540005.1 uncultured Ruminococcus sp.
TGTTCAGGACAAGCATCAGCAAGTCCATTGAAGCGGCGAAAAGCTCCGAGAACGGAACACCGCTTTGTCTCACAGGTCACAAGTTAGGTCAGGAATACGACGAATTGGCTCAGGAGGTACTTTCCAGATGTTAAGTATGTCAGAACTCGCAATGAACCCGAACCGCAAGGTCACTACCCTCTGCAACGGCAAAAAACAGGAATGGAACAATCGTGAAGAAGCTCAGGCTTATTTTCTTGAAGCGATGATGAATAGCGACGGTGCAGAGCATGACCGCTACTCCTGCATCTTCATTCAGCTTCAGAACGGACTGAGCTGCTGCACCGATGAAGATGACGAGGAGGACGAGTGATGAAGCCGTTTGATACCGACAGGACACCGTGGCTTTTCACTCCTCACGATGACGGAGAGCTGGACGAGTTTTTCAGCTCAGACCACAGCAAAGTCATAGCAGAAACTTCACAGGAAGTAATCGCAAATCTTTCTGAGAGCCGTGAGCTTCGCAAACAGCTTGCGGACATGGAAAGGAAGATGAAACAATGAATACACCACAGTTTGACCTGAGTGCTATGCTCTCCACACCACAGCAGACCGCTGTTCAGCAGATTCCTTGTGACAAACTTCACCACTACCACAAATTTGAGCTGTACTCCGGTGAGAGACTTGAAGATATGATAGCCAGCATCAAGGAGAATGGTGTACTGTCTCCGATCATCGTTCAGCCCGACGGTGACGGATACGAAATTCTTATCGGTCACAACCGCTGGAATGCTTCTAAACTCGCAGGACTGCCGAATGTTCCGGCGATTATCAAGGCAGGACTTACCGAGGACGAAGCAGAAATGTATGTCATTGAGTCGAATGTTATGCAGAGAGGCTTTGAAAACCTCAAAATTTCGGAGCAGGCTGCCGCTGTTGCACTCAGACACAGCGAAATGTTCTCTCAGGGCAAGCGAAATGACATTCTCAGGGAGCTTGCACGCCTTGAAAATCCCTCAGCCGAACCCGACAGCTCAACTTTGAATCCAGTGGGTTCAAAGTTAGACACGAGCGAGAGCATCGGAAATGAGTACGGTGTCAGCAAAGGCTCAGTAGTAAGGCTTATTCGTATCAATAAGCTCACTGATGAGCTGAAAGCCCTTGTGGACAGCGGAGAGCTTTCTATCCGTGCGGGTGTGGAGCTTTCTTTCCTGTCAGAAGATACGCAGGCGGTTGTCGCTGAATGTGCTGAGGACTGCAAGATCGACATGAAAGCAGCCAAAATACTCCGTGCTTCTGCCGACAGCGATGGCAACATCGACCGTAATACCGTTCACACTATTCTTTACGGCGATGACACCGAGCCGAAAGTGAAGCCCAAGAGCGTGAAAATCAGCCATGATATTTATACCAAGTATTTCAGCAATGGCGAGAAGCCGAAAGAAATCACGGAAACGATTGAAAATGCACTTGAACTATACTTTAAGAATATGGAGGACAAATAACATGAAGAAGATCATTACAACGGTATTCTGCACCGCACTTGCACTCTGCTCCGGCTTGACCGTCTATGCTGCCGAGAACCTTGACCGTGACGATATCGAAACCGAGATTTGGGAGGATATGTGGAACGGCAAGGGCAATAATGGGCTTGACTTTCCCGAAGCATCATACAAGCATCATCTTCTTGACAAGTGGCTTGACGAGAACTACGGTTCAGAAGATTATGACTGGACCGAAATCGGAGAGCTTCAATATGAATACAAGGACTACTACCGTCGTCTGATCGAAGATTGGGATTTTGAGGACGATAATGAGGGTGGCTGGACAATCAGCACCGAGGACAACCATTACAGCTTTTCTCTGCTTAACGGTATGTGGCAAATGACAGACAAAAATGGTGATACCGTTGACACATTCCCACCGTTCAGCACCTTAGAGGAGTACGAATCCGAAATCGCAGGCGGTTACAAGATCAACGATAACGGTGCTGATAGTCCGAGAGTGATTGGAGAGGTCACAGGCGGAACGGAAACGGTTTCTGAGGGCGGTTCTTCCGCAGAGGGCAACGATGCCACTGTTAGTCCGTCAGACGTTTCTGAGGGCGATTCTGACGGTTCTGGTGCAAGTTCTCTTGCAATCATTGCAGAAGTGGCAGCTCTCGCAGGAGTCGGCGGCGCAGCTTACTACTTTACAAGAAAGAGAAAGTGATTTTATGATTTTTCAAAGCAAACAAAAAGTAAACGGTGCTCCCGTATGGGAAGTCGATACCGACACACAGACGGTTCGCCACCGCAACCCTAAGACGGGCAAAACAGAGCGTTATGTGTTCCACACCGATCAAATCGGGTATTATCTGCACCACATTGAAGATACGCGACCCGATCTCTTGCAGGAGATCGTTGACAAGGGCGAGATTTACAAGCATCTGGACGATCTTGATACAAAGGTCACAGACGCAGTAAACCGTCAGACCGACTTGCTTATGCAGTCGAGCCGTGACTATCAGGTTGCCGTTGAATCGAGCAATCTCAATGCAGTTGGCTCTATCGGCAATCTGCTTCGTATGCAGGCGCAGAGAGCCGTCTACGATACAATGATCTATCTTTGGAGGGATAAATGATGTTTTGTGCGAATTGTTACAAGGAGATACCCGCAGGCAAGAGCTATTACAAGCATCAGGACACCAATCAGAGCTACTGCTCCCTGGACTGCCTGAATGACCACATG
>UQEM01000216.1 GCA_900540005.1 uncultured Ruminococcus sp.
GCAAGCAGATTCAGTGCAAAGCCGTCAGGCGGGCTTTGTGCGGTGTTGCCTTAAAAAACGTTGGCATCTGCATAGAGCGGCACGGCAGTTGCTTTGCGTTTGTCCTGCACAATATTCTCCGTTCTATTGACATTTTTCTATCATTGTGATATCATAAAAGCGAAAATAAGTTAGCTATAGATAACTTATAAAAGGTAATGGGAGAAAATATTATGAGCACAAATGAAAAGCCAAAACTTTCGGGCGTGCCTGAAACTATGCTTCAGACCGTTTATGCCCGCGCAAAGGAAACAAAAACAAGGGGTGCGATAAAGGACACAAAAGCCGTTCAACTCGTTGACAAGATCGATTACGATTTTTCGCTTGCTGATAAAGACCCTGCAATGCACAGCGGAGTTGTTGCAAGGACAATAGTTCTGGATAAGCTGGTGAAAAAGTATCTTGCGAAAAATAAAGGCGCAGTCGTTGTGAATATCGCCTGCGGACTTGATACACGCTGTTACAGAATGAGCGGCTATGAGCATTGGTATAATCTTGATCTGCCCGAGACTATCGGGGTGCGCAAAAAGCTTTTGCCCGAGGAAGGGAAGATATCACAAATCGCAATGTCCGCAATGGACGACTGGGGCGGAGAGATTGCCGAGCAGGACAAGCCCGTGATCGTTATCATCGAGGGTCTGACAATGTATCTTTCCGAAGAAGATGTCAAGAAGATCTTCAGCATAATAAGCAAGCGCTTTGAGCACGTCACCGTTCTGGTGGAGACGATGAACCCCACTATGGTAAAGCGAATGAAGGAAAGGTCCATAGAGGGCAGCAATGCGAAATTTATCTGGGGTGTGAAAAATGGCGAGGAACTCGTAAAGCTTCTCCCGAATTTCCGGCTTGTTGAGGAGCACAGTCTCGCCGAGGGAATGGCTGAGTTCATCGCAATATTCAAGCTGCTGTCAAAAATAAAACCCGTAAGCAATATCTCGAATAGGATAGTGGTTTTGGAAAGCGGCTCTCTTTAAATGTAAAGAAAAATCCACATTATGCGGCTTTCGTCTGATTTTTTGCTTCTATAAAAAGTAAATGCTGATACCGTGACCTGCATGAGCACACACCTTGACATTTGCGGGAATATGGTGTAAAATAGGAAAGAACTATTATTGTGAAACGAGGTTGCATAAAATGCTTAAAAACAATGAAAAATCAATGGACAAAATCGTTGACCTCTGTAAATCAAAGGGCTATGTTTATCCCGGCTCTGAAATTTACGGCGGTCTGGCAAATACATGGGACTACGGCCCGCTCGGCGTTCAGCTCAAGAACAACATCAAGAACGCATGGCTGAAGAAGTTCGTTCAGGAGAACAAGTTCAATGTAGGTCTTGACTCCGCTATCCTCATGAATCCCCAGACATGGGTAGCTTCCGGTCATATCGGCGGTTTCTCGGATCCGCTCATGGACTGCAAGTCATGTAAGACACGTCACCGTGCAGACAATCTTATCGAGGACTTTGACGGCACTAACGTTGCTGGCTGGAGCAACGAGCAGATGACAGCTTACATCAAGGAGCACAATATCGTCTGCCCCAACTGCGGAAAGTCCGACTTCACTGATATCCGTCAGTTCAACCTCATGTTCAAGACATTTCAGGGCGTTACAGAGGACAATAAGTCCGAGCTTTATCTCCGTCCCGAGACTGCTCAGGGTATCTTCGTAAACTTCGCAAACATTCAGAGAACCACACGCAAAAAAGTTCCTTTCGGCGTTGCACAGGTTGGTAAGTCGTTCAGAAACGAGATCACTCCCGGAAACTTCATTTTCCGTGTCCGCGAGTTTGAGCAGATGGAACTTGAATTCTTCTGCAAGCCCGGTACAGACCTTGAGTGGTTCGATTACTGGAGAAGCTACTGCAAAAACTTCCTTCTCACACTTGGTCTCAAGGAGGAGAATCTCCGTCTCAGAGATCACGACAAGGAGGAGCTTTGCTTCTATTCAAAGGCTACTACCGACTTCGAGTACCTTTTCCCGTTCGGCTGGGGCGAACTCTGGGGCGTTGCCGACAGAACAGACTACGACCTCACACAGCACATCAAGACCAGCGGCAAGTCGCTTGAATACTTCGACCCCGAGACAAACGAGAAGTACGTTCCTTACGTTATTGAGCCTTCACTCGGTGTAGAGAGACTTTTCCTCTCTGTTGTAACTGAGGCTTATGATGAGGAGGAGATCGTTTCCACAGACAAGAACGGCAACGAAAAGAGAGAGACTCGTACAGTAATGCGTCTCCACCCTGCTCTTGCTCCTTACAAGTGTGCAGTTCTTCCGCTCGTAAAGAAGCTCACACCCAAGGCTGAGGAAGTTTACGATATGCTTTCCAAGAAGTTCATGGTTGACTTTGACGAGGCAGGAACGATCGGCAAGAGATACCGCAGACAGGACGAGATCGGTACACCGTTCTGCATTACATACGACTTTGACACTCTTGAAAAGGATAACTGCGTAACTGTCCGCAACCGTGACACAATGCAGCAGGAGAGAGTTGCTATAAGCGATCTTATTGCATATATCGAGGAGAGAGTTACTCTTTGATCAAATAAAAAAGCAGAGGCGCACCGTTTTGGGTGCGCCTCTTTTATAACTAATAATGGGATTCTAAAGGGTTGTTAACCCTTTAGCGGTTTCCAAAGGCAGAG
>UQEM01000217.1 GCA_900540005.1 uncultured Ruminococcus sp.
GTTTCCTCCTCTTATGTTCATGGTACCACTGCCCATTATACCACATTGATTGGTTTCAGCAGATAACTTCAGCTTTGCACTGTTATCGCCATAGCCGCAGATATTGAGCGTTCCGTCTATCTGGGCAAAATAAAACTTGATTTCCGAATCCGATTTTGTGTACAGATTGAGAGTTCCCTTGACGTCAAACGGTGACACAGCTCCTGCAAATTCCGCACATCTGTTTCCTCCGTCATCGTTATCAATATTAACGCCGTCAAGTATAACATTTGCCGTTACTCCCCTTGGAACGTAGATAGTCGCATCGACATATGCCTCGTTTATGAAGTTGCTGCCTTTAAGAATATATGTGCCGCTTGTATTCAGCTCGGCAACAATGAGGTTCTCATCGTTCGGCTCAAGCTGAGAGATGTCAATAACTGTAGCGGAAGCTTCATCAAACGGAACAGTTTCCGTGCTGCTGTTCAAAGAAACAGTACTGCCTGTGATTTCCTGTGCAAAAGCGTTTACATACGGTGCAGGAATTACGGAAGGTGCAGTATTGGCTGCAAGTGCAGCAATGCACATGATTCCGACAATTTTATTTCTTATCGCATTTCTCTTATTTTTTTGCATAATTGTTTAACACTCCCTTTAGATACTGATTATATTTATGATAAAGCTCCGCTAATGGAACTTCGGCATTCCACGGTTTATTTCTTCCGATAAAATGAACAATGTTGAAATCTTCGCGCCGAAAAGGCTCTGTTATCGCCTTTACATCGGGCTTAGCCGCAGCTTCAATATTGTTGGTATAATTCCACGAAATGTCTATGAGCCTGACATGATCGTGAAAAAGTATATTAAGAACGTCCTGATCGTTGTAAAAAAGCTTGCTGCCGTGGAGAATTTCAGTCACCTGTTCAAATGTTACAAGTCCGCGACACTTTTTCAGATTAAGGAGCAGGACTCCAGCGTTGAAATAGCATTCCTTTTCGGGAATATTCAATACCTGACTTATGTAATTATCAATGTTATAAGGCTTTTTCTCGAAAAATACGGCTCGCTTTGTATACGAAAGAACCCTCACTCCGACATCTGCCGCCGCACCTATGGCTGAACCGTTGAGCGGCATATCAAACAAACGCGATATGTCCCCCGTTACAACCGTGTCACAGTCAAGATATATCATGCGGTCATATGCGGAAAAAAGCTCCGAGAACAAAAACAGTCTGTAATTGGTCTCAACGCTGTAATATACTCCTACGTCTGAGGAAACCTTTTCGTCGTATTCCGACATATCAACAAATCTGACCTTAACATGAGGAGATCTTGCCTCCTGCCGTATCACCACCCGATTTGCCGCAGAAATGTCCTTATGCATGATAATTATGTCGTAAAACCGCTTTGAATCGGCATTTTTTAAAAGTGAACATATGCTTACAGCAAGATACGGTGCGTAATTATTGTTGCAGGCAAAGCAAATATTCACAGGCTCGTAATATGGTTTGATCGGTTCGATAGCTTTTCACCCCGATGATTTATTTTTAGAGATCTCTGACCGCGACTTACTTTTTGCGCCTTTTTATTTTTACAGCAGCTATAAATGCCGCACTGATAACAGCAATTGCCGCCGTGCACACAACCGCCGCTATACTTCCCTTTCTTCTCCCCTCAACAGCAGATCTTGCAGTTTCTAAGGTAGCGGATTCCGTCTTAGCTTCCGCCAAAGAGGTTTCGGTGCTTTCCTGCTCCTGAGAAAGATCTTTTACTACTTTACTGCCGTTTTTATCGGTATATGTAATGAGCCCGCTTTCGTCAACCCTTACCTCGTTGTTATTTTCGTCAACAATGATTTTTTTACCTTCAGCGTCCGTATTGAGCGAATATGCCTGAGAATCGTCTATTACCGTTTCAGCGCCGCTTTCATCAATAACCGACAGTCCGTGATCGCCGTTCACAATCACAGTGTCACCCTGAGGAATTTCAATTCCGTTCTTTATAATAAAAAGCTCGCCGTCGTCTCCGCCCGAAATATCCTGTCCGCTGCTGTCCGCAGCAGAAGTTTCCGTATTTTCTGTTGTTTCTTTTGTTCCTTCTGTAGTTTCCGTGTTTCCTGAATCCGAGCCGCTGTCCGAAGATGAGATCTCATCCGCAGGCACAAATGGCAGCTCGATAGCACTTGCGCTGGTTCCTGCACCATTCATCAGTACTATCATGCATAAAACAGGTAATATTTTTTTCATAATTTTCTCCTATACACAAGCCATGTGCAGTTATATCTTTATATTATTATATCATATTTCTATTTATTTTACAAGATCTATTCACAAATTTACGGCATTCTAAAGGCAAACGGAGAGAAAATTCTCTCCGCTGCACTTTATTATACTTCCCTCTATTGCAATTATCAGAAATATGTGCTGTAATAAGAAAGGGGCGATGAAAAATGGGAACCAAAATAAAAATCAAAATCCAACTAACCCAAAAAGACGAGGCACTCGTTCATTATGAAATGGAATTCGGGAAAAATGAAACGATCAAAAAGCAGGCACGAATTCTATATTATGCCAGTCAGTGAGCAGGTACAATTACCGAATTATGTGAAAAGACAGGAAATTGTTACAGGACAGTCAAACGTATGCTGAAGCTTTATGAAGAAATGGGTGCAAATGCGATCTATCAGT
>UQEM01000218.1 GCA_900540005.1 uncultured Ruminococcus sp.
TCCGGTGGACTGTTTTTTAAGAGGGAACGCCCTGCAAGTGAGGGCGTTCCCTTATGAAACATACATTTTTTGAAAAACTGAAAGAACCGCGGTTAAAGCGGTTCTTTTTATTTGTGTATGCTTTTTACAGCGATTCAGCATTGTCCATCAATATACTTTGGTTGACAATATAAAAGCATTATGATAAAATTATAGCAATAAGACATTGGGCAGATCCGATTTTCCCGGTGATAAAATAACGAGGTGCACAAAATGAAAGAGCCTGCAAAGCTTTATATGATAATTCCATGCTACAACGAGGAGGAGGTACTTCCGATGACGGCAAAAGTCCTGCGCGGAAAGTACGGATCCATGATAGAGAGCGGACTTATATCTCCCGAAAGCCGCATAGTATTTGTCAACGACGGCTCAAAGGACTCAACATGGGCAATAATTAAGGAGCTTCACAGGAGCGACCCGAATTTCTTTTCGGGTATCACCCTCGCTCACAACAGCGGTCACCAGAACGCAGTCCTTGCCGGACTTATGACGGTTCGCGACCTTTGTGACGCTGCTATCACCATGGACGCCGACCTACAGGACGATGTTGACGCGGTCGAGGAGATGATGCACAAGTTCTACGAGGGCAATCAGGTCGTTTACGGAGTACGCAGTGCGCGCAAAACGGACACTTTTTTCAAGAAATTCACCGCTGAGAGCTTTTACAAGTTCATGCGCCTTATGGGAGCTGATGTCGTCTACAATCACGCGGACTTCCGCCTGATGAGCAAAAGAGTGCTTGACGAACTGTCAAATTTCAAGGAAGTAAACCTCTTTCTCCGCGGAATGGTTCCGCTTATCGGGTTCAAGAGCTGTAGTGTATACTACGAGAGGCACGAACGCTGTGCAGGCGAGAGCAAGTATCCGCTGAAAAAGATGATAGCGTTCGCGATAAACGGCATAACTTCATTTACCACAAAGCCGCTGAAATTCATAACGGGACTTGGTTTCCTCATGTCGATAATAAGCGTAGCGGCATTTATATGGGCGTTCGTGGCGAAATTTGCAGGATTCTCGGAGCTTGGCTGGTCGAGCATGATGTGCTCGATATGGCTTATAGGCGGTTTGCAGCTTTTGTGTTTAGGTATAATCGGCGAGTATGTCGGAAAGATATACGCGGAGGTAAAACAGCGTCCGCGGTTTATCGTTGAGGAGTTTCTCAACGGACTCGAAGCCGAATATACCGATGATATCGGCAAAAAGGAAAGCTGACGCAGAGACGGAGGGGAGCATGGATATCAGGATAGTGGTTCGCATAGCTGCAATGGCAGGAGTGTCGCTTGTAATGCTGATAGGCTGCGGCAGCAGGGACTTTTCCGAGGAGGAGATACTGGATTATTTCAGCAAAAGCTACAGAGGAAAATTCAGCCTCATCTCGCAGGAGGACGCAACAAGGGCAGCGCAAGAGCCGTACACCGATGTTTCCGGTGAACTGCACACCTACTCGCCGCGAAAGGATCATCAGTCATTCATGGTCAGGGACGAGAACGGCATTGTCTGCGAATTTGTAAATAATTATCAGTACGGCTGTCTCGGGGTTGTCAACAAGTTGAGCGAGGACTACTGCGTGCATTGGCTCTGCGCTCACCCAAAGCTGTACCAAAAGCTTGCGGATTCGCAGTATTACGGCGGCTGGAGCACGGACGACAGCGACCTTACGGGCGATATTATCCTGTATGTGGAAGAATTTGAGGACTTGAAGAAAGCCGCGGAGCTTACATACAGCGTCATAATGGACGAGAATTCCGCAATGCCGACGCTGATGCACGATGTTTCCATGGAAGGAGCCGGCAATAAGCTTGATGTCAGGAGAGAGATACCACGCGTGGTGATCATGACTCCGAACGGATATGAAGTAGTCGTGATGGATTTTCAGGACTTCCCCGACGGCTACACGGGGGACTCTGCGGCATTCAGCTATATCGCTGAATACAGGTTTATCAGATATGTTAAGAATGAGAGCTACAGCGCGTATCTGCCGCAGGAGGCTTTCAACCGCGATATAAAGGAAACTCTCATCGTTCGCAGCGGAGACAGTGACATAGCGATACTCAAAATGAATGAGCATTCCTGCACTTTTCAGACATCGGAAGGAAACTCCGACGAGAGCCGACAGCTTGATTTCGGAAAAGCACAGACTATATGCAGCGCTGCGGGCTGGACTGTCAGGCATTCCTCAAATGACAAGATAAGCATTTCAAAGGGCAGCGACCGAGTTATCATAAAGCGCAGCAAAGAGGGTAAAAACACCGAGATAAGAATAACCAAAAACGGCGAACGCTATTTTCCGCGCGGAAAAGCTTTAAACTGGGAGCTTTGCCTTACGACAGCGGATTATCACGACTTGTTCGGCATAGATTTCGAGTATGATTTTGAAAACGGTGTCGCACTCGTAAAGCAATAAAAAGGACTTCCTTTTGGAAGTCCTTTTTATTTTCAAAAGTATGATCTTGATAAGGGAACGCCCTCCCTTGCAGGGCGTTCCCTCTTAAAAAACAGTCCACCGGA
>UQEM01000219.1 GCA_900540005.1 uncultured Ruminococcus sp.
TCGTCGGCAGCGTCAGATGTGTATAAGAGACAGGAGCCGCCTTTCCCGTTGAAACATCGGCAGAAGCCACGGCGCAGCTCTTTGCCTGCTCGTCATAGAAAATGCTGCAAATGTAGTTGTTCTCGCCGTCATCGAGCATACTGCTCTCCGTAAGAGTACCCGGCGTTACCACGCGGATAACGTCGCGCACAACTATCCCCTTGCTCTCGGCAGGGTCGGTAAGCTGCTCGCAGACCGCTACCTTAAAGCCCATTTCAATGAGCCTCTTTATGTACATATCGGCAGCATGATAAGGAACGCCGCACATAGGCGCACGTTCCTCAAGACCGCAGTCGCGTCCCGTGAGAGTGAGTTCGAGAGCTTTTGATACGGTTATCGCGTCATTGAAAAACATCTCGTAAAAATCCCCGAGCCTGAAGAACAGAACACAGTCGGGATACTTGTCCTTTACCTCGAAATATTGCTTCATCATCGGGGAAATTTTACTTCTGTCGATCTCCATTTATATTCTCCTTTTCTTTTTGTTGTACCGGCGCAAACAGACCTGTATCAGCCGCAGCCTCCGCAGGTCTCGCATGAACCGCTGCAGCCCGGGGACGGCTGACAGGTAACAGGATCTTCACCGTTTGCACAGAGCGAGATTATCTGATTGATATTTGTAACAAGTCCCTCAAGAGCAGTCTGTGCAGCCGTGAAAGTTTTCATATTCTCGTTTGCCATTATCTTGGCGTATATCTCCTTGATATCTGCGTCAAGCTGCTTGAGTTTCTCGCCGTTGAGGTCCGATCTTGACATCTCGGTATTCAGTTCAAGTCTCAGGCTCTCGAACTTCTTTATGTCCGCCTGAAGCTCTGTATCGTCATCATTCACCTGCTTTGCAAGACTGTAAGCAATGTATCTGTCGTCCTGCTGGAGCGCTTTGCCAAGCTCTCTTGTCATTTCAATAATATCCATAAATTTTCCTCCTTGCCTTTCGGCTCTAATGATCTGTATTCATCGGGCAAGCTGCACATCTCTGCGGCAAATTCCCTGCGAATTTTAAAACTTTCTCATTTGGTAATGAGTTTTCCCGAGACTGCCCAGTTCATGGCATCGGTTATCTCAACGTCTGCGAACTGTCCGATAAGCGAACTATCGCCCTCAAATTCAACTATGATAAATTCATTGCTCTTGCCGTTGAGCCAGCCCTCGCGCTTTTTTGACCTTCCGTCAACGAGCACCCGCATTTTTCTGCCAATAAATCGCTTGTAGTTCTCGGTGGAGATCCCGCGCTGAACTTCCAGCAGTTTCCTCATGCGGAGACTCTTGACCTCCTCGGGAGTGAGATCCTCCATTTCGGCAGCTCTTGTGCCCGAGCGCTTTGAGTAAATGAACGAATAGATGTTATCATACTTCACGCGGCGGATAATGTCGAGCGTTGCCTGAAATTCCTCGTCGCTCTCATTCGGGAAGCCGACTATGAGATCTGTTGTCAGCGAAAACTGCGGATCACGGCTCCTGATGTAATCGACCGTTTCAAGATACTTTTCCGCAGTGTAGCGGCGGTTCATACGGCGGAGAACCTCGCTGCTGCCGCTCTGAACAGGCAGGTGCAGGTGCTTTGCGACCTTTTCGCACTCAAATATCGTGTCGATAAGCTCATGCGAGGCGTCCTTCGGGTGGGACGACATGAACCGTATAATGAAATCGCCCTCTATTTTGTTCAGCTCGCGCAGAAGTCCCGGAAAACTTACCTCGTCCCCGAGATCGTTGCCATACGAGTTTACATTCTGACCGAGCAGCATTATCTCCTTGTAGCCATCGGCAGCAAGTCCGCGAACTTCGGCGATGATATCCTCCATTTTGCGGCTTCTTTCGCGTCCGCGGACGTATGGCACGATACAGTAAGTGCAGAAATTGTTGCACCCGAACATTATCGGCACGCTTGCCTTGAAACTGCTCTCGCGAACCTGGACCGCAGCCTCGGAAAAGTCGTCATATTCGCTTATATCGGCTGCAAATTTCGCTCCTCTGAGACAGTCCAGCATAAGCTCGGGCAGCGCACTGATAGCGGAAGTTCCCAGAACAAAATCGACCTGCGGGTAAGATCTCCTGATCTTCTCGGCAACCTGACTCTGCGCCGTCATGCAGCCTGCTATGCCTATCATCAGCTCAGGCTTTTCCTCCTTGAGCTTTTTCATGCTGCCGACAATTCCGAAAACCCTGTCCTCCGCACTCTCGCGCACCGCGCAGGTGTTGAGGATTATAAGGTCGGCTTTGTGCTCGTCCTCAGTAAAACTGTAACCGAGGCCGCTCAGCAGTCCCTTTATTTTTTCGCCGTCGGAAACATTTAGCTGACAGCCAAAGCTCCTCACATAGGCGGCTCTCGGTCTGTCACCGAAAATCGCAAGTATTTCTTTAATTGCGGCAGTATTGTCTTTCAAAGCAGCTAACCTCTCATTCAAAATCATGTAATATATAATTATCTGTCTCTTATACACATCTCCGAGCCCACGAGACTCGACGTCATCTCG
>UQEM01000220.1 GCA_900540005.1 uncultured Ruminococcus sp.
TGACATTAATGTAATCATCCGGCTTTTGTTTCAGTTGGGACAAAAGAACAACCGTCTCAACGGTATTCCCTTTGTCCCACAAAAGCTCCGTAACTTCCCCGCCATCCTTGAACACCGGAAAATTCAGACCAATCCGCTTTAGCGGATATTCAGACTCGTCATTCCTGTAAATTTCAATTTCCTTAATCAAGGCTGTGACCACATTTCTCTTTTCTTCGTCATTTATTATATTATAAACGCAGTCGAAATTCACCATGATTTTGTAAATATTCTCAAGAGTAATTGCCTGCTGCTTAATTGCATCTCGCCGAAGTCTGGCATCTTCGATTTTTTCCTCCAGCTCAACAATGACATCATATAGGGAATCTAACCGCAAGGTCATATCATGGAGCTTTCGTTCCCGGTATTTTGCATCAGCAGGGAGACTGTCAATTTCCCGTTCCAATCTTGTTTTATTCAGATCAACTTCCTTCAGCTTTGCCTGATAGCCCTCCAGTTCTTTATCCACTGCTTTCGTGTCAATCTGAACGCCAATCCGTTTTTTAATGGCTTGGGCATATTCCTCATTCCTTACGATCTCACGAATTGCCTCAATGACCATCGGTTCAATATCGGTCTTTTTCAGCATCGCCTTATATTCACAATGCTTACCCCGGACCATCCTATTCCGACTACATACATAATAGTAAATTTCTTTGTAAGTGCCATCTTTATTTGTCCATGCGTGTTTATTCGTATACATGGGACTTCCACAAACCGGGCATTTCAGCAGACCTGATAACAAATGAACTCGATCCCGCCCAATTTTTGACGGTTGCTTTACTCCGGTTCTAAGACGCTTGGCATGAGCCTTTTCCCATACCTCCTCACTAACGATTCCTTTATGCTGTCCCTCTGTCAGAATGTAATCGTCATTTCTTTTCATCTGGTAATCGTTTTTTGTGCCTTTGACTTTTTCCTTCGTTCTCCGTCCATAGGCAATTTTACCGCAATAAACCGGGTTATCCAATATCAGTTTAATAAAATGTCCTGTCCAATCCTCTAATGTGCCATTCTGCCTCGGAATTTTCCGTATACCTTGTAAGTTCAACTGATTCGCAATACCACCCAAACCGATTTCCGATGAAGTATATAATTCAAAAATCTTCCGTATTGCCACAGCCTCTGTTTCTTCAATCATCAGCTTGTTATCTTCCAGTGTATATCCGTAGGGAGCAAAGCCACCATTCCATCCACCTTGCCGTGCCTTTTCGCGCCGCCCGTTCATCGTCTGCTCGATAATATTCTCACGCTCAATCTCAGCCACAGCAGATAGTACAGAAATCAAAAGTTTTCCGCTTGTCTGAGAGGAATCAATCCCTTCTTCTATGCAAATCAGATTTACACCATAAGATTGAACCAACTCCAAAGAGTTAAGTATATCTGCTGCATTACGGCCAAACCGTGACAGCTTATACACTAAAATATAGTCAATGTCCAAGCCATCCTCAATATCTCTGAGCATTTTTTGAAAGGCAGGCCGTCCCTCAATGGATTTACCGGATTTACCGGCATCTTCATAAGTATCAACAACGATCATTTCCTCACGATCCGCAAATCGTGTCAGCATATTTTTTTGACCTTCCAGGCTGTATCCGTCCACTTGCATCTCTGTGCTGACCCTCGGATACAAAACACAGCGTTTTCCATATCGGTTCATAATTCATACCTCCAAAATTTACTTTTGGAAAATATCCTATGTAAAGCTGCGATTCTCACGCAGCTCCGTCAACCTCGCCCAGCACTCTCATACCATATTTCTCGATGATATGTGCCAGCGAAGTGATAAACGCTTCAAATTTTTGTTCCGCCAGAAGTTCTTCTGACCGGATTTCATCTGAAGGAATCAATGCGCTTTTATTCTGGATATTCTCCATTCAGAATCACCTCCGCAATTCCTAACGAAATTATAACTCTACTTGCACAGCCTGAAAATGATACGGCCTTTCGGCACTTTTATGTAATCCCCAGACTGCACAAGAGCGTCTTGTTTATGTTTTCCATGTCATCCTTGTTTAGATGACCAATATAGTTTTTTAACCTCGACTTGTCGATTGTTCTGATCTGTTCCAGCATAACAACAGATGGTTTCACCAAACCGCATCTGTCATTTAAGTGGTAATGCGTGGGGAACTTTCTGCTTTTTTTGCTTACACTGGTAATTGCTGCAATAATAATCGTAGGACTGAAACAATTTCCCACATTGTTTTGAAGAATGAGTACAGGACGAGAGCCACTTTGTTCGGAGCCGATACCAGGGCTTAAATCAGCCGAATATATGTCACCTCGATGGAATTTTTCAAACATCACTCTCGCCTCCTTAATATCTTAATACTTAAACAGCCGCACCAGTCTGAAAGAAATCTTCGGATAAAAACCTGGTGCGGCTACTGTTATTCTGTTCGGATTACTCGTCATATTTGCCACGCCCCCTGACGATGGGAACACAACAGGTCTCCGCTGGCGCGGCTGT
>UQEM01000221.1 GCA_900540005.1 uncultured Ruminococcus sp.
AACGCACCCATGACTGTACGGCGCACTTTATCCGCACCGACCTCTTGACCGCTGGTGTACTCTCCAATCTGCGGAAAGTGACCAGCTATGCGGCAAAGCATGAAGCCCGGTTTATGAAACTCTTGATTGAGCAGAACGAGGACGGGGGCAAACGCAGGAACGCCGCCAAGAAAAAGGAACTGGAAGCCTCCGAGAAACGCATAGCCGAGTTATCCGCTATCTTCAAGCGGCTGTATGAGGACAGCGTGACCGGGCGCATATCAGACGAGCGTTTCACAGAGCTGTCGGCAGACTATGAAGCAGAGCAACGGGAACTGAAAGAAAGAGCCGCCGCTATCCAAGCGGAGCTTTCCAAAGCACAGGAAGCCACCGTGAACGCAGAAAAGTTTATGAATGTTGTCCGGCGGCATACCAGCTTTGAAGAACTTACCCCTACTCTGCTGCGGGAGTTTGTAGAGAAAATCGTTGTGCATGAGTGCAGCTATGACGAGAACAAGACCCGCAGACAGGACATTGAGATTTATTATTCTTTTGTTGGCAAGGTGGACTTGCCCGAATAACCGCCCGACCTATCCGACACAATGCGCAAGTGCCGGATAGGAACGGCAAAATTTTTTACACTTCTATTACTTCTTTATCGCACATCAGTAAAATCACAGGGAATGAAACAGTTAATGGCAGGAATAGCCTTGATTGCTGTCGGCGTACTTATTGTGCCTGTTCTCGGTAATATGATGTCACAGGCTCAGTCAGGCTGATTATTTTGATGATAATAAACTTATGTCCATATCCGCATATGGAAACAAGTAAGAAAGAGGGCGATTATCTGGATTGTTGAAGATTTTATGAATGCTCTTGAAAATTGGTTTAAAGGAATTTTATCGGGAGCAATTGAAGGTTGTCTTAACACCGTTAACGATATGCTTTCGGGAGCTCTTAACAATAGTGACAACACCGGTGTAAACGGTATTTTTTCACAATTTCTCGGTAATCCTACAACCTTTACCGGTACAACCGGTTCCGGTGGTACAAGTATTTGGACAACAATTGAAAAATTATCAAACAATGTAATTGTACCCATCGGAGCCTTTATGCTTATGATAGTTGTGTGTTACGAGCTTTTTTCAATGGTCGTAGAAGGCAATAATTTCAAAGATTTTGATGATTCGATTTTCATCCGTTGGATTCTAAAAACATTTTGCGGAATTATGCTTGTAAGCAATGTGTTTTACATTGCAACCGGTATTTTTGTTTTCGGAACAGACGCTGTAAATTCCGGATTAAACACTTTATTTGGAAGCGGTAAATTTATATCTACCGATGTAGTAAATTCTTCTGAGTTTCATCAAGCACTAATGGCACAGGATATAGGTACTCTGATAACTACCTTGATAATTGCATTTGTGATTATTATTGTGACATTTGTCTTGTTGGCTGCAATCGTAATTGTGCTTGCATCAAGGATTATTGATGTGTATATGATGCTGTCTATTTCCCCTATACCTATGGCAAGCTTTATGAATAAAGACTGGAGCGATATCGGCAAAAACTGGCTGAGGAATCTGCTTGCTCTTGCTTTTCAGGGCTTTTTCATCATTGTCGCTCTGGCAATTTTTAAAACTTTATTCAACAATACATTGTCGAATATGATGAGCGGACAGGATGTAGTAATGACTATGGCAACATTACTTGGTTTTGTTATAGCGTTCATTTTCACAATGTTCAGGACATCAAACATATCAAAGTCTGCATTTGCAGCACATTAACTTCGTTACATTTAACTTCTGCCCCACTGGGGCAGAAGTTGAAAGGAGGAAATATGCAACAAAATTTTGTGCGAATACCTAAAGATTTGAGCCTTATCAAGCAAAAGTTTATTTTTGGTTTGACGAAAAGGCAGGCTATTTGTTTTGGCATTGGTATTGCTATGGGCATTCCTGCATTTTTCGTTTCTAAAGCCTTAACCGACAATCTTACTGTTTCGGTTTTTGCTCTTGGCTTTTTAGCTTTTCCGGGCATAGCGTGTGGTTTATTTAATAAAAACGGTATGTTTCTTGAAGAATATCTCAAATTGATAATTACATTTTTTCGTAAACCACGAGTACGCACATTTCAACCTATAAATGCGTTTAAAGCAATTGAAAATCAGATTGAATATAATAAACTCCGTACTAAACTTAAAAGAGCAGGAGTTGACACTTCAGAATTTGATACTCAAAAGAAGGTGAATATATTTGACAAAATCAAAAAGAAAAAATAATACTCTGACTAAGGATGAGATAATCGCTATAAAAAAGCGTATGGCAACCCTTAAAAAACAAAACGAGGGTTCTAAGTCATCTACGCAAGCGATAATCCCATACAAGACTATGTTTCCTGACGGTACTTGTCATAT
>UQEM01000222.1 GCA_900540005.1 uncultured Ruminococcus sp.
CTGGCGGTCTATCTCTTGTTTTCGGTTGCTTGCTTCCTTACCGTACATGAGCATTGTCTGCCGGAATAAAGTTTGCAGCTTGAACCGCATCAATTAGAGTCTTTACCTCAGCAAGCGAGAACGACACCTCATTCATATAGTAAGCATTCTCACGTCCAAGTTCTGTCTTAACAATATTTGCACCACTTTCAATCAGCATATCCATATCTTTATAAAGTGTCCTACGTTCGCAGGAAATATGGATACTATTAAGGTAGCTTATGATTTGACTGGTGGAGACAGGCTTTCCTACACTCGATTCAGCTCGTAAAAACTCCATAATCCTGAGCAATTTGATTTTCTGATTATTCTCAGCCATAATCTTCACTCCTAACTTACAAGATCTTACTATATATTATAACACTATTTGTGCGCTTTGTCAATAGGAGGAGTCGCTTTTTTGCGACACTACGATGCGGAAAATTTGACACAAAAATTACATTTAGGTGAAAACAAAAGCGGAGATAGATATTAAACCACCTCCGCTTTCACTTTGAATCCACTGGGTTCAAAGTTGCTTATTCAATTCCTTGCTTCTTGCTCCTGCCCTTTGTCTGGTTCTTTGGCGTTCTCGGCTTCTTAGCGAGCCTTGCAGCATCACGCTTCATCTTCGACCTCTCAAAGTAACAGGTCTTTTCTCGCTTAGGAGCATTCTTCTTTGCTTCAATAGCTGCCTGATTCAGTTCATCGGTCAGGACTTTCAACCTTTCCTCTTTGCTGTCAAGCTCCTCCTGCTGAGGGAACGGCTCTGCTACGATCTTTTGGGCTTCCTCATGGTCAAGCCTGAGTTTTGCAAGGTCAGTCTGAGTACGCTCAATTCTGCTGTCAATGTTGTATAAGGCGGCTTCAAGACGGTTAAGGTTGTGGGCAAAGCTCTCGATCAGCTTAGTGGTATGTGAAGCGGCCCCTTTCAGGCAAGCGGACATACCGCCGCCCATCATATTGCTATTTACTGTCACGCTCAGGTCAAAGCCCTGGAACGTGCCGACCTTCACGGGAGTATCTGCATACTTGATAGCCAGCACCGCATCTTCCAAAGCCTTAGCTGCTTCTTTTCTGTCGGTGTACTCAACATCACCGATAGTGATTTTGAATACGGGCAGTTTTCGCTCAGGATTAATCGGGAGCTTGCGGAGTGCTTCACGGTCGGTATGGAGATCAGCAAGAATCGCAGTGAGTTTCTGTTCCTGTTCAGGGAAACGAGCGATCTTGTCCTCCATTTCAAATACCGTGTTGCGGTATTCCGCAGCAAGTACCCTCAGTTCCTTGACCTCATTTTCAAGCATGAGCTTTTCCTTTATACGCTCATCGCCTGTACAGAGTGCCTTGATCTCGGAATAAGTGAGTGCCTGCTGGTCCACATCTTCGCATTTTCTCGCAGGAGTCTTACTTGTCATGATCTGAGAGATGAATTTCTGCTTGTTCTCCAGTGTCTGATAGCTGTATGCATCGAACGTGCCTTTAGTTACATAGCGGAAGATCTGAACATTCTTGTTCTCGTTGCCCTGACGAATAATTCTTCCGGCGCGCTGCTCCAGATCTGCGGGGCGCCAAGGTATATCAAGGTCATGGACGGCGATAAGCCGTTTCTGTACGTTAGTACCCGTACCCATTTTTGCCGTAGAACCGAGCAGAACACGAATCTCACCATTACGGACTTTATCAAAAAGATCGGATTTCTGCTGTTCAGTTTTCGCATCGTGAATGTATGCAATTTCCTCCGCAGGGATACCCCTTGCGATCAGCTTGTCACGAATATCGTCATAAACACAAAAATCGCATTCTTCCTCCAATGATTCAACCTCAGCAATAGATTTCTTATCTTTAGCATCGTCGGCATCTTCGCCCTCGACCTCTGATTCTCCTGTTGCCTTGTGCGGAACGCCCAAATCACAGAAGATGATCTGCGTGAGCCTGTCCTCAGCCGTTTCAACGTGGATACGGGCAACATTCTCTACACAGCGGTTGAGCTTCGTATCGGGGTTATCTTCAAATGACGGATCAATCAGACGAGGATCAAGACCAAGCTTTCTTCCATCCGACGTTATCTTGAGCATATTGTCAATCGTGGGATCAACATTGCCTGCATTGATAGCATCAGCTCTGTCGGCAAGCTCCTGAACAAGCTCCTGCTGGAACGAAGTGGCTTCGACTTGAACCACCTGATATTCACAGTCAGGCACATCAAGTTTCAGCGTATCAGCGGTACGAATATCAGCAACCTGTTTGAACATACTCATCAATTCGGGTAGACCTGTATAGTTGGCGATACGGGTGCGTTCCTTAAACTTGTTGCCGGCAGGAGCAA
>UQEM01000223.1 GCA_900540005.1 uncultured Ruminococcus sp.
TCACTCTCTCCCGCGATCCCCCGCGCTCGACAGTAATGTTATTATATACCTTTTCCTCGTCTTTGTCAAGTAGAAAAAAAGTGTGAGTTCAAGTGATTTTCTATGCAGATTTATAAGCATGATGCTCAAAACAACAAAATTACAGTTTCCGAGCATCATTCTTATATGTTGTTTTATGGCTAATGAATACTATATTAATCAATAATTATTCTTTTGGGAAAATCAAACAAAGAATAATATATATAAAAAAACCGCAAGGCTGCAAAAGAATGAAAAGTATTCTGAATATCCAAGGTGTAACTTCAAGTCTTTTGCCGATTGCCGAACAAACTCCGCCAAGTATTTTCCCCTCAGAGCTGCGCTTGAATCCTTTAAAACTTTTTATTTTCCTTGCGCCTTCCTCTGCTGAAGGATCATATGTTGCTGTATTGCTGTCAATTTTCTCTATCGTGCCATCCATGTATTCAACAATTACATCGCCTGTAACCTCAAGCGTACAATATGACTGAGCATGCCATAGCGCTTCCTTCTCGACTGTTACATCATTTCTCATCAATCTATTTCCGATTGCATTCAACAGATTGTTATTAGATACATTTTTGTTTGCAGTGAGTGGACCCTCGACTCTAAATGTTTCCTTGCCTATTACATCTCCAACCATGTTTTTGCACACGATATGTACAGTAACATATTTTACATCTCTTGTTTCGTCTGTATTTTTAACATTAAATTGAACGCCGATCATACCGACCGTATTTGGTCCCAATTCCCATTTGTGTTTAACCTGACCGTTATTTGTCCTTATTCTTCCATGTCCTGCTTTAAGATATCTTATTAAAACTCCCATGTTTACTACACCTCTTAATGTTAATTATATATAATCCGGTCTTTCTATTTATATACAATGTCATTTTAGCAAAAAAAAAAAAAAATGGAGCATTAAATTTATATGAACAAAATATTAATTTTGGCTTTTTTTACAAGACTTTCCACTATTACTACACTTGCATAGAATTTGTTCTGTATTATTTTAAGAATACACCGCCCTTTCAGACGGAGATTTAATTAAGGCAATACCACACAAAGCTTGTGCGGCATTGCCTTAAAGTTACTGTCTAACCGTCATGATAACTCCGCAAGCTATTTTCATACCGGAATTTCCGCTTGGCTGAGTTGTAAAATCATCAGGACTTCCATGTATAATCATAATTCTCCCGATTATTTCGTCAACGGAAAACCTGTTTGTCAGAAAAATCGAAACAGCCTTTCCGTTGTTGCCGAAAAGCGGAGGCAGGTCGCCCGAATGAAACGGATGAGGGCAATTATCCTTATCGAAATGCTTACCCGCATCTGCAAACGGATCTTCAGCATTGCCGGTACAGGAGTCTCCGCCGTGTATGTGAAAACCGAATATCTCCTGACTGCACCTGTTTCCGGCATACGGCAGTCCGTTAACGTCCGCGTATACCAGTGTACCGTTTTTCATGGTGTAAAATCTGACAATTCCGTGTATATCGGGATATTTCCCGCTCCCTGCCACTATCGCCGCAGCCTGCGGATTCCTTTGTATAAGCGGCATGATACTGCAATTTATTCTGTTCATAGCACAATTTCCTCCTGAAAGGAGTATATGCCGCAGCCGCAAATAACGTTCATTCAAATATGCAAAAAATGCCGCTCCTTTTATAAGGAATAACTAAGCGACCTGCGCATACACTAACCGTGAGGTGATTTAAATGGCAAAACAGGGCATGAAAAGACCTGATACAACTCACGCAAAGCTTAAAAATGAATGCTCACCTGTTCCCGAAATACAGGGGAAAGCCAAACACGGCAAGGTTCACGCGAATCCGATAATCGCGGGAACCTTCGGCTCGGAGCAAAAGGTGTGGCATAACAAGTCCTATTCTGAGGAAGTGCCGATCTCATCTGCTTATCCCGTTATCGACAACGACCTCGCCCGTGACAATATTGAAAATGACATTCCTGCATCTGATTTGCAGGACATTTAAAGTGGAGGCTCATTATGAACAACTTTGAAATGCCTGTCGGTCTCGGAATGGCGCTCGCGATGAATCCGAAAGCCATGGAGAAATTCTCCTCTCTGACAGAGAAAGAAAAATCGGACATCGTAAACGGCACTCATGCAATACGCTCGCGAAAAGAAATGCAGCAGTACGTCAGCAACATCATAAATTCACACTGAAAAAATCGCTAAATGCAAACGGAGCAGACAATAATTCTGCTCCGTTTGTTTTAGGTCGTGTTGACACTAAGCCTAACAACGCATCTTTTCGGCAAAATTTCAC
>UQEM01000224.1 GCA_900540005.1 uncultured Ruminococcus sp.
GTGAAATTTTGCCGAAAAGATGCGTTGTTAGGCTTAGTGTCAACACGACCTAAATTTACTTGATCATATCTCTAAGGAGTATGATATAATATTCTCATACAGACAGAGGTTTACTGCTTTTAACTTTGCGAGCTCAGCTTCGCTTCCTGCAGAATGTAACCTCTATCTTATGAAATTTCATTTATGAGCCGGATGCGGGCAGCACCTTTGCTGTTCTGCTGATATCAAAGCAGGTTATGATTCATAAAACCATGAGGACTGTCTGTAAATTTTTTAATGGTTGGTGTTTAATGTGTATTACGTTGGAATTGATATTGCTAAAAGAAAACATGAAGCTGTTGTAACTGATGATAAAGGCAGCATCATAATCAAAGCCTTTAGCTTTACAAACAATCTGAGCGGATATCATTATCTCTTAAACAAAATAAAACTTGTTACCAAGTTTCGAGAGCAGATATCGTTTGGTATGGAATCAACCAGTCATTACTGGCTTGCCTTGTACACTAGACTTATGAAAGACGGATATACTGTCCATGTATTCAACCCAATACAATCCGATGCTCTGCGTGGAATGTATATCAGGCAGAGTAAAACTGATGCAAGAGAGTCTTTTATCATAGCTGAAGTAATTCGTTTCGGCAAATATTCCGAATCTAATGTTCCGCAGGAAAAGCTGTTTGTTCTGCGGGAACTTTCAAGAAACAGATACTTCATCGTTGACAGTGTTTCGGATTTGAAACGTAAAACCGCAGCACTCATTGATCAGGGGTTTCCTGAGTATGAGAAACTATTTTCTAACATTTTTGTTGCCAGTTCAATGGCATTATTATTAAAATATCCTACTCCCGAAAAAATGAAAAGTGCTAATTCTCAGACAATGAGTAATCTTTTATCCAAGGCAAGCAATGGATATTTTGACCTTGGTAAAGCTAAAGAGATCAAGAATAAAAAGAATCAAATAATTTTCGATACATAGCAATTTTGGTTGGGGCAGCGGGATTTGAACCCACGCGTGACAGAGTCAAAGTCTGTTGCCTTACCGCTTGGCTATACCCCAATGCTATAATATTATATCAAAAAAAGGAAAATAAATCAATAGAAAATAAATTATTTTTTGTTTTAATTTAATTATATGGCTTGCAAACTTGATTTTTATCGGTGCATATGCTATACTTACTTTAAATAGAATTCAGTCTCAAAAGGAGAATACAATGAATAGCGAATACAAAAAAGGACTGAGCACGATGAGCGGAATGTGGGGAATATGGGACTACGACACCTACAAAGATCTTGATGACTATGAAAAGTGGGAGAAGTTATTCTGTGAAGATGAAGATATCGAAAAGCAGATAGCGGCAAAGACATTTGTTCCGCTTTATCTTCATGAGAATGGAATAAGAGCGTTTACGGTAAAAATAAATGGTCAATTGAGCGAACGTGAAGAAAAGTATGCCTTTATGAAGTCTGACAGATATCTTATTAAAACTTCTGGTAAAGTCGTTATTTCGGGCATAGAGAATATAAACGCACAGATTCGTGAAGATACCTTGCCAATTTTACTTACGGCAGGAATTTACAGTGTTTCGGCTTATCTTATCGCGTGGGATAATGAACCGGGAGCGATTCTGGAAAACGGCGAGGTAAGTTCTGATGCACTTTCGGACTTTGTGGTTTTGATATCATCAGAACCTGATGAAAACTATCCCTACAGGACAAGTGTTAATACATTCAAGGAATATGAATAAGCTTGTTTATAGTGAAAATCCTTATATGGATAAACTTAGATAATTTGTTTGTGAAACTGCTGTTGATCAAATACTTATAGCAGTATTACTGATAGGAGATGATCCGAATATTGACAAGACATGGACAAAATTATATCAAGAGGCTCAAAAGGTACTGAATCCGCGGAAAATTTCCGAATGGATGGAAGCAGGCGGAGTTGCGGCAGCGATTGAGTCATCTTCTGGAAAAATATATACAGGAATTTGCGTTGACGGAGCCTGCACTTTGGGGATCTGCGCGGAACGCAACGCGATCTTCAATATGCTCACTAACGGCGAAAGTGAGATCAAAAGAGTTATAGCTGTTAACTGGGACGGAAAAGCTATGCCGCCTTGCGGAGCTTGCAGAGAGCTTATGGCACAGCTTATGCCGAATAATTATCATGATATTGAAATAATGCTTGATTGTGAGAAAAACGAGATTGTAACGCTTGGGGAACTTACTCCCAAGTGGTGGATCTAGGGAGTGTTGACACTAAGATAATATGCAGATTTTCGAGCATAAATTTTAC
>UQEM01000225.1 GCA_900540005.1 uncultured Ruminococcus sp.
GTGGACTGTTTTTTAAGAGGGAACGCCCTGCAAGTGAGGGCGTTCCCTTATGAAAAAATATGCCTTGCGACAAAAAAGCCGCCTCATTAGAGGAGCGCCGATAAAGAAGTATTTAAGATTTTAAGATGAGGTTGCGTAACTGCCTTGGTTACGCAACCTTTCTCTTTTTGTCGTACTTCATACTGTCAGCAACGGCAGTCGTTACGGCAACATTGAAACGGTAGTGAATTTCAATTTGCTGAGTGCGATGCCCACTACTCTTGTCGGGAGCGTGGACAATGATCTTCTCGATAAGCTCATGCATGATCTCAGGAGTAAGCTCCGTGATACGCTCATACTTCTGCACCACGCTGATGAATGCGGTCACATCAGCGGACTTCTGTTCGGCGGTTTCGATATAGGCAGTAAGCTCTGTAACGCTTGCCTTTAGTTTCTTCTGTTCGTCCTCATATCCTTCGGACATGACAGCAAATCGCTCATCGGAAATTTTCCCTGATACATTGTCCTCATAAAGCCTTGTAAACAGCCTGTCAAGCTCAATGATACGCTTTTCAGTCTGTTTCAGGGCTTTCTTTGCTTTTGTAAGTTCCGAGGACTGCTTCTGAACGGAATTGTCCATAGCCGCCTGCACAAACTCGTCCTCATGCTCTTTAACCCTGACAAGCAGTTTGTTCAGCTCGTTCAACACGATCTCATTCAGTACAACAGTTCTGATGAAGTGTGCGGAACAAGCGTCCTTGTCTGAGGAATATGTGGAACACTTCAAATGCTCCTGATCTGCGGTCAGACTTGTCGCACGGCACAGATACATCTTCTTTCTGCAGTCGGCACAGTAGACCATACCCGAAAATGGATTGACTTCCTCATGTTTGGTGGGACGGCGCTTGTTCTTGCGAAGCTCCTGCACCAAATCAAACTCCTGCTGAGTTACGATAGGCTCATGAGTATTCTCAAAGATAAGCCATTCTTCCTGCGGATTTCTCACGGTCTTCTTGTTTTTGTAGGACTTCTTGTGTGTTCTGAAGTTGACCGTATGACCGATGTATTCGGGACGGTCAAGAATGTGGCTGATGGTTTTTCCGCTCCAGCGGTGCAGCTTAGCGTCCTTGTGACCGTTATCCCTACCCTGTGACAGAGCGTAGGCTGTAGGAGTCGGAATACCTTCCTGCGTGAGAATGCGGGCAATCTGCGCCGGACCGTGGCCCTCAATACAGAGCTTGAATATCCTACAGACAACCTCAGCAGCTTCATCATCAACGAGCCACATATTTTTGTCAGCTTCGGACTTTTTATAACCGTAAATCGGGAGAGATAAAGGCTTACCCGACTGCCCCTTAGCCTTGAAAACGGCTCTGATCTTCTTGCTCGTATCACGAGCGTACCAGTCATTAAAAATGTTCTTGAAAGCCATCAGCTCATTTTCAGACTTTAAGGTATCCACGCCGTCATTGATAGCGATATAACGAACATCATGATCCGGAAAGATTATCTCGATGTACTCGCCTGTTTTGAGATAATCACGACCGAGGCGGCTCAAATCCTTAGTGATAACAGTTCCAACCTTTCCGGCTTCTACATCTGCCATCATAGACTTGAAGCCGTCACGCTCAAACGTAGTTCCCGAAACTCCGTCATCAACATAAAACACGGGATTGCTGAAATCATTATCCTCTGCGTACTTCTTGAGGATAGCCTTCTGGTTGGTGATGCTGTTGCTCTCACCCTGTAACATATCGTCCTGACTCAGGCGACAATATAATGCTGTGATCTTGTCTGTCATATTAAACCTCTCTTTCCGACAGATACAGCAAGCTATGTTATCATTATAGCGCAATATACCGCCAATGGCAATGCGCCGAAATTCCAAAGTTACACAGCCTGCTTCTCAGGTTCTTGTCCGGATTCACCGAAGAGTTTTTCGCTCTCCCTGATGATCAGCCGTTTCATGATTTCTGAAAGGCTCTCCTTTGAAGCAGGGTTGAACACGGTTGTCACCGTATAAGTGGTATGCCCGATCTTGTATTCGGACGTTGCGTTAAAAGTTGTCTCTGCCTTTTCTCTATCTACGGCAGTATCATTTTTATTCATAGCGAATTTTACTCCTTTAGCTTCTCTGTCTCTATGCTTTAGAGTCGAGGGCTTCGCTTTCTGTCTCTCACCCTCATAATAGCCGTAAGGTCGGCTCAGTGTTTTGAGCCGACTGAGTATTTTACGGCTACACTTTTTGCTGTCTCTTATACACATCTCCGAGCCCACGAGACTCGACGTCATC
>UQEM01000226.1 GCA_900540005.1 uncultured Ruminococcus sp.
AGGCTATTCGTCGGCAGCGTCAGATGTGTATAAGAGACAGCTATACAACCGATAAGGTGATTGAAAGCAGAAACAGCCTCAAATACTGGACTGAGCTTTTTTCTGCTGAAGATTTCTTTCAGGTTCATAAATCCTATCTCATAGCCATGAGCTATGTCAAGACTATCAAGGGCTTTGAGGCTGAAATGAGCTGTATCGACCTTACCGTTCCGATTGCTCATAGAAAAATGAAGCAGTTCAAGGATGAGCTGATCAGCTATATCGCTAAGAAATCATAATATCATGGAAAATATCATATATAATTCTCTCGCATTTATTATCGAATTCATAAAGCTTTATCTAGCTACGGGATTTTTCGTGAAGCTGAATGATGTGAACAAAAAGATTAAGTATTCCGTTTTCGCATCGGTTAGTGCAGCTGTGGGAATTGTTTCACTATGGATCAATCTCTCTGAATTTGATATTATTTTCGGGATTATTTCTATTATACTCATTTTCTTTATTCTTACAGACAAAAAGAAAATTGCTGTCGTTGCATTCATGTACGTCTGTATCTGTATTATCGATATGCTGCTGAGTGCTGTTGTCGTCTGGATAACACCGTTTACGTATGATTACCTCTATGCACATTCAGGTCTTACTCTTGCGGTAAACTCGATTCAGGTGTTTATCATTTCGATTGTTATGCTTATCAAGAAGTATGATTTCAAGAATAACACCCTTGAGGATATGTCGCTCGGTTACCTCGCCATGTTTGTAATCGGCGGTGTTACCCTTTCTATATACATAACCTATCTTCAGCTTCTGCCGTCGGAAAATCATAGCAGACAGTACAATATCATCTTCTTTTCAATAAATATCACAAGTGCTGTATATGTAATAGTCTGCCTTATGCTCTTCATGAACAGATGCAGAAACAAACAGCTCAGACGAGAGCTTGATACAATTAAAAAATGTATGCGTCTGAAAGAGGAATACTATCAGGTATTGTCCGAAAAGGATGAGGAAATCAAAAAGTTCCGCCACGATATAAGAAACCACCTTTTCTGTATGTATACGCTCCTGCAGGATAAGGAATACACCGAACTTGATGATTATTTCAGCGATATAATCAGTAACCTCAAAGAAGCTTCGCTCAGCTTCAATACAGGAAACAAGCTTATCAATGCGATACTGAATGACCTCACAAACCGTTTCAACAGCGTTACGCTCAGCTGCAGCGGCACCATGCCTGCGGATATTGGTATTTCATCTATAGATATATGCACCATTTTCTCAAATCTGCTGAGCAATGCTTTTGAAGCTGCCGAAAAAAGCGAGGTCAGCACGGTTGATATACACATCGGTATAGTAAACCAGAGCCTCAGTTTTACTATAAAGAATACTTCGGACAACGCTCCGAGAAAAAAAGGTGCAAACTTTGTAACAAGCAAGAAAAGCGGTCCTCATGGCTATGGTATAGCTAACGCAAGCCGCTGTATAGAAAAAAACAACGGAATAGTCCGCTTTGATTACAAGGACGGATATTTCAACAGTAAGATTCTTCTATTCAATATTATCCAGGATTAGCCTTATTTGACGGTTGCCGAAAAAATCGTTACGTTCACCACGCAAAAGTTGTAAGCCTCGAAACCGTATGGTATACTCAAGACAACTTAAGACGTTGCGGAGGTGTACAGGATGCTTTGCTCATTCAAATGGCTTTCATGGATTTTCGGTTAATAATCATGTCATCGTATTTATAAATATTGATGTTATTTTACAGTAATATAATGTCAATTATGAATACGAGCATTATATGAGGATTTCTATGAAAAAAAGGATTCTATATCTTTTTCTGTGCTCAATGATGTTATTGGGTGTTGTATGCGACTGCGGAAGCAAGAGTAATAACACCAGTGACACATCTGCGAGCACAGAGGAAGGACTATACCTGAAGAGGTAAAATCAAAAGTCAAAGAAACTGCTTTTATGGAAAGTCTTCCGATTCCAGAGGATGGTTAGACATATGAAACAATTTTAGATAAAGTTCGCATAAATGGCGAAAAAGTGGAATTTCCTTTTACTCTGAATGACCTTGGGGACGGATTTGTGCCGGTTGATGACAAAGGCATTTTTACAGTTTTTGCCTCAACGGAAAACTACAGTTTTATCTTTCAAGGCAAAAATAAGATAGTGAAAACTATAAGAACCTGTCTTCACAAGCTAAAATCTACGCAACATGGTTTGTAAATTGGAAATG
>UQEM01000227.1 GCA_900540005.1 uncultured Ruminococcus sp.
TGAAATTTTGCCGAAAAGATGCGTTGTTAGGCTTAGTGTCAACACGACCTAATTACACAATTACCGATGCAGTAGGAATCCACGCACGTCCCGCAGGTCTCCTCGCAAAGAAGTCAGCCGAATTCAAGAGCAAGGTTACGATCATCAAAGGCAGCAAATCGGCTGATACACGACGTCTTATGGCGCTTATGGGACTTGGTATCAAGTGCGGTGAAACTATCACCGTTCAGACAGAGGGCGAGGACGAGGCAGCAGCAGCCGAGGCTATCGAGGCGTTCCTCAGGGAAAACAACTTCTAAACTCACAACGGAAAAGGCGGTGGTCATATGTTAGCGGCAAAGGGTACCGGAGTTTCTTCCGGAATCGCAGAGGGAACACTATTTTACTATAAGCGTGCGTCAAAGAACACTGATAAAAAAGCAGGTACACCCGATGAGGAACTTGCGCGCTGGAAAGAAGCGTCTGCGTCTGCTGCGGAAGAACTTGATGCACTTGCAGAAAAAACAAGAGCCACACTTGGTGAAGAGGCTGCAACGCTCTTTGAAACTCACCGTATGATGCTGGACGATCTCGACTATACAGACAGAATTACGGAGCTTATTCAATCTGACGGATACAGCGCAGAGGCTGCTGTTGACGCAGCAGGCAAGGAGTTTTCCGAAATGTTCGCAATGATGGACGACGATTATATGAAAGCGAGAAGTGTTGATGTACTCGACATTTCCAATCGCGTTGTAAATATTCTCAGTGGAAGCGGCGAGGCGAATGATTTTGGCGGAAAACCTGTTATTATCGCTGCGGACGACCTGACTCCGAGCGAGACCGTTCAGCTTGACAAGAATCTAATTCTCGGATTTATCCTCAGTGGCGGAAATGCAAACAGCCATACTGCTATCCTTGCGAGAACGCTCGGAATCCCCGCAGTCATAAACGCTGACCTTGAATTTCGCCCCGAATACGAGAACAGGGAAGTCATAATGGACGGAAGCGTAGGATATATCGTGATCGATCCCGATGAAACCACTAAGGACTACCTTGGTAAAAAACAGCGTCATGAAAAAGCTGTACGGGAAATGCTCGAAAAACTGAAGGGTCAGCCCGATGTTACAACAGACGGCAAGAAGATAAAGGTATACGCAAATATCACAAACCCTTCTGACGTTGATGCAGTTATAACAAATGACGCGCGTGGAATCGGACTTTTCAGGAGCGAATACTTGTATCTTGGTTCTGATGATTTTCCGGCAGAGAAAGTTCAGTTTGAAGCTTACAAAACCGTTGTTCAGAGAATGAACGGCAAACGCGTGATAATCAGAACAATGGATATAGGTGCCGACAAGAAAATCGGTTATTTCGGACTTGCAGATGAGGCGAATCCTGCACTCAGCATGAGAGCATTACGAATTTGCCTCACACGTCCCGAGATTTTCAAGACTCAGCTCAGAGCGCTCTACAGAGCCTCTGCATACGGAAAACTCGCGATCATGTTCCCAATGGTATCGAGTCTTTGGGAGGTTCAGGAGACAAAGCATATGTGCAGCGCTGTAATGGCGGAACTGAAAAAAGAACGCATTCCCTATGATGAGAACCTTGAACTCGGCGTAATGATAGAAACTCCTGCGGCGGTGATGATAGCTCCCGAACTTGCGCGGGAGGTAAGTTTCTTCTCAATAGGAACAAACGATCTTACGCAGTACACCATTGCACTTGACAGACAGAGCATATGCGGACTTGAAAAATTCTACGATGCAAAGCACCCGGCGGTTCTTCGTATGATAAAGATGACAGTTGATGCGGCTCACGAGGCAGGTATCTGGGCAGGTATCTGCGGAGAACTTGCTGCCGACAGTTCGCTTACTGAAACATTCATAAAAATGGGCGTAGATGAGCTTTCTGTTTCGCCGCGAGCAGTTCTTTCGATAAGAAATGCTGTCAGAAATTCATCATCTGTATAAGGTTAGTAATATATAATCATTTAAGGTTCAGTTTAGAATAGCTTTAATTCTCAGCTGAACCTTAAAATGTTATTGCCAATAAGGTGAGCTTTGGACTATGAGAATTTGTCTACATATAAGAAATATTATAAAATAAAGAAAGTGGAAAATACAAGCTATTTAACAAATGCACAGCGGGAGCAGATAAAGTAATGCTTCCCGGCAGTCAACGAAATGATGTAGTATAATAAAAGTTGACACCCTAACCTCAAAGGAATAAAATAGGAAAA
>UQEM01000228.1 GCA_900540005.1 uncultured Ruminococcus sp.
CAATATATCACTTTTATCACAGTTTTTGAATTTACAGAGATTTTTTCGCAGAGTCGTTTCATTGTGTACTGGTGTTTATTCAAATACTTATACTGCGTAAGAATTTCAAGCTGAAATCACTTCTCCAAATTCCTGTAGGTATCGTATTTGGATATTTTACATCATTTTGCAATCATCTGATGACTTTTGTTCCCTCGCCAAAAAACATTGCGGTTTGCATTTGCATGACATTGATAAGCATTGTTTTGGTTGCAATTGGTATTTTCTTTTATCTTCCTGCAAATACTATGCCGCTTGCGGGAGAAGGTGTTATGCAAGCAGTTTCCGATGTAACTAAAATTGCTTTTCCAAAGGTAAAAGTTGCATTTGATATTACAATGGTAGTAATTTCCCTTGTTACTTGCCTTATCGTGATCCATAGCATCGGAAGTGTCGGACTCGGAACAATTATGTCGGCTGTATTGGTCGGTGTTGTGCTTGGACAGATCATGAGATTGTGGGCCATACATAAGAAAAGACACCTTAGCGATTTGTAATCACATCTCCGCTGATCTTCCTGCAAAAACTACATAATTATAAAAAACTGACTTCGGCTGAATTGCGAAGTCAGTTTTTTACTTAATATGGTTGTATCATAGATGATTTTTTGTGCTGATCGTGCCGTTTGGAGTGGCTCAGTTATTCATTAGATTTTTGACCGTACCAAAGTACCACTTCATTTCAATATTGTCAGGATCTATCTGCAAAGCAAACGATATACGTCCAATCAGAGAGTGCAGGTATCTGTCAGGAGAAATGTCAAGTCCCTTTCGCTGTAAGCTTTCTTTAACGCCGTATTTTTGGCAGTAGTAGACCTCCTGCCTTATGGCTCTGCGTTGATTTCGCGAAAGTGTAGCTTTTTCGTTTACAACTACTCCGGTCACACGCTGCTGCTGTGACGAAGTGATATATACTGTCTTATTATCATTAAGCGCAAACCCCATACGATACAGCATTGATTTGACCTTGCGCACAATATGAACTCTGCGAATATCGGCTTTATTGCCTGAGAACGTCATATCGTCGCAGTATCTGGTGTAAGCTATATTTCTCTCCTTGCACCAATGACCGATCTTTTCATCAAAATGCTTCATAACCAGATTTGCTATATATGGCGAAGTTGGCGCTCCCTGCGGAATCTGTCCGTTATATGTACATATATTTGTCAGCAGTGATGTTGCAGGAACGGAAAATCTGAGTTGCTTCATTACAAGATAAACCATGTCATCATCAATGCTGTCAAAGAAATGCGATATATCAAGCTTTAATATACATTCCTTTCCAATGTGCGGAGAAGCATTATCAAGCAGAGAAGAACCTTTGCTGTAAGCAGTTGAATAATCAGATACTTCAAGTTGATAAAGATAGCTGTCAAGGATTCGCCTTTGAACGAATTTGAGGAAGTCGTTTGGTATGTGAATGGTACGATTCCTGTGTCCGCGTCCACGATGTATAATTACGGTGTGATAGTTACTATATTTGACGTCTTTACGCTTCTTTCGAGTGATATGATTATTGCTGAGCATATACAGCTTACTGACAGGAACACCTATATTTTCAGCTATTTCGATTACAGCATTATCCACGTCCTCACTCCTAATGTGAAAAAAGTACAGCCGTTGGCACAAAGAATTCAAATGTTTCGCATCTGAATTCTGATTAACGCAGTTAATATTTATTCAGTGGAGAAACTTTTGATTATGTTCATATTCCTAAATCCCCCGCGGCGACTCGCCGCAGTTTTTGCTTGTGCAAATTCACTGCCAACGGCTGTTTTTATAATTATATCATATCAGATCACGGTTTGCAATACTGAAAATCATATTTTATCGAATTATGTTACTATATGCCGTTTACGTCTTTTCTCTTTTTTCTATCCTCTGTTTCCGCTTGAAGCTATTGCTTTTTACCGACTATGAACCAATTAGCGCATAAGCGGTTCTTCTTTTGTTCTGCAAGCTTTTCATGTCTTTTTGACCGGTATTTTCAGGATTACATCCCATACTTTTTTCTGTGCACAATAGAAGAACATGGATACTACTTTCTTGTTTGAAAAATCCTTCGGCAAATTTCTTCGCCTTGTCATATTTGCTTTTGAAATTGTCAATAACACTTGACACATTAACCGCAAGGATTTTGAAGTTAAGCAG
>UQEM01000229.1 GCA_900540005.1 uncultured Ruminococcus sp.
GTCGGCAGCGTCAGATGTGTATAAGAGACAGGTTGTATATCTCACAATCAGAGCGTGTGTATTCAAGAAGTTCGGGATTAACAAGCGAGCCTGCGTATATCACTACATCGGCAGTTTCAAGAAGCCGCTTGCCTCTCAATGTTATCAAATCGGCTGCTCCGCTGCCTGCTCCAACAAAATGTACCATATTATCCCTCCAAATGCTCAATTATCTCATCAGCAAATTCAGTTTTCAGGAGCATATCATTTTTGAACGAAAAAATGACTGCTCCGATCTTGACTTCACCCTTTGCTCTTGCCTGTAAATAGCCATGGATACGCTCTGTGAGAACAGTCAGCAGCTTATCGGCAACTCCGTTATCATACAATATATCAAGAGCCGCATCAGTCGTTGCACAATCGTTCAGCCTGCAAAGCAGAGAGCTTTCGACACCTGCAAGTACTCCGCAAGTGATAAGCGTTTCGATCCGCCCATCAGCATACGAGGAGTGGGTGTTCATAATTCCTGAACCAAGCTTCACCATTTTACCTATATGACCGAATATAAGTATATTTTCAAATCCAAGCGCAACGCCGATATCTATTGCCTCACCGATAAAATTGCTGCACATAACGCATTGCCGGATAAGTGTCGGCCGCTTTTCCATAATAAATTTCTCGCTGTAGTTTCCAATGGTCAATACAAGTGTTTTTCTGCCCTCAGCTTTACGGATATTTGCTTCTGTGCATATGGTATCCACAATTGCAGAGTTGCTCATAGGCTCTACTATACCTGTTGTGCCAATAATTGATATTCCGCCTACGATTCCCATTCGTGGATTGAAAGTCTTTTTGGCGATCTCTACGCCTTCAGGTGCTGATATGAGAATGTGCAATCCGCCGATATATCCATACTTATGAGAAATCTCCGATACAGCCTCTGTTATCATTCTCCGCGGCACGGAATTTATTGCGGCTGAACCGACAGGCTGATCGAGTCCCGCCTTTGTAACAGTTCCTATTCCGACACCGCCGTCAATTGTAATGCCGCTGTTCGTTTTGGAAACTTCTGCATATATCAATATTCCTTTGGTCGCATCCGGATCGTCACCGCTGTCCTTTTTGACGGCACACCGTACTGTATCGGTCGTCCTGCAAATATCGCAAACATCAAGGTGCAATGGGACTCCTGACGGTGTCAAGAGTTCCGTATGCGTAAATTTTTTCCCTGAAAGCAGCATTTCGGCTGCTGCTTTCGCTGCTGCGGCTGCACAGGAACCTGTAGTATAGCCGCAGCGAAGCTTTTTTCCGTTATGATATGTATAAATATTCAATTCAGATTCCTTTCTGTACAGCTTGAGCGGCATGACTATTGTTTTCGTTGATTACAATTATAGCATAATTAATTACATATTTCAAGCCGTTTAGTCTGAATAGGAATCATAACCCGGCCACAAAGCAAATATATATTTGCTTTTTCCGAGTAATAGTGATATAATATTTATGTTATACTATGAATATAAGCCCTGAATCAAAGGAGAAAGAAATATGCTTCCAACGTTTAAATATCACCCGAATCCAATTGAAACCGGTGCTTTTCAAAAAGGTACTCCTCAGAAATGTGATTGCTGCGGCTGCGAAACGGATATATGGTATGAATCACATTTTTATTCTATAGATGATGTAGATTGCATTTGTCCTGAATGTATTTCAAACGGCGCAGCAGCAAAGAAATTCAACGGAGAATTCCAAGATGCAGATAATGTCGGAAAAGTATCCGATTCGGACAAACTTGATGAATTGTTACATCGTACACCCGGATATATAGGTTGGCAGCAAGAATACTGGTGTGCTCATTGCGATGACTTTTGCGCATTTATCGGATATGTCGGCTGGGACGATCTGATACGTTCAGGTATTGACAAGGAGATCGAAGAAACATACGATCAGGACATATGTGGGTTTGACCTTACAGATGTAAAGGAATATATGCAAAATGACGGAAGTATGCAGGGGTATTTATTCCGGTGTCTCCATTGCGGAAAACATCTGTTATACGTCGATTGCGATTAAATTCACATCGTATTTTATGTGAAACTGATATTATAAAAAGCGATAGAGTTTAAGTTCTCTATCGCTTTTTTGTATTATTTGAGCCTCTGAAAAAAAGTCTGTAAAAAGACAGCAAACTGTGATAAAATAGAAATA
>UQEM01000230.1 GCA_900540005.1 uncultured Ruminococcus sp.
GAGATGACGTCGAGTCTCGTGGGCTCGGAGATGTGTATAAGAGACAGTAATATATCCGCATTCATTTCATACAGCGGCGCTCTGATAAATCCGCGCCATGACATGGGCGAATGCAGTATCTTCTCTTTGCCCGATTTCAATGACTTTGACGGAGCTATCCTCCTCACCAATACTGTCGGTTATCAGTCGGTGGTGACCGATATCCTAAACAGGATCAAAGAAGCAGGTATCCCCGCAGTCAGCATTGATAACGATATCCCCTACCTTTATTATATAGGCATTGACAATAAGCACGCAATGCGCTGCATAACCGAACACCTTATCGAACGCCACGGATTTTCGCGGTTTGCTTATATTTCAGGCCCTGATGACAATCCGGAAAGTTCCGCCCGTCTAAGCGGTTTTCTCGAAGTACTGCGCGAACATAATATCACAATTAGCGACGATTATATCTATCACGGCGACTTCCGCGCACCCTCGGGACGTGCCGCTGCCGAGAGTTTTCTCGCAAATCCCAATGGTCTGCCGCAGGCTGTGATCTGCGCCAACGATGTAATGGCTGCCGCTGTGATAAACCGTTTCGGTGACGAGGGACTTTCCGTCCCGGACGATATCGCCGTAACAGGTTTTGACAACACATACAGCAACCACAATTATCAGGTCGAGCTGACCTCGGTCGGCCGTCCGCTTTCACTTTCAGGACGACTTGCCTGCAAAATGCTGTACAACCACTTCAACGGCATTGCTCAGGAGCGCAGCGTTGTCCTCAATATGTCTGCTATCTTCACCGAAAGCTGTGGCTGCCGCGAAAATATCCTCAGCGACCTTTACGAGTTCAAAAAGCTAAACTACCGCAACTACATGAGGTTTGAAAATTCCCAGACTTATTCCAACATCATAAACAAGCTGTCGTGCGATCTCCTCGCCTGCAATACCTATGACGAGTTTATCGGTTCAATGAAAGCTTTCATGAAAAGCTTTGACCCTGAGGAATTCTACTTCTGCCTTTGTGATGGCTGGAACTCGGATCCCAGCGTAGACGCGCTCTCCGCTGCTGCCGACAAGTCCCACTGCGTGCCGAAAAGGTTCACCGAAGAAGTGATACCTGCTATCGTATATATACGCGGAGAATTCCATGATGTGGGCAATTTCAGTTCGCGCGGAATAATCCCGCCGATAGGCAATGATGGAAGAACGGGAAAGTTTTACTACATCGTTCCGCTTCATTTCGCGGAGAGGTGTCTCGGCTACATGGTCATACTCAATCCCACCGTTTCGCTGCATAATTCCATGTTCCAGACGTTCTGCATAAACGTCAGCAATTCACTCGAAAATCTGCGAAAGCTTATGTGTCTTGAATCTGCCGTTGATCGTCTGGGCAATCTCTATGTGCAGGATACGTTTACGGGAATTTACAACAGAAACGGCTTTGTGCAGGCAAGCGAGCAGCTCTATCTCGACTGTGCACTCAACGACAGAAAGGTCATGCTAATGTTCATCGACCTTGACGGTCTGAAGAATATAAACGACACCTACGGTCACAGCGTTGGTGACAATGCGATACGCAATATTGCTGACGTGCTGGAAAAATCCTGCGTAAACGGCGAAGTCTACTGCCGTTTCGGCGGCGATGAGTTTATAATTTTCGGCGCAAACTACACTGAATCCGAGGCGAATACGCTAACAAAGTCTATCCTTGCAAATATCGCGGAGATAAACGCTCAAAAGCTGAATCCGTTCGTCCTCAGCGCAAGTATCGGTCATGTTATTGCTGTCCCTAAAGAAAAAAGAGACATTTTCGACTTTGTGACCGATGCCGACAAGATGATGTATGCTGAAAAGCGCAAGAAAAAACTTTCAAAATACCTTAAAAGCTGAGAAGTTGTTCTCATAGAATAAGCGCCCGTCTTTTCCTATGAGAACAGCTTCTGATATACGAATTATAAAGCTGTACATCATTTGCTGTGCAGCTCATCTTTTTAAAAAGCATAATTTTTATAAGGGAACGCCCTCACTTACAGGGCGTTCCCTCTTTCAAAACAGTCCACCGGACTGTTTTGAAATTCACCTTTTGCGGAGCGCTTGTTGCTGTTTGTGGGGCTTTGCCCCACACCTCACCAAAGGCTCTGCCTTTGGAATCCGCTAAAGGGT
>UQEM01000231.1 GCA_900540005.1 uncultured Ruminococcus sp.
TATTTCTATTTTATCACAGTTTGCTGTCTTTTTACAGACTTTTTTTCAGAGGCTCGGCGGATAAAAAGAGTAATGTTTTATAATTCAAAGATTTCGAAAACTCTCATAAAATAACTGCGATACTACTGGTGATCTTTTTTATAATTTTAATTCTTTACATTCTCACCTTAGTTTTGCTTCAGATTGATTCAGTCTCCAACAATCAAGTGTTCGAAGATTGGGTATTAATTCTTCTTAATGTGCTAAAAGATTCTTTTCTTGTTATTGTTTCTATTGTCGGTACAACACTATTAACATCAGCACTGATAGAAAAAACCAGAAGAACGCTACTTATACTGAACTGTTGGCGAATGACATATTTGCTTCGCCTGAATTCTATTCTAACCTTTCTGAGGAAAATAAGCAGAAGATGATTGAAAACTTAGAGCGAAACTATTATAATCGGCATCTCGTAAAACAAGAACTGTTCTCTGTATTTAGAGGCACTATAAATACGTTAAAGTATGAGTATTATTATGAGGAATGCAATATTAATGTGAGTTACTTCCCACAAGAGCACTACACAGAGAGACTTATTGTGCGAACTATAAAATTGCGTGGCTATACCGATGAGATAACAGTTTCACAGCTCCATCTCTGTGGATACTTATTAGGTCCTGCTGATAATCCGGATGCTGGATCGCAGATGGAAGCCTTTGAATTCATATCGCTAAGTATAGATGGAGCCGAAAAATCAATAAGTGATGATGTTATAATCACCAAGAGTGAAACAACGGATCAGTTATAAAAAAATGCGGGTATTCAGGATATTACTCAGTGGAATAAAAAAATGTTACAATCCGCTCAGATCAGGATTTGGTCATCAGAATTGAATATCAATCGGGAGTGACAGATGAAGACAATTCAATGAGGTTTAGAGTAGATGCTCCTTGTAGAAAGTTCCTACTTAACTTTTATGCACCAGAAAATTACAAGGTGTGGGTTCATGCATTCGGTTCGTTCGATATCACTTCTAACTCATCAAATGTTGTATATGATAATACGATATCTGTAAAGTTTGACAATTGGCTGTTGCCTGAAAACGGAGTAACAATATGCTGTAGTGAAAACCTCTCCGTCCCATTAACAACAGAAAGTCAATTGCAGCACAGTTAACTTTAACATTGACTCGTGAGATTTAAGCTTGTTCGTTCAACCTTCATGGTGACACTTCCTAGCAAAGAAGGATACAAGGAGCTGTATCATGTTTCTTAAATATGTATTAAGACTATTATTTCATTTTGTTGACGAAACTGAATATGATGAGGTAATCGAGGCGAATGCAGAACTTATCGAAAAGAAAAATGAGGCTTCCAGATGCCTATCTGTATATAGGAAATTTGAAGAGCGTCTTCCTATTATAGCCAATTTTAACCATGCTGCTTTAATAGGTGTTCAAGTCAGTATGAACGGAGAGTTGCTCCATATACTTCACGGCGCCGCATCAAGATAGATATTTATTCTAAGTCCATATATAGTTGGCAATACAAGCAGTGATGCTGATACACAGTTTCCTTACATTGAATATAGATTTTATAAGGAAGATGACTATATAAAAATCTGTGAACTTCACTCAGACTGCGGATCGCATAACTTCCAAACAGGATTGTATGTTCACGAGGATAGTGGCTATGGCACTGCATTACTTGAAGCATTGATATCACTTGCAATTCAAAATGGCTTTGATGAGCAAAGTGTAGTAATAGGTGAACTTTCGTTTGTTGATGCAAAGGACGAGAAGAAAAAACAGCGAAGAAATATGTTCTATCATAAGCGAGGATTTGATGTCAAGCCTAATATTGCTGCAGTTAATGGTAGCATCTACTCTACGATAGGACGGATAGAAGATAGTATTAAGAAAAAAATGAGGAAATGCCGAAGCTCAGAAATGTGGGAGCTGTGGATACCAATGTGATATATCTCACACTGGCTCATCCAAAGCCCCTATTTTTTTATCCGCTTTCAAAAGTCAACGATAACTTTTAGAAAAATGCACCCTTTTTCGAGTTTCGTTACAAAAATCAACGATTACTCCTGCTA
>UQEM01000232.1 GCA_900540005.1 uncultured Ruminococcus sp.
CGTCATCGGTTCGATATGCAATATATTTCAATCGCTGCTCTTTCCGGACTTCTGATGGCATGCAGCGAAAAAAGCTGCTGCATGCTGAAAGTTCTTTCTCTGCCGAATAGCTGGAATTTCTCTATGTCGGGACTGAAAGCAATATGCAAAGAGGGCAAGACTGCCGTGCATAACGCAGTCAATAAACTCATTGATAAGGGCTACCTTGTTCGCACTAAGCTCCTGTCTAACGAGAGCGTAAACAATCATTTTGAGTATGTGTACAGCTTTTTCGATGTTCCTGTCAACAAGGAAGAAGCGGACGAACTTGAAGCTGAGACCAGACGCAAGGCTATTACGATCCGTGAGGGCGGCAAGGCGAAGGCTTCTGTTTCTTCTTCGGGTGAAAAACAGAAGGTGGAAAACCCGTATCTGGACACTCCGCCTGCTGAAACTCCGCTGTCTGAAAATCAGGACAATATAATAACAACAATACAAAACAGAAAAATCAATTACTGTGTGATAAATCCTCTATCATTCCTGCGGCGGCAAAGTCAACTTTCAACATTCCAAGTGTTGAAAAAACTGCTGAGAGAGTGACTGACGGATATAACGCAGAAGAAGTAGAGTATTTCACAGAAGTTGTCAGAGATAATCTCGACTACTGGCATCTTGGTGACTGGCTCTGTCAGGACGGTCGGGACGGTTATGCAGAAGCAGATGAAATAGTCGGCTTTATCGTTAACGAAATATGTTCCCTTCTGCCCTATACCACACTCAGAGGTCAGGCATTCCCCAGAGCAGTTATTCAGTCAAAGATGCTCAAAGCCAATATCTACATGGTAGAGAATGTCCTTGAAAATATGGCAAAGGTCGATAATATCAAGGATTTCCGCAGATATTTCATCAGTTCCCTCTACAACGAGGTTCTGACTTATCATTTCAACGAAGGCTGTGAGAGCCGTAACATTGACGAACAGATCAGGCGAGATCTTGGCTATGGTATCGCTGTCTGATTACGAAAGGAGGTGGTTCTATGGCTGCAAAGAAGAATGTGGCGGTAACTCCTGCATTTACAGGCAGGAATGTATCGCTGTCTGAGATCTCTCAGGCAAGCGGTATCGGCGTTGCTACGCTGAAAAAGGGGCTTATTGCCGGAGCTGTTGACTTCGGTTATGCGATTCCCTGCGGTAAAGGCGATCAGCATCGCTATTACTGCCCTTATAAGCTCGTTTACGAGAAAATCGGGTACTTCAACCCTAAGCCCAATGAGGAGGTGTAACTATGCCTAAGAATCCTTCTTTTCAGGATGTAAATGATCTTTTCAACCGTTTTCACGGTGAAATCGAAGCGCTTATCATGGATATGCTCGGTGATAAGGTCAGCTACAATCTCCTGAACTGCGTTTTTGAAGATCTTGATGAAGCGCAGGAGGACTTCAACAACCAGCTCGCAACGCTTTACGGAAAGGGCGGTGAGAACAATGGCTAAGACTATCGTTACGCAGTTCGGTGAATTTCTGAACTACGATAATCTCGTCAGGATCGGTATCATCACGAATTGGGAAGATGCTGAGGTCGATGAGGAAAGCGGTACGATCACACCCGATTATGAGATGATCGGTACGGATACAGCAGGCAATCAAATTCCTATGGGTATCTATGCGACACCCGATGAAGCCGAAGCTGTACTCAAAGACCTTCATGACTGGCTGAGTATGGAAGCCTATACTGCGTATATTGCACTTATTTTCGCTATGTATCCCGAAGATGAATGGAACTTTGAAACGCTGATCGACATGATCAACAATTCGGAGTGCCGTGAGGACGATGAGGAGTTCAAGAACAGCATTGACCTTGAATTTGAGATCGTGGAGTGCTGGCTGAACGGCACAAAGCACGATGATCCTGATGTTATGGAGGACTATGCTGACCTGTTTGAAACAAAGCCCGATGCCGAACAACGGCGAATGGGTGCTTTTGCTCTCAAACAATTCAAGGCGTATAAGCTCGCTGCCGGAAAAACGGCTAAGTCTATTCTTATTAGCTGTTCGACACGACTCGCGCCTTTTGCAATAGATGAGGTTTTGGAGATCA
>UQEM01000233.1 GCA_900540005.1 uncultured Ruminococcus sp.
TCTGCCTTTGGAATCCGCTAAAGGGTTAACAACCCTTTAGAATCCCATTATTAGTCAATAAATAAAGGGTATCTGAAACAGATACCCTTTTTGTTATGCATTATTCAACAGAGATGATGTAATAGTATACGGGCTGACCGCCGTTTACGAGCATGACCTCTATCTTGTCGCCAAGCTTTGACTGGATATAATCCTTTAGCTGCTCGGCGTTTTTCTCGGTCACATTAGCTCCGTATATGAGCGTTACAAAGTTCGCGTCGCCCTTAGAAAGCTTTTTCACGAGCTTGTATGTTGCCTTGTTGATGTCCTTTTCGGTGAACGAGAGCTTGCCGTTGTCAAGCGCAAGAATCTCGCCCTCCTTGATCTGGTGTCCCTCAAACTCTGAATTGCGCGCGGCAAAAGTGATAAGTCCCGTTGAGACCTTCTCGAAAGCCTTGGTCATGTTGATACGGTTCTCGGAGAGAGTCTGAGTCTCGTCAAATGCGAGCATTGCGGAAATTCCCTGTGGGATCGTTCTTGTCTGGAGAACGCAGACCTTTCTGTCCGTAAGCTTTACAGCCTGTTCGGCTGCCATGATGATATTCTTGTTGTTCGGGAGAACGAAAACGGTTCGTGCAGGAGTCTGCATGATAGCGCGGAGAATATCATCTGTCGAGGGGTTCATTGTCTGACCGCCCTTGACGACAACATCAGCACCGAGATCTCTGAACATTGCCTCAAGTCCGTGACCTGCGGCAACTGCAACGAAACCGAACTCCTTTTCGGGCTCTGCAGGAGTGAATCCCTCCTCGGCAGCCTGAGCTTCCTTGACCTTGTTTTCATGCTGAATGCGCATATTCTCGATTTTTGGTCTCGGGTCGTTTATGAAGTAGCCGAATTCGAGACCCTTCTGTATGGCAAGTCCCGGATTATCGGTATGAACGTGAACTTTTATAATTTTCTCATCGTCAACGACAACTACGCAGTCGCCGATAGTTTCAAGATAAGCGCGGAGCATGAAAACGTCCTTGCCCGAGTTGGGAGTCTTTTCAAGCATGAACTCCGTACAGTAAGTATAGGTTATATCTGAATCGTACTCGCTGACAGCCGTGCGGAACGAGTCTGCGGAAGTTTCCTGTGCGGCAGCAGTTTCGGCAGGTTCTGCAATTTTTCCGCCTGCGAAAACATCGGTCATAGCGCAGAGGATAATGCACAGTCCCTTGCCGCCTGCGTCAACTACGCCTGCCTTTTTGAGCTGCGGCAGCATTTCCGTAGTCATTGCCAGAACGCGTTCAGCCTCAGCACAGACCTCTCTCCAGAATGTCACCTCATCGTTGGTTTGCAGGCAGATCTCGTCAGCCTTTGCCGCAGCAGCCTTTACAACGGTGAGGATAGTTCCCTCAACAGGCTTCATGACAGCCTTGTAAGCCGCCTCTACACCGAGATTGAGCGCCTTTGCAAAGTCCTCGCAGCCTGCTTCTTTACAGCCTCCAAGCCCCTTTGAAAAGCCGCGGAAAATGAGCGAGAGAATAACGCCCGAGTTTCCTCTTGCGCCTCTCAGAAAGGCGGAAGCGGCTGTTGAAGCGACTTCTGCGGCAGTTGTCTGATTGTTCAATCGTTTCAGCTCGGCAACCGAATTGCCGATAGTCATTGACATATTTGTACCCGTATCTCCGTCAGGAACAGGGTAAACGTTGAGCTCGTCAACTTCTCTTTTTCTGTTGTTTATAGTAATTGCAGCCGAGATAACAGCGTCTCTCAGCACAGAACCTTTTATCACGTTAAAGTCCTCCAATTCAAAAGTAATAAGGAGCGTACCGAATGTTTATGCGTTCATATCGTCAACAAAAACGTTGACTCTTCCGACGGGTATGCCTGCGGACTCCTCTACGTTAAAGCTGACCTTGTGGATTATGCTGTTGACAGCAGCGGTTATATTTGTGCCATAAGTAACTTTGATGTGCAGGTCGATGATAAGATTGCCGGACTTGTCTGTGCGGATGATAACGCCCTTGTTCTTTCTGAACGCCCGTCCCGCAGTAAGTGATCTGTCTCTTATACACATCTCCGAGCCCACG